>WAPX01000019.1 GCA_015520485.1 Archaeoglobaceae archaeon
CAACCAGCTCTGCATTCGAAAGAACTTTTAAGGAAACCTGTTCCAGAACCTCTTCGCCCCTTAAACCTCGAAAAGAAACTTTCTACAGCATTCTCCGAACGTGCCTGTATTTTAATCCCAATATTTTCAGAGCCAGAGATACCAGCATCCCACGTCAACAACGACTTCTGGCCTGTTTTCGTGCTTAAGACTTCTCTCAAAACATAGGCTTCAAAGCTTCCCCTTCCTTCAGAAGCCCATGTCAGGCATTCCTTCGAAATCTACAGCAGTCCAGACGAAGATTTGTTTCTTCTCCAGCTTTTTTTCTTCTTTTTTGGCTGTTTTAGAACTCTGGGTTTGTGGTAGTATATTCTTAACTGATTCGTGACTTATTTCTTCAAATAGGGAGAGGAAATTGCTTGTTTTTCTGAAAGGCCGAAGAAGTATAGTAATGTAGCAATTACTTTAGGCTCTATATCTTTCTTATTCCTCCAAAACTTGTAGCCTTGACTACCAACTGGCTTATTGAGGGTTACATAATGTTATATATTTTTGATCATTAATTATTTTTGTTGTTATTCTTGACGGCGCCAGTTAGAGCCTAAAACAATATAGCTTTAACAGAAAAATTTTAGTGAGCAGGCAGTTTAAAATATTACTATGAGAAAACTCTTTGTCGCTTTATGCATCGCACTCGTTCTGTCAGCTGTGGTAATTCTTGCAATTGCTGACGAACAAGTCGTTGTAGCAGGTGAAATGGGAAGCTCACACCGATCAAACGTTCTGCCAGTTAACGGCACGTGGAAGCGTGCTCCGCAGAACCCGAATACCGCTTACATAGCAGTCTATTCTCCTGAAAAGAAGTTTAGCACGTGTGTGGAAAACGCTCTCATTAAAGCTGTTCGCGCGCACGGACTTAAACCGGTTCCCGCTGAAAACGTGTCTGAATACGACCTGAAGGGCAGGATTGTGTGGATATTTCACCGCCAGCACGAGCGGACGCGCAGTTAAGAGAATTCAGCAGTTAATCCGGCGTTTCCGTAGTGGGAGTAAATTGCGGTCAAAACAGCAACAACTGTTGGTGCAGCAAAAAAGCCGAGAATGCCTCCGGCCATGGCACCCCCTATGAAGGAAATTAACAGCAGTAGAGGGTGGATTTTGCTCGCGTATCCGACGAAGTAAGGTCTCAGAATAAGCTCTGGAACGATGTACATGAACACAATTCCTGTTACCAAAAACCACATGGCAGTAACAAAATTTGTAACTGCGAGAAATGCAGCGATGGGCAAAATCACCATCCACTCAGCAAATACGGGAATTAAAGCGGCTAAAAACATCAGACCGCTGAGCATCGGTATGTACGGAACTCCAAAAATCAGAAAGTAGGGCACGCTCAGAATGCCTATTAACACGGCAAATGCGAAATTTCCGAACCACAAGGATATGAGCGTTTCGTCTATTCTCCTGAGCAAATCCACAGCCTCTCCTCTCCACCTCTCCGGAACCATGGCAACGATACTGCTTAACAACCTGTTTCCGTCGCACAGAGCGTAAAAACAGACTATTGCCGAGACGAGAAAGTTCATCAGGAACGTTAAAAACTTTACAGTAAAATTAAAAAATGATGTTTTAATGTAATTCTCCACAAAATTCTCAATCTTTGGCAGATAAGAGAGAATGTAGCCCGAATACCTCTGCAGCTTTGCCCCTGTCAGAATTTTTACAACAATCGCTCTCAGCTCAGTTCTGTGGGTCAGCAGGTAAACGAGCTGTGTCAATCCCTGAAAAAGCCCGTAAAACATCAGAAAGGATACCGGTAACAGTATGATGAGCGTGGACACCAAACTTGAATAAAAGTTACCCATCCTGCTGTCAAGTTTCGTTTTCACGGGTTTTGCCACGTAGGCAAAAGCGAAGCCCATGGCTATGCCATCGAGAAGTGGAAAGGAAAAGTACACAAAAAACAGAAAGAGGACTAACGCAGCTATTAAAACTAAAGTCTTAAAGTTCTTTTCCATGTTACCGGATCAAATGTAAAAAATTTGTAATTACGTTTCAGTTTAACCTTCTCTCGTCTTCGCAGCTATTAAACAGCCTCTTGCAACGCTGAACAGCGGGTCTCTTGCAACTCTTATCTCGGAAACGTTAACAGGCAGTCCAATTTCGTTCAATCTTTCGTCAAACAGTGCTTTGAAACCTCTCGGCTTGGACGTTCCACCTGCAAGAACCACTGGAAATTCGACTGCAGGAGGTGTAACCTCTGCGAGTTTTCTTGCGAGGTTCTCGACTATGTTCGATATCAGCTGGTCGTAGTATATGGCAAGAGCGCCCTCAACGCTTCCGAGCTCGACCTCTCTTTTCAGCTCGAAACCACTCTCCTTTATCGCACACACTTGCTCTCTCGACATTCCGGTAGCCTTGGCAACGTTTTCGTCTATCCAGTCTCCACCTTTTGCTATGCTGAAGGAAACGATGGGTGCTGCGAAGTACGCTGCCGTTACGTTTGTCATTCCAGCTCCAAAGCTGATACCTATTCCGGTAAAACTTGTATCTGCGAGCTCTGAATACACAACTGCCAGCCCCTCATCTATCACGTACGGTGTGTACCCTATCTTCTTTATCAGCGCCTCCATAGTCTTCCTGTGGTAGAGAACCTCTATGTCAGAGTCTATGGGCTTTGCCGGAGAGGATATGCAAACAGTCTCTCCAGCGTACTCCGGAGAGCCAACGACCTTTTCTATCAGCAGCTTGATAATCGGAATTGCCTCTTTCTCTTCCGGACTCAAAACACCAGATTTCATTGGTCTTCTCGTGCTCTTCTTGAAGACAGTTGCAAACCTGAGAGCGTCATCTCCAAGAACGTATATTTTGTTCCCCTTTATGACGTAAGCAACTCTCGCGTTGTCGAGCATCATCTTCGTCATTTCGTTGTAATCCAGCTCGAGAAAAGCATTCCTCTGCTGAACGAAAACGATCTCATCTCCTTCCATTTCGGAGCATATTATGTTCATAGTTCCTACATCCAGACCCTTTGACATTCGAACACCTCCTAAAAACTCTTACCCGAAATTTCAGAACTCTTACCCCTGATTTTGCTTTCCTCAATCATCTTCAGGACTTTGGCAGCGTCATCCACTTCTTCAACTTCTTTCTTCCTCACTCTCTTTCCACCCTCCTTCAGCTTCCTGAGCTCCTCTGCCTCAGGAACATTATCTTTGACTCTAACCACGTTTCCTCTGTAATTCCCGTCTTTCAGTGCAACACCAACCTCAAAGTCCAATTTTGGCTCTACTATTTCTATGTCGAGCAGTTTATCGAAGTCTGGCTCTATTAGCTTCGCACTTTCAAGGTCTATTTCGGACTCTATTTCCTTTTTAAGCTTCTTTTTCTCAGCATAGGTGGTTGGAGCGGGTTTCTCTCTCTTTATTTCGATTACCGGTGTTTTTTCCAGCAGCCTCAGAACAGCCTCGGCAAAGGAGCTGCTGAAGAAAAGTACGAGACCTATTGCGTAAAGCAGCGCCACGTAAACGACCTGAGGGTAGTACCAGTAATTTGGATACATTGCAACGAACAGTACAACTGCCAGAGTCGTCAGAATGAATGCCGCTACTGTTGCTAGTCTGTATCGCTTAAAGCCGTACATTGCGTTTACTCCGTACAGTGCAAGAGGAATTGCGAGGCCGATAATTACTGCTGTAACTTCTATCTGCGTCGGATTCGAATATCTGTTTATCTGAAAAATCGCTATGAGAGCAAGACCTATAACTACGAGAAAGACTCCAACCGCAAAAATCAGTGAGGGTAGATAGTACTCCCTGTCCCGCCGTCCCCGTCCCATTGCAAATAGCTTGTAGAGTGTAGGATATAAAGGTATCGCTTTAATGGTACCTGTGATACCTTTACCAACACCTCCGCTTATTTTCTTACCTTTTATTTTGCTTTTTTACTTTTTACTTTTCGTTTTCTCCCTTTTAACTATTCAGACCTGTCAGAATTAGCGTATTTTCTGTACTCTTCCACTGCTTTTTTCCACTCCTCATCGCTTAAAAGAGGGTCTCTAACTTCGTTGAGCAGAAAAGCTTCTGTTCTCTCCAAACAGGTGCCGCACTTAAGACACGGTCTCTCTCCGCCCTCATAACAGCTCCACGTCAGCTCGTAGGGGACTTTGAGTTTTAATCCCAGAGAAACGACTTCAGCTTTCGTCATGTCCACGAAAGGTGCCTTGAGTTCTACCGGTGTGAAGAGTGTTGCCAGATAGATTGCGGCGTCCAGAGCTTTTACGAACTCTTTTCTGCAATCGGGGTATATGGCGTAATCTGACCTGTGAGCGGCGTAGTAAACTTCACTCTCCCCGAGCTTCACGGCATATCCAGCGGCGATGGAAAGCATGATCATGTTTCTGTTCGGAACAACTGTTACCTTCTGCCTCTCGTCGGTGTAAAATCCGTGAGGAACTTCCTCTTCTCCGGTCAGAGCTCCAGAAGAAATAAGGTGGGATATAGACGAAATATCGACAACCCTGTGGGTTAAATTAAATCCAGCTTTTTTCGCAGCTTCAACTACTTTTTTAGCGTGTTCTATTTCTCTGCTGTGCCTCTGTCCGTAGTTGAAGGTGAGAGCGTGGACTTCCGCCCCCTTACTGCACAGGTACCAGAGCAGCGTTGTTGAATCCAGACCCCCACTCAGTATCATGACTGCCATATCGGATCACGCTAACAGTTTACCGGTTACCTGACCCTGCTTCCCGGCGGCACTTCCCGTTCCGGAGTTAGAAGAACTGCTTTTCCGTCAACGTCCGCGGCAAGCAGCATTCCTTGACTTTCCACACCCATCAATCTGGCCGGTTTCAGGTTCGCGAGAACGACGACGAGTTTTCCTGCCAAATCCTCTGGTTTGTGGTTTTCTGCAATTCCCGCAACTATCTGTCTTACCTCATTTCCTACGTCAACCTCCAGCCTCATGAGCTTTTTGCTTTTCTTTATCCTTTCGGCTTTCAGTATTTTTCCGACTCTTATGTCCAGCCTGAGGAAGTCGTCTATGGCTACGATTTCCGGTTTTTTCTCAGCCCCGGCCTTCTCAGCTTCTTCAGCCTTCCTTATTCTTTCCAGCATTATTTTTTCCATTTTTTCTACTTTTTCTTCTTCTACCTTTTTGAAAGGTGGCTTTGGTTTTTCCAGCACGTTAACTTTTTCGAATTTCAGTGCGTCGTCCATTTTAGAGTTTTTGACGTCAATGCCCATGGTTTTTCCTACAGCTTCCATCGAGAATGGAAGAACGGGATAGGCCAAAATTACAAGAGCTCTCACGATCTGCAGGCAGTTTGCAATCGTTTTTGCACACTCCACTTTATCTGTCTTCACCCGCTCCCACGGTTTTTTACTCTGGAAGTAGTTATTTCCGAAACCCGACAGCTCCATGAATGCGTCACTTGCCACCTTAAACTCCCAGCTTGACACGGCTTTGACTATTTCGTTTTTAGCTTTTTCTACAGCTTTTTTTACCTCTTCATCCACGCTAAAATCACCGGATGCATCCAGAACATCCCATACGTTTCCGCCAAAGTTCTTCCACGCGAAGTGCAGAACCCTGTAGATGAAATTTCCAAGATTGGCTATCAATTCGTTATTCACTTTTTCCATAAAAATCTTCCATGAAAAGTTCAAATCTTTTTGATGGGAGGTGTAGTTGACGATGTAGTACCTCAGATAGTCCGGATGAAAGCCCTCCTTCAGGTAATCGTCCTCGACCCAGACAACGTAACCCCTCGACTTCGAGAAAGTTTTGCCCTCAACTTTTACCATCCCGCTCGCTACCACAGCAGAAGGCAGAGCAAATTCAGCACCCTTCAGCATGGAAGGCCAGAATATGCAGTGGTGGTAAACTATGTCAAGCCCTATGAAGTGCGTCACGTCAGTCCAGCGTATACCGTTATCGGCATTCGTGCCCTCTATCCATATCTTCTCCCAGTCGCACCCCTTAACCCTGCAGGCTTCTCTTGTGTAGGATATGTAACCTATTGGAGCGTCAACCCATACGTAAACAACCAGATCTTCTCCCGGAAACTTTACGCCCCACTCGAGATTTCTGGTTATGCACCAGTCCTTTAACTCCTTTTTTACCCACTCTCTCGCGTAGTTTAGAGCGTTCTCCGTACCTCTTAGCTTTTCGAGGTACTCGAGCAAAAACTCTTTAAAAGCTGTAAGCCTGAAGAAGAAGTGCTTCTGCTTTCTGAATTCGGCTTTACTCCCGCATATCTTGCACCTCGGCTCCTTGATCTCACCCGGCTCCAAATACCTTCCACACCCCTGATCGCACTCATCTCCTCTCGCAACTGCTCCGCAGTAAGGGCATATACCTTCAACGTACCTGTCGGGAAGAAACCTCCTGCATTTCGGGCAGTAAGCGAGTTCCACCTCTTTTGAGTAAACGTATCCGTTTTCTATGAGCCTCTTCACGAATTCAACAGTCATTTCGTGGTGGTAGTCGCTGTCAGTTCTGCCAAAAAAGTCGAATTCCACTCCCACAGCGGAGAATATCTTTTTAAAGTGTTCGTGATACCTGTTCACGAGATCTCTGGGGGATATTCCCTCTTTTTCTGCGTTTATTACTATGGGCGTTCCGTGGCAATCGCTTCCGCAGATGAAAAGAACGTTTTTCCCCATCAGGCGAAGGTAGCGAACGTAGACGTCTGCAGGTATGTACGTTCTCAGGTGTCCTATGTGTGCCTTGCCATTAGCGTAAGGCAGACCGCACGTAATCAGCTTGACCTCCATGTTCAGCCTCGTGAGCTTGAAGTATATTTTGGTTTTTGCTCTTCCTTTGCAGTCTCGACAAAGAGCTGTTTAAATCACTCCAGCAACAGAAGTTGAACTAAAAATTTAAAGTAAAGAACGTTAAAAATTTGTCAATTTCAGGATAGTGGCAGCACTTTCCTGCCGTAAACTGTGTTTACGAGCTCAGCCATCGCTATGTACCACGCGAGCAGTCCAGTAATGAATATCTCCGCACCCACGGGTTTGGCCGGAACCATGTTCAGTGGTAGAAGTATGAGCAGACCAAAGGCTATCCAGAGCAAAACGAAGAGCGCTGCAAGAAATTTACCAACCCTGAACGATGCAATCATGAACGCGAATGTGAACAGGAACCACATGAGCGCAAAGCCGGCATTACCAGCAGCTCCAATTTTCACACCAAGCAGAGGTAACACAGCATCCTTGAGAAAAACAGCCCACCAAAAGGCACCGTAAGCCATGAACGCAGAACCGCCGAAAATGCTGCCCTTTCTCAGGTCAACTATACCCGCTATGAACTGAGCTGTACCACCGAAAGCCAGAGCTAGGCAGAGCGTTGGACTTCCACCCCAGTACCCCATAACTGCTAATCCTGTTGCCATTGTTGTGAGAGCGAAACCCATTAATCCCACTACTGCCGGATTTGCCCACCATTCTTTCATCATTCCAGCATCTTCTATGCCCATTCTGACACCTCCTGAAATGTCATGATTTGGCATTATATTTTTAGTATTTAAAAATTTCGGTTAGATTAATAAAAAATAAATACGATAATTTTAAATCTTAATTTATATTCTCATAACCTGCCATGATTCGATTATTACTTCCGTATTTAAGCCTTTCCAACAATCAGACACTTTCGTACCGTGTAAAACATTGTCAAGGATCTGTTTTAGTCGATAGAGCCTTAGCAGTCTAATTTTAATTTATTTTTTCTATGATTTTAATTTAAAGAGACGGCCTGAGTGGATCTGGCAGAAAGGATGTCAGGGATGACAAAAACGCTGCATTTCACATCTCTTTTGAAGAACCGGCGGGATTTTGTTTTACTGTTCGATAATAGCAATCACTCAATCTATCGTCAAAATCCAGTTCGACAACTACCGTTTTTAGTTAGAATGATACATAATTAAAATTTAGCAAAAACTGCAAAATATCTATATACTATTATTCAAACTCAATCGTTGCCGGAGGTTTTGGAGTTACGTCGTAAACAACTCTCACAACTTCCGGGATTTCCCCGGTTATCCTGAGAGCTATTTTTCTGAGCTTCTCGTGTTCTATTCTTATGGGGTCGGCAGTCATTCCGTCTCTCGAGTCCACAGCCCTCACCGCAATTATGTAACCGTAAACTCTCAAATCACCTTTGACGCCGGTTGCTTTACCTATCAGAGCTGCGAAGGCCTGCCACTTTTTGTAATCTTTTAACTCCTCCTCGACTATGGCGTTTGCCTTTCTCACGACCTCCACCTTTTCAGGAGTTACCTCGCCGCAAATTCTCACGGCCAAGCCCGGACCCGGAAACGGCATTCTTTCAGAAATTTCGGGTGGAAGTCCGAGATATCTCGCCACTTCCCTGACCTCGTCCTTGTAGAGCTCTCTTATAGGCTCTATAACGTCCTTGAACTTGTACCTGATTGGAAATCCTCCAACGTTGTGGTGACTCTTTATGCCGCCCATGCTCTCGATAACGTCCGGGTATATCGTTCCCTGAATTAAATACTCCGCTCTGTGCTCCTCAGCCACTCTTTCGAACACTCTGACGAACAGCTCACCGACTACCTTTCTCTTCTCTTCGGGATCGGTTACCCCCTTCAGGGCTGAGAGAAATTCGTCCCTCGCATCGACGAATACGAGATTCATGTGGCTGAATGTCTCCTTTATCCTCTCCGGTTCTCCGAGCCTCATGAGACCGGTGTCAACAAAAACAGGGATAAGCCTGTCCCCTATTGCCTTATAGGCTAAGGTTGCACACACCGAGCTGTCAACTCCACCAGACAGCGCTATGATGGCCTTACCGTTACCAACCTTTTCCCTTATCTCGTTTATCGCTCTTTCCACGAACTTCTCAACGTCCATAATCCCACTTCAAATTGCAGGTTTTAAGTTTTTGCTGATGAACGGGGCTTTCACCCCCCGCTGAACGGGGGCATTAAATCGACCACATCTCCCTCCTTAAGCTCCGCTTTCAACTTTGCGTCAGAAACATCAATTAACCTGTTGTTTATGGCTACCAGTATTTTATTGGCGTGAGAAATTTTTAAAGCTTTTACAACATCTCCCACGGTTCTGGCTTCGAGTTCTATCTCTTTTTCTCCAAGTTCTTCTCTTAACTTGGCAAACAGCCTTACCCTCACTCTGGCCATTGTTTACCCCCGGTTTTTAACTGAACGTACTGAATGTACTGGGCTCAAATATACCTTTTCTTCACGACAAAAAAGCCTGTAAAGATGTTGAGGTAGTACGTTATAAATCTCCAGAGAGCAGTCAGAATACCTATTATGTGCTGCGGCACGAAGTTCGAGTAGAGGTAGCCCATGCCGAATTCAGCAATTCCACTCGCTCCGGGGGTTAGTGGTATCAGAGATATCACGATTAGAAGTAGCTGAGCCGTTATCGAGTAGAGGAAGTAAGGTCTGCATCCAAAAGCAGCCAGTATTGCTGATGGTATGAGGAATTCGGACATCCATATGAGAACGGTTATGCAGATGGATATCAGGGCACATCTGAAGTTTTTAGCCAGAATTGAGAGGGCACTTCTAAAACCCAGTATCTCGTCCTTCAATTTCTCCGCAAGACCTTCGCTCCTTTTTTTGCTGAACCTCGCAACTATTTTTTCGAGTTTAAATGAAAGCGCGTCGATTCTCTCCGGTCTCTTCAGCAGAATCCAAAGAAAGACCAGAAAGAGGAAAAGAGAGAAAGCAAATAGACCGCCGACTTCCATTCCAAGTTTCATTGAAAAACCGGTAAATATGACGAAAACCGGGAGGGCTATAGAGAAGAATATGGCGTCGAGGATTCTTTCAACAAGCACAACTGCCGTCGATTCTCCAGCACCAACTCCAGCGTCGTAGAGCATCTTAACTCTCAAAGGCTCTCCACCTGCGGAAGATGGCGTTATTGCCGCTAAAAACCCGCTTGCAAGCGTAATTTCAAAAGCGTAACTGAGAGGGATGTTTTTTCCCACGTAAAGCGTGAGGTACTTTATTCTTACAGCCCAGAAAAACCAGAACAGAAACTGGAGAAAGAACGCCACGGCGAGGACGTAAACGTTCGCTTTAAGTATTGCTTTCCACGTAACCTTGGTTTCTGTAAAGTGAAAGATTATTACGAGAGCAACAGCACTTATGAGGATGCCGAGCAAACCTTTTTTTCTGAGGGATTTTTTATCAATTCTTTCGCTGGTTTCCTGTTCCGACACACGCACCACCTTTACGCATCACTTTACACTTAAACAACCCTCTTCGCAGCGCTCCATTCAATACCTCTTTTTCTGATGAAATTTATTAAAGCTGAGATGGCTGAAGCCTGAAGAACCAGTGAGTGAATTGCAAGTCCCGGAACGGCGATTAGCTTTTTAACGTTTCTGAATTTTGCAAAGATAAGAACTGGCGAGATTATCAGAAAGGGAAGCATTAAAACGGGTAAATACGTTAAGGTAAGAGCCGCATACCAGGAATACCTGAATTTTCTATTTTTACACTTGCTCACGAGCTTTCTGTACCTCCAGAGCTGCAGTCCACCGTAGTACCACCTCTTTCTCTGATTGTAAAGCTCTCTCCAGCTCAGAGGTGATTGTTCGTAAACGCACGAACTTTCGCAGTACCGGGCTTTATAGCCGAGAGCGTGCATTCTCGTGGAAAAGTCCGCATCCTCCGTGATCGCATTTTCGTTCAGCCTGTACATGTACAGGTACTTCGCCCTGAGGACGCCGATTAAACCGTTGAACTGTTTGTAACCGTTCTTCTTTATCAGGTAATTCAGCAGGTGGTATTCTACCTCGACAGTCTTGCTGACGAGGTTTACAGCATTCGAAATTCTTCGGGGAGAGGAGGAGATGTAAACTTTCTCGTCCTCAAGCATCTTCAGGTTTTCCACCACGAAGTTTCTTTCAGGTCTGCTGTCAACGTCGAATATGGCAACGAAGTCGGGATCGAAGCTCTTCAAATACTCCATGGCATCGTTTATTGCTCCAGCCCTTTTACCTCTCGTATTCTCTCTTTCCAGAACGCCAACTCCGAGTTTTCGAAGTTTCTCCACTCTGACATCTCTCTTTCCACGTTTATCGACCACGTAAAGTATTTTCACCTCATAGCCTCCGTAGTCCAAGTTCTTCAGGCATTCAGCAGACTGAACGAGTATCTCCTCAGGCTCAAACGGTGCCACGGGAACCACGACTGCCAGCTTCGACTTCAACTGACCACCTCTGAATAAACTCTCTCCAGCTTTTTCACGACCACGTCCCAGCTGTAATTCTCCTCCACGACTTTTCTGCCCTTCCTCCCGAGTTTTCTGACGAGCGAATCGTTCCCCACAAGCTCGAGTATTAGCTCCGAAAGCTCTTCATCGTTCTCAAATACGAATCCGGCTTTTGATGCTATTTCTCCAACCCCCGGCACATTTGCTCCTATTACCGGAGTGCAGCACGCCATGGCTTCAAGCAGAACGATTCCAAAAGCCTCCAACCTCGAAAAAGACGGAAGTACGAGGACTTTTGCCCTTCTCATTCTTTCCACAACTTCTTTTCTCCTGAGTTTTCCCGTAAACCTCGCATTAACGCCGAGCTTCTTACACATCTCCTCGAAAACGGCTCTGTCCTCTCCATCTCCCACAACAGTTAGTACGGCTTCCTCTTCAGCCTGAACGGCTTTCATTGCCCTTATCAGGTGTGCCAGACCTTTATACTCCACGAGCCTGCCAACGTATAGCACTTCGTTTTCCTTTCTGCCGTCTTTTGAAGGTGTAAACACGGAGGTATCAACGGCGTTTGGTATTATTTCAAGCTTTTCCTGAATTGAGGAGAGAACTGGAGAAGTTTCGGCGTAGCTCCTTGTAGTTGCTATTACAGCATCTGCTCTCTCGACGAGGGGTAAAACCGTCTTTTCGGCGTACTTCTCCACGAGCCTGCCGATTGAGCTTGGAATTGCTCTGCCGTCAACCCTCTCTGGAATCACGACGTCGTTGTGGTACGTTATGACGTGGCTGGCTTTACACTCTTTCGCAGCTTTTTCAGCTTTTAAAGCGAAGAACGGGGAAGGAACGTGAGAGTGAAATATTTCAGCTTTAATTCTGGGAAAAGACAGGGGAATAGGGGAGTAAGGTATCTGAATGCTTCTCACCTGATAGTCCGCTCTGGAAGGTCTGGAAGAGATTACGGTTACTGGACACCTTCTGGACAACCTTTCGGCGAGGTTTGCCACGTGAATTTCAACTCCACCTATGTGCGGCAGGTAGTAGGGTGTTACCAGGGCGAGCATCAGAGACAGGATGGGTCAAGCTAAAAATAAAGTGTGGTTGCTGGCTGCTCAATGAAAGACGAGTTCGTGCTTGAGAGTGTGAACAGAGCAAAAAAGCTGAACAGCAGGTACGGCAAAATGCTGAAAAAAGAGTTCGAAGACGAGCTGAAAAAGTTGGAAAGAGCAGTGGAGAGAACGTGGAGCTTCATGAGAGAGATAGGTCTGCCGGAAATGTGCGGGGAGTGCGCTGAAAGGGGAGAGTGCTGCTGCCGCCCGTGGGTTGCCGGGCTTTTTGACGAGTACGACTTACTGCTAAACTGCCTGCTCGACGTGGAGCTGCCAGAAAAAAGAGAGGTTGAAGGGCTGTGCTTTTTCGTCGGTAAAAACGGGTGCAGGCTAAAAGTTAGACAGGTCATATGCGTTGACTTCCTGTGTCCGGATGTTGAGAAAAAGCTCGGGGAAAAAGCTTTGAGGCTGAGAGAAATCGAAGGTGAGGAGCTTGAACTTGCGTTCGTGCTGAAGGAGAAAGTAAAAAAGCGCATTGAATCGCTTCAGGTCAACTCATCGCACCTCTCATGTTAACGATGAAGAAGAAAGACTTTAAGGGCTGTACGATAAAGGAGTTCAGCAGAGTGGCAATCATCAGGTAAGCAAACGTCCCCTCCAGAATTTTGAGCATGGTTGGATTGCCCATGTAAAACGGAAAAGCGACAAGTCTGGCTATGCTGAAGGAAACGGATCCCAGAACACCTGCAACGATGAATATCAGAATCGTGTTCAGCAGCGTGTTTTTCGTAACTCTGGCTGAGACGGCTATGCTCTCAACAGCTCCACAGCCATCTGCAACAGCGTAATCGACGTATATCAGGAAAAACAGTGCAAGTACCACTGCCAGAACTGCTGCGAGACCCGAGAAAATTGTCAAAGCCAGCTGCTTTGAACTGGCGAAGATTATCGCCAGCACGATGAAAGGAGCTGTCACCAGAACGACGACAACAGTTTTGAGTATCACAGCAGCCAGAAAACTGAGATACCTCCTCAGCGCGTAACCAAACGCACCTCTGAATTCAGCTTTTCCGTCCAGAGCAAGAACGCAGTACCTTATTCCGGAGAACAGAAAGTACTCGTAGATCAAGAAGGACACAATGCCGAGAACGACCATTACCTGCAAAAACCTGAGAAGTTCTCCGGCATGACTGGCTGTGTAGCTGTGCACGGTGTAGTTTATGTAATTGCTGACGTACCCGGAATGAGCGGACAGGTTCATCGTCAGGAGATCTATCAGCTCTTTACCTGCAACGGTCCTGATTATCCAGAATGTGGCTGACGCAAAAACGAGCAGGGGTATCAGGTTTCCGAGAAAAAAGATGATGCCTACTTTGTAATTCTTTTTCCAGACTTTAAATCCTTCACTGAAGACATCTGATACATCCATAAACTGGAATTAAAAATTAACTATATTAATTTTTCTCAAATGTCTGTTTGTCAGAACCGATAAAGCTCACCAATCAAAAAACAGAAGTACATCCCACAATCTGAAAAAGGCTATGAGAAGAGATTACTTCGAGGTAACTCACAGAGACGTGATGGGAAGAACAGGTAAGCTGCACACTCCTCACGGTACTGTTCAGACTCCCGCTCTGATGCCGGTTGTCAATCCAAACATAGAATTTCTCAAGCCGAAAGAGCTGAAAAGGCTTGGAGCTGAAATACTTATTACGAACTCCTATATAATTTACAGAAATGAAAAACTCAGGCTTGATGCTGTAAAGAAGGGCATTCATCGCCTCATTGGAGCCGATATGCCCGTAATGACTGACAGCGGAAGTTACCAGCTAATGGTTTACGGCGATGTGGAGGTAAACAATTCAGAAATTCTGGAATTTCAGAAGGAAATTGGAAGCGATATAGCCGTTCCGCTTGATTTACCGACTCCACCGGATGCGGACAGGAGTTTGATAGAGAGTGACATGGAGGAGACTCTGCGGAGGGAGGAAGAGGCAGCAAAAATTTTTAGCGGCACGGAAAATCTGGTGGCTTTTCCGGTGCAGGGATCAACCGTGCCGGAGTGCAGGAGAATCTTTGCGGAGAGAGCGAGGAAAATAGCCGAAAGGTACGACGTCAAACCCGTTTTTCCCGTAGGTGCAGTAGTTCCGCTGCTCGACTCCTACAGGTTCTCCGACGTCGTGCTTGCGATAATCGAGGCGAAATCAGCTTTACCACTCTGTTCTCCAGTCCACCTTTTCGGTGCCGGACATCCGATGTTTTTTTCGATAGCGGTAGCACTTGGCTGCGATCTATTTGATTCTGCAGCATACGCACTCTACGCGAGAGACGGGAGGTACATGACTGTGAGGGGGACTGAAAAGCTCGAGGAAATCAACGAATTTCCATGCTGCTGCCCCGTTTGTTCCGAATACACGCCGTCGGAACTCAGGAAAATGGATAAGAACGAAAGAATTAAACTTCTGGCAAAACACAACCTGTACGTCAGTTTTCAGGAAATCAGAACTGTAAGGCAGGCAGTAAGAAATAAAACGCTGTTTGAACTCGTTGAAAGCAGGATAAGGAGCCATCCGTACCTGCTGAACGCGTGGAGAAAGCTGAAGGACTATCAGGAGATTATAGAGAAATTAGACGCAAATATTAAAAGTAGATTTTTCTATACAGGTGTTGAAAGTTTGATGCGACCCGCTGTGAAGAGGCACGAGAAAAAAGTGCTCGAAATACCGCCGGAAAAAGAAGTTCTGGTTTCAGACTTTGGATCAGGCATTAAATCGGACATATATCTCAGACCGTGCTTTGGCGTTGTCTTTCCAGAGATCGTCGAAAGCTACCCCGCAGGACACGCTGAAATGCCCGAAGATGAAGCGATCGACAGAGAAGCCATAGAAAGGGCAGCCGAAGTTTTTGTGAATTACGCCAGAAAATACAGAGATACGACTTTCAAACTTAGAATCAGTAACAGAAAAGCCTGGAGGCCGTTGCTGAACAGGGTTAAGGAGTTAAAAAACGTGGTGGTGGAGGATGTCTGTGAATGAGAAAGCAAACGTAAAGTTCAACATGGAGCTCAGAGACGGCTTCTCCAGGACTGGCAGGCTAACGCTGGGTGAAGAGACTTACAGAACGCCCTGTGTCCTGCACTTCGACGCCATCAGGTCGCTGGACGTGAATACGTCTGTTCCTTTAGCCCTGAAATTGATAGACGAAAAAAAATTTGAGGAAATGAGGAGAGAACCTTCAGGGATGTCCGTATTCAACGCACCCCCGCAATCTCCAAAGGACTTCGTGCACCTCGTTAAGGAGTTCGTGGTGAAACCAGTTCTCTCCGGAAGTGCGAAGGTCTTTTACGCCTCCGGAATTGCTACAGCCCACAGCATACCGGTGCTCGCTTACTTCGGCTTCGACGTTTTTGACACGGTTCTTGCCGAAATAGCGGCCGAAACTGGTGTTTTCATGCTCGATAGCAGTGAGGTCAGGGTTGAGGAGCTGAAGGAGAATCCGTGTAACTGCAGGGTTTGCAGTGAGTACGGAGAGAGAGTTTTCGACGATAAAAAACTGCTGAGAGAGCACAACATCAGCCTCATGCAGGCGAGAGCGAGACTTTCGAGAGAGCTGATAAGGAGTGGTGGGTTGAGGAATTTCGTTGAGAGCGAGGTGAAACACAGTCCATTCTTCACGGCCGCTCTGAGACTTTTCGATGCTATGTGGAGTGAAGAACATCCGTATCCGAGGTTTAAAAAGAGCAAAGCCATTTTCTGCTCTCAGGAGTCGTTTTCAAGGCCAGAGGTTCTGTACTTTCTGAAAAGAGTGGCTGAAGTTTACTCTCCAAAGTCGAAAACAGCAGTCGTTTTACCGTGTTCGGCGAAGAAACCGTATTTGCTCTCGAAAACCCACCGCAATCTGAGAAGGGTGGTTTCGTTTAACGGCGTGAACGAAATCGTTGTTTCCTCACCCCTCGTAACACCAAGAGAGCTGGAACTCTGCTACCCGGCAAACAGCTACGACGTGGCAGTTACCGGTGTCTGGAGCGAGGATGAGGTTAAATTCGTCGCTGAAAGGTTAGCTATGCTCATAAAGGAGTTTGAGGTCGTGGGAGGGTACATTTCAGGAGGTTACAGGAAGGTTTTTGAAAGAGCCTGTGAAATTGCGGGAATTGACGGTATCGTTCTGGAGTCGGTGCAGGAGTTAAGACGGTTCGTTGAAGAGAACAGGGGAAGCGGATTCAGCCTCTACGAAGAGATGTTCAGGCACATGTCGCTGTATCAGTTTGGACTTGACCTGCTGGAGTGGTGCAGAGACAACACGGGAGATGAAGGAGAAAAAATAAGGGTCAGGAGAAAGTATCCCGAACTCGAACTTACAGGTAAAAAGAGGTTAGCCAGAGTGGATTTTCTCAGAGGAATGCTCGACGTTTACATCCCGGAGTTTTTAATGGATGCCGGTTATTCGGTGGAGATAGAAGAATTCAAGCCAAGAGGGACCATATTCGCTACAGGTGTCGTCAGGGCTGATAAAAAGATAAAACCCTTAGACCTCGTGGCCTTTTACAACGATAGCTGGAAGGGTGTTGGCGTAGCCAGAATGAGTGGAGTGGATATGGAAAAAATGGACGGGTATGCGGTGGATGTGAAGAGAGTTTTCAGCCGTTAACCAGCTCTCTGTACCACTCTTTCAGCACTTCAAACTGCTGGTGCGTGTTTACGATGTCACTCTCCATTGGACTCTTAAAGAAAAATCCGAGCTCCTTCACCACGCCGTAGATTCCCTTCTTCTTCGCGAACAGTAAAAACCTCGCTATGTCGAGAACTAACGGTGCCGCAACTATGGCGTCTATGCCATCCCAGATAAAGTAGAACTTCATCTTCTTCCCCAAGAAGCCCTGAAAGTGTATGAAGTCGAAAGCCGTCTTGTTGTCAACGAGACTCGGGAAGAACTGAATTTCAGTTATGCTGTAAGGTGAATAGCCGAGCACTTTTTCGAGAACCTTATCCTTGCTCACAACCTTGCTCTCCTTGTTGTCTCTGTGCGACAACACTTTTCCGTCTAAATCGCCGAGTATGTTGTAGCTCATCCATCCAACGATTTTCATGTTCCTGTAGAGGAACATCGGAGCTAAGGTGGTCTTTACGAGAGTTTCTCCGGTTTTTCCATCATTGCCAGCGTGAGGTACTTTGTTTTCAATTGCCAGCTCCTTCAGCGCTGGAATGCTCGACCCGGCACTTGGAGTGAAGTTTCCGTAAGGCAAGCCGAGCTTTAAAGCGGCGTAAGCGTAAAGCATGCTCGCAGTCGCAAACTCTTTTTCGTCGTTCTCTATCATCTTCTCGAACTTGTCGAGCGTTTCGTGGTACTCACTCTTCTTCGGCAGAGGTTCGGTTGAAGCCACGTTTATAACCACGGTTTCCCCGTCTGCAAAACTCTTCATGTCTTTTTTAATTCTGTCCACGATTTCCGAGAGAGTTAAATTCTCGCTTTCCAGAGTTTCTATTTTTCCAAGCTCCTCTATACCGCTTCCGCAGTTTAAAGCTGTCCCCTTACTTGCAACTATTTTTTCCAGATCTTCTCTCACGCCATCGAGTATGTTTCTGTCGTAGTGTCTGTTCAGCTCCCAATGTTCCAGAGCCGCGTCGTAGGCATTTTTTAGCGGCCTTACATCGTGTCCGCCGAACTCGAACTCGAGAGGTGCAAATTTTTCAATTCCCTCGAACCACGGTAACTCGGAGACCAGACCAGTTTTATCGATAATTCCTTTTTCGAGGGCTTTTCCTCCAGCCATTGCTGTCGTTGAAACTATTCCGTATGAGCCTATTATCCAAATTTTCATGCTATCACCTCTTTTGTTTTTCAGTTCTTTCGGTCAAATCGGCTGATCAAATCAGCGTTATCGAGAACTTGGCTGCTACTTCTTGAGCTGTTGAGCATAAAAAACTTGCTTCTGAGGTGGATGAGAAAAATCTTCAAATTTGATAAAAACAACAAAAATCTCCGGGTTGTACACTCATAGCTTTTCAAGAACTGTTATATATTTGCTCACTGCACTTCAATCACAATGAGTATGGATTCCCAGGACACGGTTCTTAGTGACCTCCAAACAGAGAAAGACGTAATCTACGTCGTTCCGCACACGCACTACGATGCTGTCTGGGTGTTCACAAAAGAAGACTATTTCTACATAAATATAGATTTCATATTAAAAAAAGTTATAGAAATAATGGAAAAACACCCTGAATACAAATTTCTGATAGAGCAAACTTTTCTTCTGGAGGAAATAGAAAACAGGTATCCGGAACTCTTTGAGAAGATCAGAAAGTACGTAAAAGAGGGCAGAATAGAAATCGCTGATGGAGAATACCTGATGCCCGACACAATGCTCCCACAGGAGGAAACCCTCGTAAGGGAAATTCTCGTGGGAAAGTGGTACCTCAGAAAAAAGTTTGGTTTCGAAGCAGTCGTGATGTGGCAGGCCGATGGTTTTGGACTCAACGCTCAGCTCCCGCAGATATACACCAAAAGCGGTTACAGATACGTTGCTTTTCGAAGGGGTTACTCTGAAAGGTCTCCTTCAGAGTTTCTGTGGGAAGGTCTCGACGGAACGAGGATAATAGCTCACAGCTTTCCTCTCGGTTACAGAGCCGGTTTATACATCAGCGGGTTTGAAGATAGCTATAGAGTTTTGAAGGAGTGTGCTTTTGGAAACCACATACTGATGCCCTCCGGCAGTGGATCCACGCCACCGCAGGAGGAAGTGATAGATGCGGTGGAAAGGTGGAACAGAACCCATGAAAGCTCGGAAATGAAAATAGCGACGCCTGTTGAATTCTTCAGAGAAGTGGAAAAGTACGCAGACAAACTGCCGGTGAGGAAGGGTGAAATGTACTGCGGAAAGTACTCCCCCGTTTTCCCGGACACGTCTTCGAGCAGGATATGGATAAAAATGAACCAGAGAGAGCTGGAGAGTGGGCTGCTAACGCTTGAAAGGTTTGATACCATAAGCCACTTAATCTGTGGTTTCAGGCAAGAAGAGGAAATAGAGAATTGCTGGAAAAAAATACTCTTCAACGCCTTTCACGACGTGATTCCGGGGACGGGTGCTGATGATGGGTATACTGAGGTTAAGTACAACATCGATTTTCTGAGGGTGAAAATTCCGCATTTGCTGAACGACACAATTGAAGAAATTCTCAAGTGCTGCGATGGTGAATACAGCGGAGATTTCGTTGTTTTCAACCCTCTATCGTGGGAAGTTGAAAACTGGGTGGAAGTCGATTTGTCTTTCGACAAGGGGAAGGTCAGAGAAATCAGAGGCGTTAAAAGCGGGAAAGAAGAAAGAAAGGTGGAAGTGATAAAAGAGAGCAGGTATTACGATGGATCAGTGAGATACGCAAAAATAGGTTTTGTGGCTAAAGTTCCTCCTCTCGGATTCAGGACTTACAGAATTATAGAGTACGAGCCGGCAGGAGATTCAAAAGAGCTGAAGGAGAAAGCCAATGTTGTATCGAACAAATTCTTTAACGTATACTACTCCCCGGAGAACGGACTGATAATGGTTTTCAAAGACGGCGAAGAAATATTCGTTGAGGGCAATGAAATAGTTATAGACAGTGAAGCTGGTAACTTGTACCACCACATCGAGGACATAGATACTCCCGTCCACACTGAGGGCGGTGAGGGAATAAGGTTTGGAAGGTTTGACGTTGAAAACATAAGCGTTGAGAGAACACCTCTGCGTTTCATAATCAACGTTGCCACGCGCTACTATTCGTTAATTTGGCCGTACAGACTCACGGACAAGTGGAAGCCGGTTTTCTGGAGGCACAACTACATAACAATAAACAAGAAAATAATTATATATAAAGATTTACCAAGAATAGATTTTATTACAGTTATAGACAACAGACATCCAAGAACGAGGATAAGAGCTCGCTTCAAAACGAAGATATCAAATGACTGCTACGCCTGTGAAACCCAGTTCGGTACTGTTAGCAGAAGGACGAACATGTACTACTTTAATCCGGAAGGGTGGGCGGAAACACCTTCAGGGGTGTACCCGTCTCTCAGGTGGATTGATTACAGCGACGGAAGCAAGGGTTTGACGATAGTAAACAGAGGAAATCCTGAAAATGAAGTCAGAGACAATTACGTTTACATCACACTGCTGAGGAGCGTTGACCTGCTGTCGCACGGTAAAGAGGGGCCGGTAATTCCCGTTCCAGACGCAATGGAGCTGAAGAGGTACGAATTCCACTACTCTGCATACCCACACGAGGGAGACTGGAAAAGAGCAAAATCTTACAGAATAGGATACGAATTCAACTACCGCTTGATCCCGTATCAGGTAAGCGTGGATAAAAAACTCCCTGAATCGATGAGCTTTGTAAGAGTAACTCCAGATAGCGTGATATTAACGGCTTTAAAGACAGGTGTTAAAGCTGAAGATAACGAAGCTGTCATCAGAGTTTACGAGGCTGAAGGAGAGGGGAAGGAGGTAAAAATTGAGTTTTTCAAAGAGGTAGAAAGCGTAAAAGAGCTGAACCTGATAGAGGACGAAGTGGAGGGGAGAACTTTTGAAGTTGACGGTAATACTGTGAAGTTCAGAATTGGCGAATTTGAGATTGTTACGTTTAAAGTTAAATTTTCAGAAACGGGTAAATCATGTAAATCCAGCAGAAAATAGTTTTAAATAAATATTCTAGATTATTTTTAATATTTTATCAATCTTACAGTGGGGCCGCCGAGATTTGAACTCGGGTCTCCGGCACCCCAAGCCGGGAGGATAACCAGGCTACCCTACGGCCCCCCGGTAAGGGTTTTAACCTGAGAAATTTAAAAGTTTGTGCTTAACAAAACTCCAAAAACTCCTTAAACTCTAAGATATACTCAGTCCATGGACAGACACATAACAGTGATAAGCGACCCGCCAGAATATCAGGTGTTTGAGATAGTTTTAAGCGGGGAATCAAAAAATCTTGGCTTTACATACACGCTGACAAAGGGAGCTGAAGCAGATAGATGTCTGGAGGAGATAGAGAGAAGTGATGCTATTATCGTTTGCTCCAATGACCTGAGCAACGATGTAATCAACGCTGTGAGAAACTCTCAGGCGTGCTTTGTATTTTCGAACTCTGAAGAGCTGCTGAGAGGAAACGCTGGATTTCTGCAGAAGGCAGAGGAATACTTCGCGAGAGGAGGAATACAGAACATATACAGCCTCGTAAGGCTCTCTCTGTGGGTTTGCGGAGAAAATATCACGTTTCCAGACGTGCTTGAAGTTCCGTGGCACGGCATTTACCATCCAAGAGCTGGTGT
This sequence comes from Archaeoglobaceae archaeon, assembly GCA_015520485.1. GTDB lineage: Archaea > Halobacteriota > Archaeoglobi > Archaeoglobales > Archaeoglobaceae > WAPX01. The sequence goes on from WAPX01000019.1 coordinate 21,533, forward strand.
TTTTCAGGACCTGTCAAAATACCTGTGGGATTACCCCTTCTCCATATTTCCAGCAGCCGGATTGCTTTTCAGCAGGAGGAAGTGGCTGTACGGGCAGGCTAAGGAAGCAATGAACGTAATAAGCGGACTTGAGTCAAAAAGGTTTGGAGTTATACCCGTTTTCACTCAGGACGAAGGAGAACACGTCAGCGTTTCAGAAGTGGGAAAGTATTTTTCCAGAACAGGAGTAATTATAAACTTTTCCGGGCTAAAACCTGAAGAGCTGATGGAGTTTGGAATCCCCGTTTTGGACTGCAGTTCAGACAGAATAAGAGTCTATCATCCCTTAATTCCCGGATTCTCCGAGAAATCCGACTTTAGCGAAGAGAACATTGTCGAACTGGCTGTAAAGTGGATGAAGCTGTCCGAAAAAAGATTAGAAGACGTGGTCGTGGGCGTTTACCCCGACTTAAAACTCTTCAAATATTCTGGTAGACCTCCTTTCAGAGTCGTCAGCGCTGAAGAAAACGAAGAATTCGATTTAATTTTAGATTACTCCGGAAAATGCGAAATAGAAAGCGTGGCCAGACTGACACCTGATTGACTGTTTAACAGTAGCAGGTCGTTTAATTCTGTTTTTTGACATTTGATACTCAGTGAACTAATTTTATTATTTTATTACTGTTTACAACCTGCTCACTCAACTATAGAAAACCTTAATTTACGCACCGTTGCGTTAAATGTCGATGCTCGAAATAGGTATCATGAAAAGTGAGGAAGTAGAGGAGGTCATCCACCTCGAATACGATGTGCTGGGGATAAGCCCTTTTGTCGCCACGTCTGTTCTTCCCGTCAAAAGGAAGGTCGTTGTTGCGAGAGTGGACGGAAAAATAGCCGGATGCGCAACACTCTGCTGGAACGACAGGTTTGAAATTGCATCTCTCGCAGTTAAAGACGAATACAGGGGTTCTGGAATTGGTGCGGCAATAATAGAGAAGTGCTTCGAGGTGGCGAAAGAGCTTGGTTTTGACAGCGTATGGCTGGAAACGCCAGAAAACGGCCCGGTGGAATTTTACCTTTCACACGGTTTTTGTGTTAAATCACACGTCAGGAACATGTACGGAGATGGTGTGTCGGGTTTGAAGATGGTAAAGCATATAAGTTAATTACAAACTTTAATGATACTGTAAATCTTGAAGTCGAAGTCTTGGCGGTTAAAGAAATTAAAATTAAAAATACCAACCAAGTATTAATTTATAGATAGTCTTTAAAGCCGAAGGTATTGAAGATTTGCTTGAGCTAGGTTACAGGGTTGGGTGAGAGGAATAGCATGGGGTTTGGGATGGTGAATGTATGAGCAAGATTGCAACGCTTGATGAATTCTTTGAGAGAGAGCGAAAAGTAGTAGAATATTCAGAAGATAGCGAGTTTACATCGGAAAAGAACAAGCGATTTTATTGGACGGGACATCCGTTTGTCGATGCCGGTTTAACTGCTATACTACTCATCGCGAATAAAGAGAAACCAGAAGAATTAACGGAAGAGGATATTAAAAAGGCTATTGAATTCGTTTCAAACGTTTATACCAAAAAAGAATGGGCAAGCAAGTATTTGCACGGGATGATATTCCCAAATAATGGGATAATAATGGCAAATCCAAGTATGAGTAAAAAAAGAACTCCAGAAGGTATTGCGAACAATCTTTTGAAGCTATACTATAGCATTCCCAATGTATTGGACAAAAGTAATCCAGAAAGTAGATGTGTGATCTGTGGTAGAAGAAAACCTGCTCACAATAAGTATAATTTGTTCATGTCAGTATTTCCACTGTTAGGAACTGGCGGTGTGCCAAACTTCTTTCACTCAGCGAATTCAAAGGGCGTCGATATCTGTGCACATTGTTTATTTTTAGTTCAGTTTATGCCTATAGCTACTTGTAACTTGCCTCGTGTTTTGGTAATTCACGCTTATCCATACCAGAAAATGTTAGAATTGTGCGAAGAAGCCGTAAGAGACGTTAAACTGAGAGAGTTGGCTTCAAATGCCAGAGGTTTCAAAAAGCCTGAAAACTTTCTATTTAGGAAAATCGCAGAGATAACGCAAAAGATAGTAGGAGGTTACAAACAATGGGAAAACGTCTCTATAACGCTCTACTATTTCATCTGCAACAATCAGAATCAGAGTATTGATGTAATTCCAATACCAAACCCCGTTTTGAGATTTATAGCATTCGCTGAGAGTGTCGATCCGAAAGGCTGGAGAAACATACTGAATATTGGATGGCAAATAAATAAAAACAACAAGAAGAGAAAAAAGCTAAGCTTTGAAGAACTCGAAAGGAAATACACAAATGAAGTTTATATGAAACTTCTCAACTACGAAAGTATTTTACCGTATTTTTACGACAAAAGGAAACGAAACGTGAATGCATCTTGGAGACTTCTGGAATTTTACTGTGTGGAGGTGTTGGGTTTGAATAAAGAAACATTAGAATTTATCAAAAATGTTGGGGATAAGATAGTAGAAACAATCGAAGAACTCCCAAATAATCAGCTGAGAAGAACTGTCAGAGAGCTTGAAAATGCGAACAAACTATGGGAATTCGAGAACTTTTTTGTTAGAGTTGAAAAGATTAGACAGGACAAAAAATTGCAGAACGCTTTATTAACTTTTGACGAATTTGCAAGACTTTTGACGGCCTACGGTGAAGATATTAACGTTTCTTGGAAAACTGTTAGGGATCTATTATTGTTTAGGATTTACGAGAAATTACACGACAGATTAGGTGGTATTGGAAAAGAATCAGAAGAGGGAGAAGAATTCGAACATTGGAGAGGTGAGGAAGAATGAGATTTGCGGTTGGAATGGTTTTGATAGATGCTCCACACTCAGCTTTGAACATGCTTGGTATAGATGAAAGCAGACCAGAAAGAAACGTAACAGTCGTTAAGAAGCTTAGACGTGGAAGGGATCAGTACGTCTATGTTTCGGCTCAGGCTTGGAGGTATTGGTGGAGAAAAACGTTGGAAGAAAAGTTTGGATGGGTAGTGTCCCCATTAACGAGAGCCGAAAAACAAGTTTTTACATCTGCAAACCCAATAAAATATGACGATGATGATGTGTTCGGGTATATGAGGGCTGAAGGTGATATTACAGTTACAAGGATTTCACCGCTTAAAAACACTCCATTAGTTTCGGTATTACCAATTTGGAATTCTTTGACTGAAGACGAAGGATACGCATCGAGACATGAAGGAGACCCCGTTCCTCATACAACCGAATTTTATTCAACCGTTCTTAAAGGTGCATTCTCTTTGGACTTGGATAATGTAGGTAAGTTTACATTTACAGACAAAGCTGGTTTTAGAAATTTAATAAATTTTGATGCGCTCATTAAAGATATTGAAAACTCTAAAATCGAAAAGAACAAAAAGAAAAAGAAAATAGAAAAAATCGAAGAACTCAGACAAAATATTAAGTGGGACGAAGACTATGTAGGATTAGCTAAAAAACTTGGAGTTGAATTAAATGAGACTGAATGGATCATGCCAAAAGGTATTCGAGCTAAAAGGGCTGTTCAAACGATATTAGCTTTAAAATACCTCTTTGGAGGAGCAAAGCAAACTCTATTCCTTACGGATGTAACTCCAAAATTCGTAATTTTGGCTATGTTTGATGGTGGAATAAACCCATTTATAAGCGATATCGTTTACGAAAAGGATGGAAAAGTTGAGTTAGATGAAGAAACGATAGTAGCAAGAATTAGGGAGTTCAGCGACATTTTAGAGCCGAAAAAGGTTTTCATCGGTAAGGACGAAGGATTTATGAAAGACTGGATCGACAAGCTGAAAAATATCAAAAAAGAGCTTGAAAAGTCCCAGCCAAAAATCAAAGTTTCCATTAGTAGCGTAAGTAAAGCTTTAGAAGAATTTGCCAAAGAAGTTGCGAGATACTACGGTTTAACGGATGAAGAAATTAAGAAAATCTTTGAAGCAACATGATTAGAGTAAAAATAAAAAGCTGGACAGCAACATTTAGATTTCCAACCTTCCAATCTGGTTATCAACCTACTTTACCACTTCCACCGCTTTCAACAATGCTTGGATTACTCTCAGCAACGAAGGGAGATATAGTAAGCTTAAACGACTTAGATTTTGTCGGATACATATTCAAAAGCGAAGGTAAAGGTGTAGATTTGGAAAGAACATACGCACTGGGCAAACCAGAAACAGACATTATAAAAAGGGAATTTCTCGTAAATAATACGCTATACTTGTATTTACCTGATGAATGGTCAAAATACTTCAAAAAGCCGAGATATCAGCTTTTACTTGGTAGGTCTTGTGATTTAGCCACTGTGGAGGAGATAAGAAAAGTTAAGTTAGAGCAAAAAGAGAATGTTCCTATTGGTGGAACTATCGTTCCGATTCATACAAATCTACCTGGGATTATTCATGCTTTACCCGTAGAATTCGACTATTCAACAATTCTAAGAGTCCCAAAGATAGTCAAACCGTTCATTTTAATTCCGTTTCCGAGAACACCGAGAGATAGAAGCAGATACACGTATAATGGTTCGTTGCCTTATGATGAAGAGCTAGGGCTTGGAGTGTGGCTTTATGGTAAAGGTCTGCTTAGCTAAATTCAATCCAGACGATTTTCTTGAATGTCATGTAAACGACGCTCTGAACGTTCTAAAGTGCTTCATGAAATATTTTACATGGATTCCCAAGCTTTCGAAGGAAAATATATGGGAACTGTTATTTTACTCGATAGTTTTACACGATTTAGGCAAATGTGCATGTGGTTTTCAAAAAAATCCCGTAAAATGGGGATACAGACATGAAATACTTTCTACCGCGTTTACTCAGTTTTTAGATCTCGATGAAGTAGATAGAAACATGGTTGCCTTAGCAATACTTACACATCACAAGTATCTAAACGATGATAAGCTTCCCAAACCAACGAAAAATGTCGAGTTTACCTGCGAAAGATACTTGGAAAAAGTCGAAGAACTCTTAGTAAACTCGGATTATATCGAAGAGATTTTTCTACCAAAAATACCCTACTGGGAATGGTCAGTTTTTGGAAAAAGATTGAAAAAGTTTAATCTTCCAAGCGATTGGAAAGATAAACTTAAGGAGTTCGATTTTATACATCTGTTGAATTGGTTCGAAGAAAATAAAAGAAAATATAAAAAAGAATTAATATTTCTTAAGGGTCTTCTAAACGCTTGTGATCACTTAGCTTCTTTCGGTGAAACCGATATCTTAGTTCTATCCGATGATATTGAAAGCTATATTAAAGAAAGCATACTCAAGCTTAGAAGAGTTCAAGAGTTAGCTTTGCAAACGATTGGAAATGCGATCGTAAAAGCTCCTACTGGATATGGAAAAACAGAGACAGCATTGCTTTGGGTTAGTGCAAATGTAGATAAAATTAAGCTAAAGACCAAAGTAATCAGTCCGAATAGGGTTTTCTATATTTTGCCATACAAGGTTAGCATAAACGCGATGTATGAACGACTAAAATCAAGATATTTCAAAGGAGAAGAATTAATTGGACTACTACATAGCTCATCGCATTACTATCTGTATATCTCGGGATTGGATTACAAAAAGCTAATGACTCTTTACAGAAAGATTTACACACCCGTAAAGGTTGCGACACCTTTCCAAGTAATGAAAGCTTTCTTTGGTGTCGGTTTTTATGAAATGCAACTTTCAGAACTTGCTAAATCCCTTTTAATCTTCGATGAGATACATGCCTACGAAACAAATATCATAGGCATTATTCTTGGTATGCTTGAGATACTGACGAAGCAGTTTGATGCTAAGGTTTTAGTAATGTCTGCAACCATACCAAGTTTTCTTGATGAGTTACTTAGTGATGTTCTAAAACCTTGCGAACTTAAAGCTGAAAGTTTGGACAAACTCACCAGACATAGAGTTAGGTTTGTAGATGGTAATATCCTTGATGTCATAGGAAAGTTAGAACAGAAGGGTAATAATTTTGCATTAGATGAATACACTTTGGAAAAACCTGTTTTGATTACTTGCAACACAGTAGACAGAGCAATCGAAGTATATAAGAAATTAAAAGAGCGTGGATTTAAAATTCTTTTAATTCATGGGAGATTTACGTATGGAGATAGGGAAAAACTTGAAAGAGAGCTAAAAACTAATTTAGAGAATTACGATTTTATCGTTGCAACGCAAGTCATTGAAGTTTCGTTAGATATAAGCTTTAACTCTGCAATTACTGAGCCAGCTCCATTAGATGCCTTGATTCAAAGGTTTGGTAGAGTCAATAGACAAGGATGGAAATTTAGCAAAATAAAAGATGTTTTTATCTTGAGCGAAGGATCAGATAAAGATAAATTTGTTTATGATGATAATCTTGTTAAAAGAACATGTAAAGCCCTAAATGAATTAGATGGCAAGCTACTGAGAGAATCAATCATTCAGGATCTCATGGATGATGTCTATGAGTCAGATTCGGATAAATATTTTGAAGAGATCAAAGATGCAAGAGAAACAACACTTGAACTTTATGAGAGTTTAACACCTCTTGAAAGAAGTATTAATGAAAGGGAGTTTTATGATCTCTTTCAAGGATTGGAAGTCATACCTGCAAGATTCCAAGATGAAGTCCTTAAACTGGTGGAGAGTGGAAAATACATAGAAGTTTATCGTTACTTAGTTCCAATATCGTTCAAAAAATACCTTGGCATTAAGAGCAGGCATGGAGATGTTTTCATTTCGGCTCAAGACATCATAGAACGTAATTGCAAGAAGCTAAAGTATCTACTATTTATTGAACTAAAATACGATGATGAGTTAGGTTTATTAATAAATGAGCAAGAGCTTGGTGATTTTATCGTATAAAATTGTAACCAAAATTTTAGAAATTCTGAATATTATCGTCTACATTCTAATTCTTAATTTTATTATCAAACAATTTATACCAATTTTATAATCCACAGCATCGATAACAACAGTTCTCGTAAGCGTGAATCTCTTCAACCCTCCTCGACTTTAACCACTTCATCCAGTAGCAGACAAAAGTACAAACAAATCTACCTACATATCCGATAACTTTATCACTGAGTCATTTTAAACATTATAATCATGAGAATCACATTCAGCTCACGCAAAACACTTACGTTCATAATCCTGCTCATCGCTCTCATCGCTCTGACTGCTCAGGCTCAGGCTATCAGCGTTAAGATATCGAAGTACAGAACTTTAAACCTGAACGCCAGAGGAGTTTTCTTCTCTAACGATACAGCTATAGCTTACAATTCTAACTACATCTTCGCTTACAACGCTTCTAGAATTCTCTGGAAGAAGTCCCTGTCCATTACAACAGCGAGTGCTGCCGGAAAGTACATTGCTGTTGCCGGAAAAAAAGAAGTGATTTTGCTCGATTCAGACGGCAGACAGTTATGGAAAAGAAGCGTTAAAGGTTACGTAACCACAGTATCCGTTTCCAGAACCGGGCTTGTTGCCGTGGGAACCGATGCCGGAATTCTGTACTTGTTCAACAACAGGAGTGAGCTCGTCTGGGAGTACACACTGAAAGGTTGCGTAAAAAGCGTTAGCTGCAGAAAGGATTTCGTGGTGGCGAGCGACGTGTACGGAAACATATACTACTTCAAGAAGTTTGGGAGGTTTCCCTGGTCTTTCACCGATGGAGACAGCGACCTGAACTGGATTTACAGAACTGGCTGGTGCATCTGGAAGTTTGACGGACTCAGCAGTCTGTGCAAGTATCCCTCAATCGTCGTTAAATGCGTGGGCAGAAACGTGCTGGCAGTTTCAAAGTTCATGCGCTACGCGTACTTGTTCACGGACACGGGATACGAAATATGGAACTGGAGCTTTTGCGGAAGTCCGATTTCAGTTTCAGCCGGAAAGAACGTTTTCGGCATAGGTAGCGGTGACAAGCTCTACGTGTTTAACGCAAACGGCAGGCTGCTCTGGACCTTAGATTTTAAAGAGCCAGTTGTGTTTGGTATATCGGAAAACGGCAATTTTACAGCTGTTTCAAGTGGAAAGCTTGTTTTTCTTCTGAACACGAGTGGAAAGCTGCTCTGGACGAGCAGCGTTCCAGAAAGCCTAAAATGCGTTGCAGTTTCAAACAGCGGAAAAGTGGCTGGAGGTGCTGATAACAGCTACTACTTTACTCCAGGTTTAATCGCACCGGTTGCACCAGCCAGGCACAACGCCAACAGCACGGTGGAGAGCCACAGCGAATCCGTCAAACTCTCTGGACTGAATAAAACTGCGGCAAAGACGCCGATAGAGAAAAAGACACAAAAACAGAAACCAGATTTAAAGCTAAAAAAGAAGTCAGAAACTTCAACTGCAGAGCAAAAGACTTCGAAGACCTATAAAGGAGCGTTTGCTTTTAACTACCTGTATCTGCTACCAGCAATCGCAGGAGCGGTGGTCGTGCTGAAATTAAAATCCGGAGCGAAGCCGAATAAATCAAGAAAAGCCAGAAAAACCAAAAAAGTCAGCGGGTCAAAAAAGAAGGTTAAGGGAAAAACTAAGGAGAAAGCAGTAAAAGCGAAAAAGAAAACCGGAAAATCCTGAAAACTCTGAAATATTTGATGGGACACTGAAAACTTTTAATAGATCATCAAATTTTTTAATAAATTTAATAATTTTTAATCATATCCGCAAACCTGTCAAAGAAAAAGTACGTGTCGTGGGGTCCGGGAGACGCTTCGGGATGGTACTGAACGCTTATCAGAGGTACATCTCTGTGCCTTAACCCCTCGACTGTTCCGTCGTTCAGGTTTATCTGCGTTACCTCCACATTTTCGGGCAGGGTTTTTTCGTCAACCGCAAATCCGTGATTCTGACTCGATATGAACACTCTGCCCGTTTCAAAGTCCTTAACCGGCTGGTTTGCTCCTCTGTGTCCGAACCTGAGCTTGAAAGTTTTTGCTCCGAGAGCGAGGCCTATCAGCTGGTGTCCCAGACATATACCCGCCACTGGAAGCTTTCCTATCAGTTTTCTTACGGTTTCTATCGTCTCTCTAACTCTCGCCGGGTCTCCCGGGCCGTTTGAAACGAAAACACCATCCGGATTCATTTCAAGGATTTTCTCAGCCGGATAGTTGTAGGGGACGAGGGTCACGTTTATTCCCCTCTTCAAGAGCTGCCTGGCTATGCTCATCTTTATGCCACAGTCTATTAAAACAACTTCAAGATCTCCTCCGCTTTCAAGCCTCCTGACATCTTTAACGCAGACTCTGTCCACCAGATCGACTTCCGTAATCGACGGCTGTTCCACAGCTCTTTTTAACATCTTTTCCCTGTCGTAATCTCCAGTTGCCAGAACTGCTTTCATTGCTCCGTAAACTCTGATTTTCCTCGTGAGCATTCTCGTATCAACACCCTCAATTCCCGGAACTCCAAACTCTTTCAGCAGCTCATCAACGCTCAGCTCGCTTCTGTAGTTGCTCGGCTTCCTGCACAGCTCCCTGACGACGAATCCCTCCACCTTGACTCCATCGCTTTCAAAATCCTCCCTGCAAACTCCGTAGTTTCCTATTAACGGATACGTCATCATCAGTATCTGCCCGGCGTAACTCGGATCGGTAAGGGCTTCAACGTAGCCTGTCATTGCAGTGTTGAACACGAGCTCTCCTTCAGCCCAGCAGTCCTCGTTTCCGAAAGCGTAACCTTCTACAAAAGTCCCGTCTTCGAGTGCCAGAGCAGCCGGGATTTTTTCGGAGTTTTCAGACATGAAATCACCTCACGCAGAAATTCCGTAGTTTTCAGCGACCTCCACCATTCTGCGAATGACCTCTTTCAGGCTTTCCACGTCGAAGAATTTTCTGCCGACTACTTCGTTGCAGCAGGCCTTGTACATGTCAGATACTACCTTGAGAAGGTCCTGTGGGAGTTTTTGCGGTTTTGCCTTATCTCTCCAGTTCTCATCCCTGCCCTTCAGTTCCTCTATATCCCTGTACCACTTCGTGGTGCGGTAGTACTTCCTCAGGACTTCTTTGCTTACCTGCACATTGCCCACTGCAAACCTGCACTCATCCGGAGTCCCCACAGCATCCACGAAAACGAGCTCCCTGTTCTCGTCGAACGCAAACTCGAATTTTCCGTCCAGGTTCTCAATTCCAGCAGATTTCGTTCTTTCACTTATGATTTCATCCATTTTAAGAGTTAAATTTTTCAGTTCTTCGATTTCCTCCTCTCTCATTCCCGAAATGTCCATTGCCTCGCTCCAGCTCAGATACCTGTCCTCGCTCTCGAGCTTTGTGCTCGCCTCCACGATTGGCCTCTTCAGCCTTTCACCCGGAGACGGATAGTGGTCGAGTCCAAGCTGTTCCAAGGTTACCAGTCCCTTTTCAAGCCTCCTGAAGACGCTTGATCCTTCAGGAAGCACGTTTCTGTATATGATTTCGAGCGGTATCAGGTAGTTTCTGCCGGCTTTTTTGACTGCAGAGTAGTCGTACTTGCTGTTGACCTTCACAGGCTTTATGACTCTGTAAAGGCTGACCTCCATCACGTCAACTGGCTGTTCTATTTCGTCCAGCCTCAGCACTCTGTTTCCTTCAACAAGCCCTATGTAGTGAGTTTTAAACCCTCTTTTTTCAGCCAGCTCGAAGAAGTAAGCGGACATCAAGCACAAAGCTTTGCCCTTCCCTTCTATGAGGTCCGGCATTTCCCCGTAATCGAAAACTGAGTACCTGTCTGAAAACTTAAACCTGCCTCTTCCGGGCAGTTCATCTGGCTTTTTGAGAACCGTTAAGTCCTTTACGCTACCCATCTCTACACCGTATGCCTGCAGTTTTTTAGGTTTTTTGATTGCCCGGTTGTCTAACCTTTGTTCAACTTCTGTCTAACAGCTCTCCACTCTTTTCTTGACCTTTTCCACGACTCTTATACCCTCTATAGCGGTATTCGGATACTGGCCGTCCACCTTTTCCATTGACTTCACCATGTCCCACACGGTCAGAAGAGCTACAGCAACGCCGGTGAGAGCTTCCATTTCAACTCCCGTTCTGGCGCTGCATCTAACCTCACACACAGCTTTTATTCCGTTCTCCTCTATTTCAAAGTCGACGTTCACGTGAGTTAAAGGGATGGGATGACACATGGGGATCAGTTCTGAAGTCCTTTTTACAGCCATAATTGCCGCTATGTTTGCCGTAGCCAGAACGTCCCCCTTTGCAACTCTGTTTTCCCTTATAGCCTTCAGCGTTTCACTGCTCAGTCTTATAAATCCCTCAGCTCTTGCCATTCTGTAAACGACTTCTTTTTCCGTTATATCGACCATGCTCACCTTACCTTCTCTTATGTGCGTAAAACCCTCATTAGACATGATTTCACGCCCGCTTCATTTTCTGTTCGGTGTTCAAATTTAATTCAAATTCAACTTCAATCTACCATTACTAAGCTAAATATAAAAATTCAATAGTTATTCGAACTTCGAAATCAGATCCCTTAAATAAATTCTGTACTTCCCGAGCTTTCCTCCGAAGTTACCGGCCGAGATCTTCAGCACGCCGTCCACCCTGCTCGCAACCTTCATGCAGACATACATCGCTCTTTCGACGCTTTCCAGATTAACTCCGTTTATCACTATCTCGGGTATGGATTCGACGCCTTTCGGAACTTCCGAGTCCGGTATTTTCCCCCTCAGCACAGGGCAGTACCTGTGATTCGTCGTAGGCCCGATTTCGGGGTACTTGGTTTCAACCTTGGAACCCGCCGAGCATATGTCGAAGGACGTTATCACGCCTTCAACGTTTGCAAGGGCTTTTACAGCCATTTCTCCTGCCTCCAAAGCAGAATCTTCACCATCGCAGAAGAGCCAGATGTTTCCACCCGCCACCCCCTCTGAATAGCCTATGTACCTCTCTATTGCGAACTCACCGAACATTATCGGCACAACTACCATTTCCCTACCCCACCTTTCCTCGAACCACTGGTAGTCATCACCGCACCTGCCGACGTTAACGTTTGAGTCGAACTTTCCGGAAACAGAACCACAGCTCACATCGAAAACTCTCGTGGTGGGAACGACGAGTATCCCCTGCCTCACTCTTTTGCCGAACTCCCTCAGCAGAACATCCTGAAATTTTTTGCTCTTTGCAACCCATATCTGCAGAATTGCTCCCAGCCTTCCATCCGGTGTGCACTCAGGAGATACAAACGATTCCACTCCTCCCTCAGATTCCCCGAAAACAGTGGAAGGCAGGGAGGTGGCACCATAAGCCGCTTTTTTGAGTAACCATCCGTGCTTGGCGGTTACGAGAATCCTCGTGTATATTCCCTCAAAAGCCTCGCAGTACGTATCCTCCACTTCAACCCCGTTTATTTCGAGCATGTTTTTACTGCCATCGAGCAGTTAATCAAAGTTTTCTTTGCCTTTTTGCCTGAACAGAATTTCGAGCGGGTTAAAATAATGTTAAACTTAAAGAGGCACGAGTTTCAGTGTGCCATCGTGGCAGAGCATGCCAGATCCACATACGCCCAGAACCCTGCCACAGGCTTTAACTCTGCTTTTTACATCCCCGTTTGCGACCTTAAAAACTTCATCATTCGTCGCAGCAAAAATTTCACCGTCCCTGCAAAACACGTGGACAACATTCTTGTTTAACCTGACGTTCCAGATTTCCTTTAAATCCTCATCGACCAATTTCAGGTTGTTTCCGCAAACCATACACAGGTAATCATCACAAGCAACTGCAAATTCGCAGGGAACCGAAACCACGCTGTCGGTGAAGAAGTTCTGAGCGCCGGAACAGAGGATAACTTTACCCCAGCATTCACATGCATTCTTAACCCTGCAGTTTTTACTGAACACGACCTTACCGTCTTTCGTGAGTACGCTGACTCCGCTATCCGAAACAACAGTTATCATATCTCCAGCAAAGATTTTCTGTATGCCGTCTTTAAACTTGCGATTGAACATCCTTTCCCTTTTTAGCGTGTATGCGTAGAGGTAGTTGTGCGTGAACTGGGTTGAAGCCGTTACGAACCCGTTACCAATGGACACGGACGTCACATCCTCAGGTCTCCAGCCAAGGCTTGCAATTGTGGCAAACTGGTACTCCCACAGTTTCTTACCGCTAATCGAAAGCAGATAGAGCTTTCCGTCCATAAAATTCGTTCCCACTGCAACGTGTTTTTCTGTCGCATCCAAGGCTGTTATCTTTACATCCGAGTACGGATCTCTGTAAAACGTTGTTATAAACTTCTTTTTCCATTTGAGTCCGGTGGAGTCTATGCAGTACACAACGTTACCACTCGCCACAATAGCGGAACTATCTGTAAACGTAACCAGCTCTGGATTTATCCAAAATTCCAGAATTTCCATTCCCTACACCTCTATTTGCTATAATCTATTTGTTACTGTATATCTTACTTAAAATTAAGAAATATATAAAAAAATTAAATTAAATGTTTAGCCCAGCGTTCCTATGCTTGACCAGTACCAGCCCAGCACTATGACTGACATTATAAATCCGAGCACGACGTTGACGATGGCTCCTGAAGAGAATGCGATCCATGGCTTCTTGCCCGTTGCCGCAAGTTCTCTGAATCTGGTTGTTAAGCCTATGCTGAAGAACGTGAATATGAACGTCCAGGTTCTCATCGTTTTTATTGGCCCTATGAGTAATGGTTTCATGTGATGCAGATACACTTCGAGCGGGACACCGGCAGTTATGAGTGTCATTACAACAGATGCCGCAAAGAAACCAAGAACAAACTTCGGGAATCTCCACCAGATTTCCATTGCAGACGGCTTTTGACCTCTTTCTGCAACTTCCCATTTCGTTGTGGCAATTATTGCCATTACAAATGCCCAGAGACCAATCCACATATCTCTGCCTATGACCTTCATCAGTGTAAACGCCCAAACTGCTATATCAGCACCGAAGCCGTACTTGGCCTGATACATCAGTCCGTACTGCATTGCAGCAGCAAATCCAGCAGCGTCAGCGAATTCTGAGGTTCCGACCCATGCTCCAACGATTCCCGGATGTAGGTTCAGCGCCCATCCCACGTAAGGTATGACGAAAATCATCACTATAGCCCAGACGACGACACAGGTTATACCCATGGCCACGTGCTCTTTTTTAGCCCTCACGGCAGCTGCCATTGCTATGGATGCTGAAACGCCACAAACTGCCCCTCCAGCACCGAGCACAGCGGCAAACCTTCTGTCAAGTTTAAGCAGTTTCACACCCACGAAGTATATTGTTACGAAAGTCGATACTGCTATGGTTGTTGCCTGTGCGAATGCAACCGGACCGGCGTAAACTATGAGCATGAAAGGTAACGTTGCCCCGAGCAGGACGATACCGGTTTTAATGTAGTATTCTACTCTGAATCCAGCATCCATCCATTTAGGCATCCGTATAGTATTACCGATTAGCAGTCCAACTATCAATGCAAGAAGTGGAGCTTCGAGGTTGTAGTGGTGAGCTGTTTCATTTGATGAGAATACGGCTATCAACACTGAGAATACATACACAAACGTGAACGATGGAATATACTCACTCGGCTTAAATCCAAGTATAGCACTGCTTATTGTGAACACCACGAACCAGAAGGCAAAGTTTGCAATGTACCATACGCCGTGTTGCTGAAAGTGCTGAGCGAGCTTTGCCCACCCCTCTGCCGTGAAGCTCCATTTCGGTGGATAGACTGCGAGCGGTTTCAGTGTCATGCCGTTGAAGTACAGCACTGCTGCAAGCACTATTACCAGGAAGGCTATCCACACTGCCCACCAGTCCTCTGTTTTCCACAGCGTCTGTACTCCTCGTATTACTTCCACTTTTTCTTCGTCTGACATCCGTTTTTCACCTCCTGTTGAATTCTGAACGTAACTGTGGATGTCAATTAATATCCAGATGTCGTCAGGAAAACTGTCAGACAGTGTCAGTGGAAGCAACTGTTTTTTTCCGGAGTCGCAAGTTGTGAACATGAACCTTATAGTCATTGGCCCGGCTGGAAGCGGAAAAAGCGCTCTCGTTTCAAGTTTCTCGCAGTTTTTAAAGGAGGAGGGCTACGATACTAAAGCAGTAAACCTCGATCCCGCCTCACCTCCAGTTTACGACGCTTTTAAAGACGTAAGAGAGTTCGTTAAAACTGAAGAAGTTATGGTGAAGGAAGGGCTTGGAATAAACGGGGCGTTGATAAGATCAATGGACATGAGTTTAAATTACATAGACGAATTAATCGTTAAATCCGATTTCACGATATACGACACGCCCGGCCAGATGGAGCTGTTCGTATACCTGAATTCCGGTATTGAAATCGCTAAAAAAATCGGTAAATCCGATGCGAGTGTGTGCATTTTTGTGGTTGACACAGCGGTGGCATCCACTCCGGAGAACTACGTCTCCATACTTGCCCAGAACGCCGTGGTCTCTCTGAGACTTGACATGCCGACGCTTACAGTTTTCAACAAGGTGGACGTAAGAAAGGTGCCAACAATTGAAGAAGTCAGGAGCAAAATCAGGGAGGGAGGAGGCGTTCTTTCTGAGCTCATGGAGGGGTTGCTGGACTTCATGAACGTTACTACTGCGAGGTACAGAACTGTGGCCGTATCTGCCAAGAGCGGAGAGGGGCTGGACGACCTGCTCTGTGCGGTAAACGAAGTGTTCTGCTCGTGCGGAGATTTGAGTTAAAGTCGAGCTGACGCGTTTATATTTTGCCAGTCAGTTTTTTGTTAAAACACCATCAGGATAACCTTTAAATTACATGTAGTGCCAGCAATCTCAGGGGCCCGTGGCTTAGCATGGATAAAGCACCGGCCTTCTAAGCCGGGGATCGCGGGTTCAAATCCCGCCGGGTCCGCCATTTATTTTTCCCGTGTGACTTGACGTTACCAGATGACCTTCTCATTAAGCACGTTTTCATAGAATTTCAAAGCAAAGTAAATACTTTTTTATGGTGGATCTGCTTTTGTTTGAAGTACTCTTTCAGCTTTATTTCTTCGATGAGCTTGCAGATTAGCTCATGTCGCTCATGTGGCGTAAGCTTTTTAATATCTAAACTC
>WAPX01000020.1 GCA_015520485.1 Archaeoglobaceae archaeon
GAGAAATATAAAAATTTAGATGTGCTTGTCAAATCCATGAAGTATCTGGCTGACATGAAGCTCTGTATAGCCGGCAAGGGTAGCTTCGAGAAGGAGTTGAGAAAAATAGCTGAGAAAGCCGGAGTTGAGAATAGGGTGAAGTTTCTTGGCTTCGTGGGTGAAGAGGAAAAGTACAGGTGGTTTAAGACGTGCTCAGTCTTCGTCAACCTTTCGCAGGCTGAATCGTTTGGGATAACGGTTCTTGAAGCATTGGCATGCGGTAAGCCGGCTGTTGTGGGCGGTGAAAGCGCCCTGAAAGAGTTTGCAGAGAAGTTCGACTGCGTTTTTGTTCCGGATGAACTTTCTCCAGAAGCAGTTGCAGAAGCCGTACTTAAAGCTTCGGAGATTAAAGTCGATCTGGATTTGAGCGAGTACGACTGGGACGTTATTGCGGCTAAAATAGCAGACGTTTACGTTTCACTTCTCTGATTTTTCCAGCGTTTTTAGTCGTTTTGTTCTCTGTTTCACGGCTGTACGGTCAGTTCCCGCATTTCAGCCATTCAAAAACATCGATTACATGCAGCAGGCAAACAGAATCTCAATTAACCGCAATCACAAAGCTCAAAAACTCAAAAAGCAACTGGGCTGAAAGTGGATTGAAATGCTGAATACAGATAACACCTGAATTTAAAAAAGTGAATTTAGAAAGGTGAAAAACATGCCCAAAAGGGAAGATTTAAAGAAGATCATGGTTATCGGTTCCGGCCCCATAGTAATAGGGCAGGCTGCTGAGTTTGACTATTCTGGCAGTCAGGCGTGCAAGGCGTTGAGAGAGGAGGGATACGAGGTCGTTCTCGTAAACTCCAACCCGGCAACCATAATGACGGACCCCGAAATGGCAGACAGAACTTACATAGAACCCCTCACAGCCGACATACTGGAAAAGATAATTGAGAGGGAAAGACCAGATGCAATCCTTCCAACCCTTGGCGGTCAGACTGCCCTCAACCTCACGGTTCAGCTCGGAGAAAGAGGGGTGCTGGACAGGTACGGAATAGAGCTGATAGGGGCAAAGCTGGACGCAATAAAGAAAGCGGAGGACAGAGACCTCTTCAAGGAGTGCATGGAAAAAATAGGCATTGAAGTTCCCAGAAGCGACATAGCGAAGAGCGTTGAAGAAGCGCTGGCTGTAGCGGATGAAATAGGTTATCCCGTTGTTGTGAGGCCAGCATTCACCCTTGGCGGAACCGGAGGGGGAATAGCGTACAACAGAGAGGAGCTGAAAAAAATAGCTTCGCACGGGTTAAAGATGTCCATGATAAATCAGGTACTCGTCGAGGAGGGCGTAATTGGCTGGAAAGAGTTTGAGCTTGAAGTGATGAGGGATTTAGCTGACAACGTTGTGATAATATGCTCCATAGAGAACTTCGATGCAATGGGCGTTCACACGGGAGATAGCATAACAGTCGCTCCGGCTCAAACGTTAAGCGATGTGGAGTACCAGAGGCTGAGAGATTACGCTATAGCGATAATAAGGGAGATCGGAGTGGAGACTGGGGGGAGCAACATACAGTTCGCAGTCCATCCGGAGAACGGAAGGGTCGTTGCGATAGAGATGAATCCGAGAGTTAGCAGGTCTTCAGCTCTTGCGTCGAAGGCAACGGGTTTTCCGATTGCGAAGATTGCCGCGAAGCTCGCTGTTGGTTACACCCTCGACGAGATACCGAACGACATAACGAAGGAGACGCCTGCGAGCTTTGAGCCAACAATAGACTACGTTGTGGTTAAAATACCCCGTTTTGCTTTCGACAAGTTTCCGACTGCGAACTCTGTTCTTGGCTCTCAGATGAAGAGTGTTGGAGAGGTAATGGCAATTGGCAGGACTTTCGAGGAGGCTCTGCAAAAAGCCCTGAGGAGCCTCGAAACTGGTCTTTGCGGGCTGGAGCTAAAAAAAGGTATCGAAACAG
Source organism: Archaeoglobaceae archaeon (assembly GCA_015520485.1). GTDB lineage: Archaea > Halobacteriota > Archaeoglobi > Archaeoglobales > Archaeoglobaceae > WAPX01. The sequence continues at coordinate 1,947 of WAPX01000020.1, forward strand.
CTGATCTGGAAACTGTAAAGAGAATGCTCAGAACTCCAAACGCAGACAGGGTTTTGTACATGAGAAAAGCAGTAGAAATGGGCATGAGCGTTGAGGAGATACACGAGCTGACGTACGTTGATCCGTGGTTTATTGAGAAGATAAAGAACATAGTGGAGTTCGAAAATTACCTGAAAAAGCTCGCTGAGAAAGGACTGACGGATGAAGCTGTTGAAGCGATAAAAAAGGCAAAAAAACTCGGTTTTTCAGACGTTCAGCTTTCCAGAATTTTTGGAGTTGATGAATCCACAATAAGGAAATTCAGAAAATCTCACGGAATAAGAACTGTTTTCAAGATGGTTGACACATGTGCTGCAGAATTCGAGGCGAGAACTCCTTACTACTACTCAACGTATGAGGAGGAAAACGACGCAAGGAGAACGGAGAAGAGAAAAATAATCATTCTCGGCGGAGGTCCAAACAGGATCGGGCAGGGAATAGAGTTCGATTACTGCTGCTGTCACGCAGTTTTCAGCCTGAAAGACGAAGGATACGAAACAATAATGGTGAACAACAATCCAGAAACAGTTTCAACGGACTACGACACTTCGGACAGGCTGTACTTCGAGCCGATAACGCATGAGGAGGTCATGAACATATACGAGAACGAAGCAGCTGACGGTGTCATAGTTCAGTTCGGAGGTCAGACGCCGTTAAACATAGCCAAACAGCTCGAAAACAGCGGAGCCAGAATACTTGGGACATCTGTCGATTCGATAGACATAGCTGAGGACAGGGAGAGGTTCAGCGCTCTGTGCAGGAAGCTCAACATACCCCAGCCTGAAAACGGAATCGCCTTTAGCGTTGAAGAGGCTCTGAAGATAGCGAAGGAAATCGGCTACCCCGTCCTCGTTAGACCGAGCTACGTTCTCGGCGGAAGGGCAATGGAGATAGTTTACGACGAGGAGACGCTGACGAGGTACATGGAGGAGGCGATAGAGGTCAGTCCGGAGAAACCCGTCCTTATTGATCGCTTTCTCGAAGATGCTGTGGAAGTGGAAGTTGATGCTCTTTGCGATGGAGAGGAAGTTGTTATCGGGGGAATAATGGAGCACATAGAGGAGGCAGGAGTTCACAGCGGAGATTCGGCCTGCGTTTTGCCACCTCAAACCCTTGATGAGGAGACGATTGAAAGGATAATTGAGTACACGAAGAAAATGGCGCTCGAGCTGAAGGTTGTCGGGCTGATAAACATACAGTATGCCGTTAAAGACGGAGTGGTTTACGTGCTGGAAGCAAACCCAAGAGCGAGCAGAACAGTTCCGTTCGTCAGCAAGGCGAGCGGAATACCTCTCGCAAAAATAGCTGCAAAGTTAATGTGCGGTAAAAAGTTGAGAGAGCTCGGAGTGAAGGAGAGGTTGAAGCTCAGACACGTGGCGGTGAAGGAAGCCGTATTTCCGTTTATCAAACTGCCGGGAGTTGATCCAACTCTTGGACCGGAGATGAAGTCAACCGGGGAAGTTATGGGAATCGACCTCGACTTTGGCATAGCTTACTACAAAGCAGAGCTTGCGGCTGGAATGAGGTTGCCTGAAAAAGGAACAGTTTTCATAAGCGTCAAGAAGCAGGACAGAGCAAAAATAGTCGAAGTTGCGAAGAAGCTCAGGGAAATAGGTTTCAGGTTGCTCGCAACTGACGGAACAGCGAGATTTCTGAGAGAACACGGAATTGAAGCAGAGGTGATAAAGAAAATCAGTCAGGGAAGGCCAAATGTTCTTGACGCAATAATAAACAGGCAGATCGACCTGATAATAAACACACCAAGCGGCAAAAAGGGCAAAACTGAAGGGTACATGATAAGAAGGGCTGCTGTGGATTACGGAATACCGTACATAACCACAGTTAGCGGAGCCAAAGCGGCTGTGATGGGAATAGAGGCGATAAGAAAGGGAATGATATCAATAAAGTCCCTGCAGGAGTATCACAGGGAGTGTGAGCAGAGCGAGACTTAGTCGATGCTGCAGTGTTTACTGAAAAATGGGAAGCAAACGGATAAAAACATGATAAAGTGAAATAAAGTGAATTACCTCAGACCAACGAGCTCCTCCAGAGCTGCCTTTCTATCTTTTGCCTTGACTATTCCGCTTGCGAGCAAAACACCTTCCGCCCCGAGATCCAGTGCAGCAGCGTAGTCCTCGTGGCAGGTTATTCCAGCTCCGCACAGGACTTTAACTTTGCTGTTAACGCTTTTTGCGGCTTTTACCGAGTTTTCAACAACTTCCGGCTCAGCCTTTGAAACCGGAACGCCGGTACCTATGAGCTCCGGTGGCTCAACTGCCACGTAATCGGGATTTAATGCAGCAGCAGCAGCCGTTGTTGACACGTTGTTCGTGCACACGATTGACGTTAATTCTAGACTCTTTAGCTTTGACACTATGAAGTCTATATCTGCAAGCTTCAGCCTTCTTTCGCTGTGGTTCACGAGACTGCCTTTAGCTCCTTTCTCTTTGATCATCTCCGCGTTGATTCTTCCCGTGTGAGAGCCAAATTCTATGGGATCCACGTGCTGGGAGTACACGTCTATTGAAACCTCTTTTGCAATTTCAGCCAGATCCAGAGCTGTTACGGCAACTGCTATGTAATCGTCGCACCTTCCTGCAACGTCCTCCGCTATTTTTGCGAGCTCCACTGCTGATTTTCCTGATCCTTCTTTATAAGCCTTGAAGTTTATGATAACAGCACCCATACCGTATTTTCGACTGCAAACGATTTAAGCGTTTTGATTGTTAAATTTTTTACTTATATTTTCTGAGTAGGTGTTGTCCGTCGCAGCTCTCAGCTTTAAACTCAAAACCTTCCCTGCAGAATGCACAGCTTATACCTCTCTCGCTGCACGCCTCTTCAACTTTAAATAAAATCTCCCTCCTGATTTTTTCTGGCAGGTAATAGTAGCTTCCAGTTCTGTTTTCCCTGCTGTACAGCTTTCTGTACTGCTTTTCGATGTGAGGGAACGTTCTGACAACCCTTTTAAAGGAGTCGTTTTTCAGCTTTAGAGTTGAGGTTACAACGTGATCAACGAAATCGCACCTGTCTACGATCTCCTCCACCTCACTCTCGGTCAGAAGCGGAAGTACTGGATCGAGTCTGAGAACGACAGGAATACTCCGGTCTTTAAGCTCTTTCATCGCCGCAATTCTCTTTTCTGGATCGGGAGCATCTGGCTCGAGCAACCTTGAAAGCCTGAAGCTCGTAATCGTGATGCTTACGCAGCTGTTGATTTCTGAAAGCAAATCCGCATCTCTCGCCACGATATCGCTCTTCGTAACCACGAGCAGCTTTACGCCGTAATCTTTCATGACTTTCAAGCAGTTTCTGGTTATTTTCTCCTTTTTTTCCACTGGGGGGTATGGATCGGAACTGTTCGACATCGATACTGGAATTTTTAAGTCGACTTTATTTAAATCCCTTTCAAGCCTTAGAACGACCCTTCTCTTTTTTCTGAGCTGGTAAAAGCGCGGTATGTACGTTGCGTAGCAGTATATGCAGCGGTGAGAGCAACCGGTGTAGGGATTGAACGAGTATTTAGGCATGCAGGTGCAGAGCTTCGACTTCCACGGGTCGAACGGTCTCAGCACGTCCACGAATCAGATAAAATTCAACCTTTTTTCTCTTTTTCGGGTTATGTAAGGCATGAGTTCTAAGCTAAAACCAGAAGAAATCCCTCGGCTAAAACGGGTTAAAATGGATTGGAGTAATTGATTAAAGAAATTAAAATAAAAATCTAATCGGAAAAGATATATGCACGTTAACGGAAATATACGTGTGCGAATTAAAGTTTCCCTATATGCAAAAGCTGGTGAGCTTCTGGACTACAACCACTGTTACGAGCTCGCGGGTAAAATAAGGGAGGCACTCGAATTTGCCGAACCCGGAATATTTCTGGATGAAGCTTCAAAGCTCTACACTTTCAGCAGGATTATGGTTAAAAACAGGGCTTTTGATGTTTGCAGAGAGGGTATGAAGCTGCGAACGAACCAGCTTTACTTTTTCTTTTCGTCCATTCGCAGGAACGTTTGCAATTCGCTCATGGACGGGCTTGTGGAACTGCAGAACCTGAAAGTCGGGGGTTTATCTCTCGAAGTTTCTGGAATCGAAGTGATAAAAGAGCCCGAACTGTCGAATTCTGAAAAGTTCGTCACACTTTCCCCCGTAAACTTCAGGGGGAGGTACGGTGATCCGAATTTTGAAGAGAAGCTTGCAGAAGAGCTGACGCAGGAACTTATTAAAAGACACTTCATAGCGTACGGCTCGGGTTTTGAAGGAAGGCTGGAGTTTGAAGTTCTGAAGTGCAAGCCCGTAAGGATAAGGGTTGGCAGTAAAAGCTACAGAGCGCATTTAATGGTTTTCAACGTATTCGGGAGCAGAAGGCTGATTGAGATCGGGTACAAATCTGGATTTGGCAGAATGACGGATTACGGTTTCGGGATGGTCAGGAAGCAGTAGATTAGACATAATTTTAAAATTTAAATATAAAAATTATTTAATTTATTTGGTGGTATTAGGGTGCGTCAAGAATAGGATAAAAAAATAAAATAACAAAAAATAAATAACTAAGATGAAGATATACAACTTGACAAGTTTCTGGAACTGACTTCTTTTAACTTCTTTTGCAGAGCTGGTGAATTTTGTCGTACTATATGATTAGAGGCTATCTTGAACTACCTGTAACAAGTAAATCACGACACAGGCAGGATCTCCACGCTTTCGTTCCCCGTCAGCGGTATCCTTTCCACGATCTTTCCACTTTTCTTGATTACGATGTAATACTTTACTTTCACAGGGCTAACTGTGCTGTTGTTGAAGTTAAATGCATTTTCTCCGTTTTCAAGAAAACTTTTTACCTCTCTGTAAGTTCTCAAAACGATAACGTCGTTTGGATTTTCAGCGTTAACCATCGCCACGTAAGCTATTCCAGAGGCGTCGGATGGAATGATCCTCACCTGCCAGTAAAGAGTTTTATTCACGATAACGGGTATTGGTTCGACAGCTCTCATCGTCTGCCAGTCCACTCTGGGCATTGCCTGCTTTACGTAGTCAACGGCCCTCGCAGGTCCGATTAGAGCTCTGGTGCTTGAAGGCTGGTAGAGCTGAATGCTTCCGTTTCTCGCATCCACCACGTATATTCTGAAAATACCGTAGGACTGTCCGTAAGGCTCGCAGGCAGCTATCCACTTCAGCCCCTGCCTAGTTGCGACGAGAAATGGCTGCGAATTCTCCTGTCCCGGAACATCTGCTAACTCGAACTGGTCCTTGTGGTACAGCAAAACGTTCAGTATTCCGTGAATGTAGTTAAATGAGTCCACGTACATTCTCGTCAATTCCGGTGGGAAGAGCTTCTGCCCTTTTAACACTTCACAGTTTTCAGCCTGTTTTGGAGACAGGATTGTTATGCTGCCATTTGGTGCAATCAGAGCTATTCCGTCCCACTTCGGTACTGTGTAAAACGTGGGAAACCTGAAGTGGAGCTCATAACCCACTAAGGGTACTGCTATGTACAGGTTTCCCTTGTGGGGAACGAAGTAGGGGTTTCCGCAGTCCACCGTGTATATCCTGTCGTATATCTGCCAGAGGTAGTTGTCGGTTATGTACATTCCGACTCCGACTTTGAAACTCTGCTCTTTTATTACCGTTCTCTTTCCAAAAGCAGACATGTCAACGTATATTGCTCCCATGTCTTTCAGAATAAACGAGTTAACCAGACCTTCCGGTATCAGGCCGTATCCCCAGTAGGGCGTTCTGTTGATAAAGACGATTGATCCCCTGCTTAAAGTATACCTCGGAAACTGCAGAGCATCCATCGCATACTTATCGCCCACGACTTTTGGAACTATTCTGACCACCGACGGGTCTATTTCGGGAAGCTGGGATATCCTTTCGTAACTCAGATGTTTGCTCAGGTAAACTGGCGTGTAGAACTGTTGCAGTGGGAGAAGAATCATCATCAGCGCGAGGAACAGAAAAACGGCAATCGTCGTGCTGGTTAAACCTTTCCTGCTCTCAGCCTCACTTTTGCCTCTGAACTTAGAGTACGCAGCGGTAACAATTAGTGTTACGATCAAAGCTTCGGTTATTGCAGGATTCGTGTAAAACAGCATGAAAAAAGGATGCCAGATGGGTCTGGTAAGGTAAACGACGACGGATGCTATTAGCAGCAGAAGTACCGGAATGTACTCGTCTTTCAGAACTTTCATTGTGCCATCACCGGTGTAAGCGACTCTTACTGTAACTTAACCTTTGCTGCGGTTAAAAAAATACACGCAAAAAAATGCAAATAACTATAAATAACTATACAAACCTTCTCAAAATATTCTTCAACCACGACAGGTTCACGCCCAGCCTGCTTTCTATGGACAGCAGTAACATTATGTCTTCTTTATCGAAACTCTTGGTTACGAGCAGGGATAAAGCGTAAATCGCTGCGAAAAACAGGAACGCCGCTAAAAGCATCAGACCACTGACCTTTATAAAGTTTCTGGCTATCCAGTACGTTAATAGAGCTGTGGATACCGATAAAACAGCTGGTTTGACGTAGTTTTTCGTGAACGGGTGTATCCCGTAATCTCTGTAAAGCTTTAGAGTTACCAGAACGTTGCTTATCCCGTAGGTTATGGCTGACGCCAGTGCGGCCCCGGCAATGCCGTACACAGGAATGAAAAACAGGTTCAAAACGACGTTGGCAACAGCAGCAACAGCGCTTACGGCTGTTGGATATTTAACGTCTCCAGCAGCGATCAGCGTTATGCCGTTTGGTCCGAGCATTACATGGACAAAAAATCCAGAAGCGAGAACGCTCAGAGCGTAAGATGCGGGAGTGTATGCTTTACCGTAGAGTAACCACAGAACGGCTTTTGGAAACAAAGCCATAACCAGAAATACGGGCAGCGTTACCGACATCAACCACTTTGTTACAATGGCATAGGTTCTTCCAACCTCCTCCACTTTACCTTTGGCGTAGAACTGTGAGATTATCGGGTAGTAGAGAAAGTTAATGGATGTAAGGAAGCTAAGCATGAGAGCGGCTAAAGGTCTCGCTCCGCTGTACAGACCCACGTCGAGTGGAGTCAGAAAGTAACCTATCATCAGGGTATCTGTCCAGTTTATGATCATGCCGAGCAGAGACTGAACTAAAAGGGGCAGTGAAAACAGTATCAGTAACTTAACGTATCTCGTGACTTTCTCTTCCGTTTTGAAGTTCAGGTTTTTCAAAGCGTAAACGGCAAAAACAATCCCCGGGATCAGGAAGGACAGAAAGTAGGCGGAAACGACGGAGCAAAAAGATAAACCCAGAACGACGATAAAAGCAACGAGAATTAACCTCAGAAGATTCGGAAGTACGTCGTTAAACAGAACTTTTGCCCTAACGTTCTCGTACACCTGAAAAACTGATACGAGAGTTCCGCTCAAAATTGCGAGTGGAAGGGCTAAAGATAAAAGCTTTAAAATCCACGAAATCTGCATTTTGAAGGTTTCCGCTACTGCATTTGAAGCAAAAAACAGAATTGCTGCCGTGGAAATTCCTGCTGCCAGAGATACGCAGATGCCTGCTTTTACGATGGCAACTGCTTTTTGCGTTTCTCCCCTTCCAAGGAAATAAGACGCCTGCCTCGTAAGACCGGCAGGTATTCCGAGATTAGCAATACTCCTCGCTATCGTAAATATCGTGAGTGAGAGTGAGAGCAACCCGAATTCCGCAGGAGTAATATATCTGATAACAAGAATTCTACAGATAAATGCTATAAATAATCCCGTGATCGATCCAAAGAAAAACAGCGCCGCACCCTTCACTATTTTTCTGAGCGAGCTGTTCACGTCCACGATTCCACAGCCCGACATTGGGCTTTATAAAATTCGTTGTTGGCTGTTCTGACAAACAGACACCAAGAACTGCTAAAATTTGTGAATTGCATTACAAAAACTAAAAGTACACTTAAAACCTCAAAGAGAACACGAACAGAACTCTGACTCTCCCCTTCCTGAGTCCGGCGTATTTCGTGCTCATTTTTATTTCAGCCTTTTTAACCCTCTGTATTTTCGATATTATCTTTCTCGCATCGTTAACGTCTGAAAAGTATATGTCTATTCCGCTTCTCTGCTTTTCAACCCAGAAATCTCCGCAATTTCTCTCTACGGCTTTCAGAATCTCATCTATATATCTCAGGTAATTCCCTCTTATCTGGATTATTGCCGGATGTTTAACACTCATGCGTTAGAACTCACTTCGCACTGACTATTTTTATCACGTCGTTGTTTTTGAGTTCGTAGTCCTCGCCCACCCTCATCTTCTTTCTTGCATCAACGGCGTAAATGAAGCTTTCTCCTATATCCGTGTGAATTTTGTAGGCAAGCTCTCTTGCGGTCGTACCTTTCTTAACAAGCATGGCGTCTGGCAGAACGTTTCCCTTTGTATCGGTATACTTGTTCTCATCCTCTACGGGATAAACTACTATGTACTCCAGAACGTCGAACACAATCCTGTTTATTACTTCCTGCACGCCCGTGCTGCCGAACTTCTTCAGAAAGCTCCTTATACTTTCAAGTGCTTTCTCCTGTTTCCTGTTCAGAGGTTTTAGGATTTCGAAGTCGCCGTCTCCCGGCAGGTACTTTATGTACCCGTTTCTGGCAGCAAGTCTCAGCGTCAGCTCAAACACGGCAGATGTTGGAACAGCGGAGTATCTTTCAACCAGCTTTTTCAGCAGCTCTTCAGGAGCCTTATCGGCCTTATTTGCTGCTACAACTGTTTTCATTCTCCTCTTTCTGAGCTCCCCTGCAAACTTTTTCAGTTCTTCGTCTCCGTAACTGGATATGTCGTATCCCACAGCTTTCATTGCCTCTCTGACGTGCCTTTCTTTAAAACCCAGACCTGCGAGCTGCTCAGCCAAAAACCTGACGGGATCTTTTTTTTCCATCGTTATCCTTCTGACGTTTCTTTCCCATCCCCTTTTCAGCAGTCCAAAAATCCACATCTCGAGCTCTTCCTGCAGAAATTCTACATCCCTGCAGGGGTCGTACTCTCCGATTCCAACTTCGTTACCCTCTTCATCCGTAGATCCCGAGGAGTCCACAACCTGAATTATTCCCTCACTCTGCCTCAGGTTGTCAAGAAACTCGTTTCCGAGACCTCTCCCCTTATGCGCTCCCGGAACAAGCCCGGCGACGTCTATCAGTTTTACCGGTATGAACCTCCAGCCGTCCACGCACTTTCCGCAGTCAACTCCGAGCTCCCTGCAAACGCACTTCACCCTGACGTGAGCAATGCCCACGTTTGGTTCTATGGTCGTGAAGGGGTAATTCGCTATTTCAGCATCAGCCAAGGTTGCTGCCTTAAAAAAAGTCGATTTTCCGGCGTTGGGTTTTCCGGCTATGCCTATTTCAATCATACTAGACACCTGAAGAATTCATCCTTTTACCTCAATCCATGCTTTTCGTACTCTCCAGCCTTTCTCGTGCCAAGTACGCCGAGTTTTTTCAGGTTATTTTTCAGGTAGCAGGCGTATTCGCGGGTTATTTCACCCCTTCTCTCGAAGTACTCTATGATTTCCACAGCTTCCTCCTCGTTTTCGCACTTTTCGAGGTGGTCAAGTACGGTTGGCGTGTTAAAACCCCTGATTTCCTGATAGAGGTTCGGAAACATCTTTTTAAACTTCTCTTCATCCCAGTACATAGTATCACCTTTCTTTCCTGTTTGATTTGCTGAGTTCTTCCTTTCCTTCCGTTTTTCTTTCTTCTTCCAGATCCCTGAGAAGTTTTACAGCAGTATTTAACTCGCTCAGCTCACTCTTCGTGCTTTTAAACGCTTCTTTCGCCGAAGGAATTTTATCGGGTCTTTCGAACCTGAACGGATCTTTTCTTATTTTTCTTTCCATTTTTACGCTTTTAGCGGATTTGTTCAAAGTTATCTCTCTCGCAGTTCGTTCACTCAAAGGCGTCTCGCTGGGAGGATACTTGTTCAGGCTACTGGCTTCAGAACCTTCAGGAACCTTTTCGAGGTTTTCAAGAATTTTACTCACGTTTAAATGGGGCTTTACGATAATACCTGATTTTCCTGCAATGTTCCCCTCCACCACGCAGTTCTCCTCAACGTAAACTTTCTCCGCATTTATCTGTCCCACCACTTTGCTGCCTTTTAACACAACAACGACCCTGCCCTCAATCGCACCGTGAATTTTGCTGTTTCTTACCAGCACGACTCCAGACTTCCCGTCGTTCTCCACAGCCCTACACCTGACGCTCCCAAAAACCTCGCTGTCGTTTATTTCTGCAGACCTCGCCTTTATGTTTCCGACCACCCTGCTCCTTTTCACGAGTATTCCAGCTTCGGTCTGTATTCTGTTAAGGTCGATAACCGTATTTTCGGGAATTACGAGTGGGTTTTGAATTTCTTCGTCTTCCAGCTCCTCAAACAGCTGTTCAGCCTCTTCGAGCTTTCCGAGTCTGAGAAGTTCGAGAAGGTAGAAGAATATGAAAATAATGGTGGGCAGAGGATCCTGAATCGTTATTAAACCTCTCGCCTCAAACCCTTCCTTTATCTTTACGTTTCTCCCTATGTCGAGGTCACCAAAAACAGTTAACTTTCCCTCAATGCTCGTGAAATCGGCAATGTATGCCTCACCTTTGCTGACAACGTTACCCTTAATCGTGCACCACGAATCTATCCTTACCTCCTCGCCCACGACGTCTCCATCTATTTTTACTTTTTCACCTATTATTATTTTTTTAGCTGTTAATCCGTAAGATATACTTGATCCGGGGCATACGATGGTATCTCCATCCACGACTATGCTGCCTTCTTCAAATACAGTGTTCTCCGGAATCGTCAGTCTGTCCGGTGTTACCATCACTACGGCGAACACACCTGTAAATTATAAAAGCTTGCCGGGTTTTGGTTGAAGTTGGTAACGTGAAGTTAGCAATGCTGAACGCGCTGTTCAGATAAGATGGCTGAGTGCAAATTTGAAGGACTATCAGGAGCTGACAAATTTTAAATAACTTTGGAGGTTTTCGTGTTCATGGAATCCTCTGAAAACACTCCGTTAAACGAATCAATCACTCAGAGCTGGATTAACAGAGAAAAATCTGTTCACATTCAGTTTTATCGCAGGTTGCCGGTCGTCTTTGAGAGGGGCAGGGGTTGTTACCTGTACGACGTCGAGGGAAATCGTTACATCGACCTCGTTGCCGGAATTGCCGTGTGTGCTCTGGGTCACTGCCATCCGAAGCTCGTTGAAAGGCTGAAAACCCAGCTCGAAAAGTTGATGCACACGTCAAACCTGTTCTACACCATACCTCAAATAGAGCTGGCAGAAAAGTTGAGAGAGATAACGGGGATGGACTTCTTTTTCTTCTGCAACAGCGGGACGGAAGCTGTTGAAGCGTCCCTCAAGGTGTCGAGAAAAGTTACCGGAAGGAAAAAGTTCGTTGCTTTTACCGGGTCGTTTCACGGCAGAACCATGGGTGCTTTATCGGTAACGTGGAAAGAGATGTTCAGAAAGCCTTTTTTGCCGCTGGTCGAGCCGGTGGAGTTTGCAGAGTTTAACAGCGTGGAGAGTTTGAAGAAGAAAGTTGACGAAAATACGGCAGCGGTCATAGTGGAACCGATTCAGGGTGAAGGTGGAGTGAATGTGGCTGACGAAGATTTTCTGAACGCCGTATTTGAGCTGAAAGAGAAGTACGGGTACCTCGTAATTTTCGATGAGGTTCAGACGGGCTTTGGCAGGACGGGCAGGTGGTTTGCGAAAGACCACTTCAACCTGCAACCGGACGTAATGGCAATGGCAAAGGGAATGGGCTCCGGTTTTCCTGTCGGCGGAATCGGTGTGAGCGGGGAGGTTGCCGAAAAGCTCGGTTCTGGTGAACACGCATCAACTTTCGGTGGAAATCCTCTGGCGTGTTCAGCCGCTCTTGCAACGATAGAGGTAATTGAAGAGGAAAAGCTGGTAGAAAACGCGAAGAAAATGGGAAAAGTTCTGAAAGACGCACTTTACGAAGTTTTTGGAAATTCGAGAGGTATGGGGTTGATGCTCGCAGTCAATTGCGAGGGGGCGTTTGAACTTGTAAACAGGGCTTTAAAGAGCTTTTTGCTCATCAACGCCACGTCCGAGAGCAGCCTTAGATTCGTGCCTCCGCTGGTAATCGGTAAAGAGGAGATCGAAATTGCACGGGACACCCTGTCCGGAATAGTCTGAAATAGTCTGAAAGTCTGGGAGAGGTGAGCAGATGCACTGGGCTGATAAGGTGGCAGAAGAACTGCTCAGCAGAGGGAAAAAACACAGAATCGCCACAGGAATTACCCCCTCCGGACACATACATCTGGGGAATTTGAGAGAAATGCTCACAGCAGACGTTGTAAGAAGGGCGGTGGAGGACAGAGGCGGTAAAGCTGAAATGGTTTACATAGCCGATACTTTCGATCCTCTGAGGAAGAGGTACCCTTTTCTGCCTGAGGAATACGAAAAATACGTGGGAATGCCTCTGAGCGAAATACCCTGTCCCTGCGGAGGGCATGAGAATTACGCCGAGCACTTTCTGGAGCCTTTTCTGGAATCGCTTGAAATACTTGGAATAGACGTGGAGGTGAAGAAAGCGGACGAGATGTACAGGAAAGGAGAATACGTGCAGGAGATAAAGACGTCTCTCAGAGAAAAAGAGAAGATAAAGAAAATTCTGGAGGAAGTAACCGGAAAGAAGTGCGATGAGAGCTGGTCTCCATTCATGCCACTCTGCGAGAGCTGTGGCAGGATAAACTCCACGAGAGTTGTCGATTTCGACGACAGCGGAGTTTACTACGTCTGCGAATGCGGGCATGAGGGAAAGGCATCTTACAGAGGCGGTGGAAAGCTGGGGTGGAGAATTGACTGGCCGGCGAGGTGGAAAATTCTGGGCATAACATGTGAACCTATGGGCAAAGACCACGCTGCTGCTGGAGGAAGCTATGATACCGGAAAGCTGCTGGCAAAGGAGGTTTTTGGCATAGAGCCACCCTATCCCATTGTGTACGAGTGGATACACCTTAAGGGCGTTGGGGCGATGAAGAGCTCAAAAGGAATAGTCGTTCCGGTTAGGGAAATCGTGGAAGTTTTACCGCCTGAAATCGTCAGATACATCATAATCAGGTCAAAACCCGAGAGACACATTGACTTTGACCCCTCCTCCCTGCTGGACTTGGTAGACGAGTTTGAGGAAGCTTACGCCAGAGGAGACAGGAGCGTTGAGCTGTCTCTCGTAAAAAGCGTGAGGTACTGCAGAGTTCCGTTCAGGCATCTGGTCGTTGTTGGACAGATAGCCGGCTGGAATCCTGACAGGGTTGTTGAAATACTGAAGAGAACGGGATACGAAATCGACGTCGAGGACGTCAGGAGGAGGCTCAAATACGCTGAGAAGTGGCTCAGCAGGTTTGCGCCCGACAGACTGAAGTTCGAGATAAGGGATGTTGAGGAACTGAACGTTAAATTCGATGAGGAGGAACTGGAGTTTTTGAGGAGGTTCGCAGAGGCGATGAAAGAGGGCATGAACGCCAGCGACCTGCACAACCTCGTTTACGAAATCGCGAAGGATACGGGTTTAAAGCCGGGCAAAGCGTTTAAAGCGATTTACAAAGCAATAGTGGGGAAGAGCTACGGTCCGAGAGCGGGGTATTTCATGGAATCTCTCGGCGTTGAGTGGGTGAAGGACAGGTTTTTAAGAATCGTCGAGATGAACAGCTGATCTCGTCGAAAGTTTGAGTATGCCGCTGGATGAGCCAATTGAACAAAAAGATTATGCGTATGAGGAGTATGAAGAAGCCAACGAGAATAGAGGCAGGTAGCTACTACACGTACCTCAGCGAGGGCTGTAGGTTGTGCAGGAGAGGCGCCAAACTCGTCCTGTTCGTAACTGGTCTGTGTCCGAATTCGTGCTTTTACTGCCCAATTTCTGAAGAGAGAAGAGGAAAAGACGTAACGTTTGCCAACGAAAGAAGGGTCGTCACCCCAGAAGATGTGGTGAAAGAAGCGGAACTGATGGGCGCAGAAGGTGCATCCATCACCGGAGGAGAGCCGTTTTTCACGTTAAAAAAGACTCTGGAGTTTGCAAAACTTCTGAAAAGCATGGATTTGCACGTTCACCTCTACACGAGCCTGCCTGATGAAAGTGCGGTGAAAAAAATATCCCCGTACATCGACGAAATAAGGTTTCACACGGTAAAACCTCTGGAACTCTACAGAGAGCCGGTAAAAACTGCCAAAAAGCTTGGACTTGAGACGGGAATTGAAGTTCCCGCAGTAAAATTTGACAGGAGTCTGGCAGACTTCGTAAACGAGCACGAACTGTTCATGAACTTGAACGAACTCGAGCTTTCCGCAACTAACTACAGAAGGATTGTGGACATGGGATTCGAACCCGGAGAGTTTTTTGAAGTTAAGGGGTGTGGCGGCATAGCCGAGATGTACTTGCGGGAGGTGGAGAAATTTCACTACTGCACGGTTGCTTTCAAAGATAGGGCCCAGACGAGAAGACGCTTCATAAGAATGGCAATGAACCATCCGGATTTCTATCTCGTTACGGGGGACGGAACTCTCGTGTGCGGTAGAGTTGAATGTTCCAAGGAAGAGCTTGAAGTGCTGCTGAAAATCCTCGATGAAACGGGAGAAAAATACGAAATTTTCGAGAACGGTGCTCGGGTGGAGGTTGAGTTCTCGGCAGAAATTGCGGAGATGCTGAGTGAAGATTTAAAAGCTGAAGGCTTTAGTGTGTGTATAGTTGAAAGATATCCCACAGCTGATAGGCTCGTCGTCGAGAGAATACCTCTCTAAGCCTAACTCAGTTTGAGGCTTGGTGAACATGAAACGGGAAGAAATTGAAGAAAGGCTGAAAAAGTACCTCGAAAGGGACAGGAATGGAATAAGGAGAGAGTTACTCAAAATTCTGCTTGAAGGTGAAAAGTACACGACCGATGAGATATACAGCAAGCTGAAGGAGAGGCTCAATACAGGCGTGAACAAGAGGGGAGTTTCGGCAATGGTTGGACTCATGTGTGCAAGGCTCGGTATTCTGAAAACGGAACTCGGAGAGAAAAATAAATATTACATAAACCAGCAATATGCTGATCTGGTCAGAGAGCTGCTCGAAAAATAAAAATGAAAAATTAAAAATAGAGATTGCGTTACTTTTATAGCACTTCAGAGTTGCCTTAACCGTAACTTAACTGGCAGCTTTATTAGCCTAAAATCGTTAAAGAGCAGTGACAATGAAGGGTGAAATGGAAGTAACCAGAAACATTGGAGTGCGCAGAATGTCTGAAGTTGCAGATGTAATCAGGTGGATTGAGAGAGTTGAGAGAAGCAAGATAACTTCTTTCTGGGACGTGGTTGAGGTAATAAAAAATCCCTTCGTAAAGATTTACGAGAGAAAGCTTGCAAAGGACGTAAGGTCTTTTGAGATGCCGAGACACATTGCAATAATAATGGACGGAAATCGCAGGTTTGCGAGGAGAAGGGGTTTGCCTCCAAACGCCGGACACGTTTTCGGGTCGAAAAAAGCTGAGGCAGTTTTAAACTGGTGCTGGGAGCTCGGGATAAGGAACGTTACCGTTTATGCGTTCTCAACTGAGAACTTTAACAGGAGCGAGGAAGAAAAGAAAAGCCTGTTCTCTCTGATTGCAAGGGAGCTGAACAGACTTCTGAAGAATGAAAAAATCCACCGCAGTGAAGTAAGGGTGAAGGTGGTGGGCAAGGTTCAGCTCCTCCCCGACTACGTGAGAAAGGTGGTGGAGAATCTCGAAAGGGCAACTGAAAACTACAGGAATTTTCACCTCAACATAGCTCTGGCGTACGGTGGAAGGCAGGAGCTTATCGATGCTGTAAGGAGCTTGCTGAGGGACGTAAAAGCAGGGAAGCTAACACCAGATAGAATCGACGAAAAAACGATAGAGTCGTATCTGTACGGAAACGGAGATTACGCAAGGGTGGATTTGCTGATAAGAACGGGAGGAGAGCAGAGACTGTCAAATTTTCTCACTTGGCAGACCGCAAACAGCATTGCCTGTTTTCTCGATGTTTACTGGCCGGCGTTCAGAAAGCTCGACCTTCTGAGAGCGATCAGGCTCTGGCAGGTTAAGGCTGGTTTGAGAAAGTGATTGAAGCTATTGACGTGTGCAGGGTGATAGCCATGCATGAGATAGTTAGGGTATTAAAATACAAAATCAATAATATCAATCAATGTTATGTACGACTTTAACTCCCCTGCGACTCATCTCCTCAGCAAATCTGTTTGCCAGATTTTCCGAAACTGCAACCCTGACTTCCTTGGTGTAGGCGTCGAGGGCGATTATGTCGAGGTCGAACTCTACCTTTTCGACGAATTCAAAATCCACGAGTCCGTAGCAGTAGTCAGCTCCTTCCCTTACGACCCTCACCTTTCCGGAAAGTCCGGCTTTTCTTAGATGTTCGAACAATCCGGGATTTAGCACCTTTGCCCTTGTAAGTTCCTGAATTACCTTTTCTTTTCCTGGTAGCTTCAGCTTAACCCCAATTTTCTCCATGTCCTCTTCTGCGTGGTTTTTTGCGTTTTCGGACACGACTTTCCCTTCGTTCATAACGATGATTCTGTCTGCCCATGCAAAGGCAAACTCCGAATCGTGGGTTGTTACGATAACGGTTAAGCCTCTGGCGTTCAGCTCCGTCAGTATGTTGAAGATTTCGTGAACTCCCGCGTGGTCGAGACCTGCAGTCGGCTCGTCTATCAGCAGCACCGGGGGATTCATAACGATAACTCCCGCTATAGCCACTTTCTTTTTCTCACCACCACTGAGGTTTGCCGGATTTCTTTCTGCGAGGTGTTCTATCTTCATAACTCTCAGTATTCTGTTAACCCTGTCTCTGATTTCCTCCTCCTGCAATCCCATGTTTCTCAGCCCAAAAGCCACGTCATCGTATACTGTTGCGGAAAAAACCTGATCGTCAGGATTCTGAAAAACTATTCCAACAACTTCTCTTATCCTGCTCTCGTTCTTCTTGCTGACCTCAACGCCCATCACTCTTATCCTGCCGCTTTCTGGCTTTACGAGCCCGCAGATGCTCAGCATCAGCGTCGTTTTTCCTGAACCGTTTGGGCCGAGAATTGCCACTTTTTCTCCCTTTTTAATTTTCAGGCTCGCTCCATCGAGAGCCTTAACCCTGTCGTAAAAGTAAACGAGGTTCTCAACTTCGACAGCATATTCGTTTTCGTTTTCGTTAAGCTTCTCAGTCTTTTCGGTTTGCAGGCTGTGCAAGCCAACACCCCCTTAGCTCAGGACGTAAGGAGCTCTGAGAAAGAACCTGTCAACGTAAACTGCAATCACACAGAGTACGAGCACGACTAGGATTTGCAAAATAATTTTCATGTCAAACTTTTTACTCACGACGAGCTTTCCTTTATAACCTCTCGCAACCATGCTCATGTAAACTCTCTCAGCCCTGTCCATCGCTCTCAGAATTAGAACGCCTGCGAGGCTTCCGAGATTTGAAATTCTCTTGTAAAATGGCAGTTTCTTTGAAAAAGCACCTCTTGCCCTCGCCGCCATGTGCAGTCTCGTGCTCGTGTGTGATAGCGTTTCGATGTACCTGAGCATGAGCAGTGTGATTTCAACCACTTCATCCGGTAACCATGTAAAGGCTGAAACTATGTCGTACATTTTTGTGGTGGAAACGAGAACGAGCAGCAGCGATATGCACACGAGCACCTTTACAAGTATGAGCATTGCAAGGTACAGACTTCCCTGAGTTATCCTGAGTACCCACCAGTGCCATATCGTCTTTCCGTAGGGGACTGTGAACAGTATAACCGCAAAAACGACTGAAGCAACGTACAGTGGGTACAGAAGTTTTTTGAGTGGAATCCGGAGCCAGAGAACGAAAACTGTGAGAACGGCAAGTAAAGCCAGAGGTATGTATATGTCCCTCATTGCCGTTACCGTGAACAGCAAAATAAATACCGAGAGGGTCTTTACCCTCCCGTCTATCTTAACTCTCGTTTCCCTGTAGAGGTCGTCAAATTTAACGACTTCCATTTATTTCCTCTCCTTCAGCTCCCTTATTGCCCTGCCGAGTATTGCGGCGAGAAAGAAACCGACTGTTGTTCCCACACCGTTGACAACATCACCTTTAAACCAGGGTGGAATTTTATCACCTCCTTACCACGTCCTGCGTTTTGACGTCACCTTCTACTCTCCTGCTCCTGTCGCTCAACTCCTGCACACTCTCAGCTCTTCCGAGCTCCGATATCTCTTCCCACAGGTAACCGACAATCAATCCAGCGACAACTCCAGCCAGCGTGAAACCAACCGGTTCCATTTCTTCCGAAACGTGGGGCATGTAGTCAGTTGCCGTATTGTGAGCGCTGTGCTCGGCCATTCCGTTGACTATGTCGTCCGTAGCTTCGAGGCTTTTGCCCGAGTTGTAGCTGTACCATGCAGAGAAAAGGATTGCACCGCAAACTATGCACATCAGTAGCAAACAGATAGCGGCGAACTTACGCATACGCAACACCTCCAAAGGCGACGAGCTCCGGTCTCCTGTCGGCTATGTACTGTATAACTGCCGCTGTGAAAATGAACTCTCCAATTGCAAGAGGTATCTGGGTTGGCCCGTATCCCATGAAGTACAGCCACCAGTAGTGCAGCAGATTGCCCGCGTGCAGACCAACAGCAAGCTCGAACGAGCTCGTAAGGTAGGTTACCATGTCTCCGATAAATCCAGCAACTCCCGCTGAAAACCACAGAGGTGCTTTAGCCTTTCTCAGCAGAACGTAGCTTCCGTAACCGGTTAGCGTTCCCGCAATTCCCATTGAAAACGTGTTCGCTCCGAGAGTCGTTATTCCGCCGTGACCGACAAACGTCTGGAAGAACAGAGCTATTGACGTTATCACCACCGTCGCAAACGGTCCAACGATTATCGCCGCCATGGGCGTTCCAACGGGATGCGAGCAGGAACCCGTGACAGGAACCGGTATGTGCCACACGGAGATTATGAAGACTGCTGCACCCATCAGGGCAAGCATCGGCTTGTACTTCGGGTCTTTTTCGCTCCTCCTCCTTATTTCTCTCACACCCAGAATCCAAAACGGCACGCAAAGCAGGTACCAAAACGCGCACCACTGCAGGCTCAGTATTCCATCAGATATGTGCACTCAACCACCTCCACAATTTTTGATTTTTAGTCAAAATTGCTTGATTAAGGTTGATTATTAAACTTTTTGGTTCGACAGATAAAGTAGTTTAAAATTTAATAAAACGGAGCTGATGGTTGGCTGTGAAATATCTGTTTTCAGTTTGTTTCTTATGTTGTCTTTTTTAGCCTGTGCAGTTGAAATGCTTGTTTGGATGTGCTGAGGTGCGGTAACGTTTAAAACGAATAGTATACGTAGTATTGTTCCTAAAAAATCATTATTTACTTATTTGATAGATACACGAAAGGCAGAAAGATCAATATATAGCAGCCTGAATCTGCTACCACTCGTTCTTAAACCCTAAAGCAAACTGGATAAGGTTTAATAACGAAATGATTTTACGCGTATAAATTATTCGCGTGTATTACTAATCAAAAAACAACATGCGGCCGCCGGGATTCGAACCCGGGCGACGGGCTCGGGAGGCCCGTGTCCTGCCAGGCTAGACTACGACCGCTCCATCAATAGAAGTTTTTACAGAAATATATCCGTTTCGGTGTTTGTCAAACGTCAGCAGCTCAGGAAGTTTAAATCTTCAAGCGTAAGAACCTCGCACCCCATTTCTTTAACTTCCTGTACAAGCATTTCACTCGCTCTTCCGTGGTAAAACAGCACGTATTCGGGATCGCAGTGTTCAACCATCTCGAGAATTCCCCTGTAATCCACATGGTCACTGACGACTATTCTCGGAAAAGAATAAAACTTCTGAGCCGTTAAAACGTACTTCCTTCCAGCCTTATTCTTCAGCTCTCTGGGGGAAGTAATAACAACCTCTCCAGAATCGCAGACGTCAATACCCAGCCTCCTGCATATCGCTTCTGCCTTACCCTCAACGCTTACGTTTTTTCCAGCGTCAATAAGAATCTGAGCCACTTTCTGACTTTTACCAATTGGATACGCTCCAAGAGCCGCTCTATCGACGCTGAGCAGTTTATCTATTTCGTCCTCAAAAACGAACTCGGGAGAGCCGTAGGTTGCCTCGGTAACGAGAACTCTGCACTTTGGCAAATCCCTGTAATCCTTGACGTCTCCGGTTATTAGAACGTCACCCAGCATAAACGCTGCCGAGCCGTGCATGTGGTGTGTTGGGTATGTTTTGACCTTCACCTTTGTTTCGTTTTTCCTGATCCGCACAGTTTCTCCAACTCTGAAAATCCTCCCTGAGAATCCTCCGCAGCAAACTTCCAGTATGGTTGCCGTTTCCTCAGACGCGAGAGCAAATGGATTTTTTGCGTTTCTCTGCCCGTAATGGTCGGTGTGTGCGTGCGTGATCAGGTTTACCTCTCCAGCCGTACCTCTAGAACTGTCAACATGCCACACCACGCTGCGGTACTTAAAGCTGAAGTGCGGTCTGAATCCAGAACCCCACCTGCGCCTGAACGGATAAAAATCAAAAGATTGCAGCTCCTCAACGATTTCTGGTATTCTCGAATTCATTTTACCACTTCGAATTCCTGTAAGTGATTTGGCGATCTGGTTAAATTTTTTGATAATTGATAATTATTATTTTTAACATTAACTTGTTGCAGCCTTACTCATTTTTTCATTGCTTTATTTCTTTTCTCTTTTCTTCTTAAAGCAGATCATGCAGTCTTTGCACTTCTCCCTCATCCGTTTCATGTTTTTCCGGATACCTCACGAATATTTATTACTTACCATCAGCATTCGAAACCGTTTTCTTTTCGTGCCTCACCAAGTAAATCAATGAGTGCCAGCAAAGAAGAGCTGTGTCTCAACGCTCTGGTGAGTATAGCCAAAGACATGTACGAGCAGATGAAGGCGGGAAAAGTTCCGGAGCTGAAAATATCCACGAGAACTAAGCACAACATAGAGTACAGCGAGGAGAGCGAAGTCTGGGTTTACGGAGACAGAAAGTCCGTCAGGTCTGCAAAAAGCGTTAGAGGGGCTTACGTGCTCCTCAAAATGGCTTACGTTATAGGCTTCCTGAAAGAGCAGCTGAGCGTAAACAAGTCTTCGACCCTCAGAGAACTGTACTACATTTCGGAAAACTGGGGAATTGCAAAGTTCGACGAGCAAAGCGAGAGCGACAGACTGATAGAAGACTTGGAGATTCTCACTGCCTTCCAGAGAGAGCACTTCCACATAAGGCCCGAGGAAGATGGCGCCACCGTAATAGGGCCCATAAAGATCAGAGAGGACACGAGAAGGGGAAAAAGAGAGATTCACTGTCAGGACGACGTTGGAGAGGGGGGTTACCAGATTCCAGTGAACGTGGATAAGCTCGAATTCGTCGAATGTGATGCAGATTTCGTAATAGCCATAGAAACAGGCGGTATGAGGGACAGGCTCGTGGAGAACGGTTTTGATGAAAAGTTCAACGCTGTAATAGTTCACCTAAAGGGACAGCCTGCGAGAAGCACGAGAAGACTTCTGAAGAGACTAAATTCCGAACTAAACCTTCCTGTTGCCGTTTTCACGGATGGTGATCCGTGGAGCTACCGAATATTCGCCAGCGTGGCTTACGGCTCGATAAAATCAGCGCACCTTTCAGAGTACCTGGCCACACCTTCAGCCATGTTTGTTGGCATAAGACCTTCGGACATCGTGAACTACAGGCTGCCTTCAGATAAACTAACCGAACAGGATATAAAAGCTCTGAACTCCATTCTCAGCGATCCAAGATTCAACAGCGATTTCTGGCGGAACGAGGTTAAACTGCAGCTGAAGCTCGGAAAGAAGTCGGAACAGCAGGCTCTCGCAAAGTACGGTCTAGACTACGTTACCGACGTTTACCTGCCGGAAAGGCTCACGGAGCTCGGAATTTTGAAGTAGTTTTCTGAATGTGGCGTCAAGTCAACTGTTTTCAGTAACGTGAAAACCGTAAAAACTGAAAGTTAAAGATTTGCGTCCGCAAGCAGAATCGTAGTAACCGGCATGTAACCGGAAACACGAAAAAGCTTTTATCGTTTTAAAGCATGCGTAAAGTATATGGCTCTCGGCTTTGTTCTGATAAAGGTTTCTCCAATGAGGGAAAGAGAAGTTTACGACGAGATAGCGAGGCTTAAAGAAGTGGAGGAACTTTACCCGTTGTTTGGCGAATACGACTTAATAGCCAAGGTCGTGGTTAGAGACTTTGAAGAGCTTGGAGATGTGGTCGTGAATAAGATAAGGTCGATAAAAGGAGTTCTCGATACAAAAACGCTTACCGGAGTGAAATTTTAGCCATGAGAGCCATTCTGATAATTGCAAGAAACGAAATAGGTGTTCTTAGGGACGTAACCACCAAGGTGGCTGAAAAAGGAGGAAATATCGTTTACGCCCAGAGCTTTCTCATTCACAGAGGAGAGCACACAGGAAAGGCTCAGATTTATCTGGAAATAGAGGGTGGAGACTTTGAGGCAATGCTGAAAGAAATAAAAGAAATTGAAACTGTGGAGGTTGCGAGAGAGGAGGACACGTTCGAAGACATATTTGGCAAGAGGATAATAGTTCTCGGTGGCGGAGCTCTTGTATCTCAGGTAGCTTTTGGTGCTATAAGCGAGGCTGACAGGCACAACCTCAGAGGAGAGAGAATCAGCGTTGATACGATGCCCGTTGTTGGCGAAGAAGAGATAGCTTCTGCCGTCAGGGCTGTTGGAAGGCTCCACAGGGCCAGTGCCCTTGTTTTGGCTGGGGGATTGATGGGTGGAAAAATAACAAAAGAGGTCGTAGAACTCAAGAAACAGGGAATTCCCGTGATAGCTTTAAAGATGTTCGGCTCGGTGCCAGAAGTCGCCGACCTAGTCGTGAGCGATCCGGTTATGGCTGGAACTCTTGCTGTAATGGAGGTCTCGAACAAAGCAAAGTTCGATATAAACAGGGTGAAGGGAAGGGAGCTTTAGCCTGTTACTTGCTGTTATTTAATTACCTTTTCCCCGCTGGCAAGAGCGTATTCGACTATTGGTTTGCTTGTGAACTTCAACTTTACTGTAGACAAAGAATTCTGTAAACTAGCAATTTTTTCCAGACTGGTGTTTATCAGGACGTCATCTCCTTTGACCTCTTCAACAACGAATTTTAACTCCACCTCCATCTCGGATAAGTCAAATGTTGAAACTGGCAGATTTTTCATGATTGCATCTTTTTCGTAAATTTCTTTTTTTACTTTAGCTGCTTCGACATCAACAGCAGTCTTAGCTTTGAGAGCGGCAAGAGCTATGTTGGTTGTAAAAGCCTTTAAAGACATAACGGACTCTTTATTTTTATCTACATCTCCGATTTTTCCTGCAGGCAGGTGTATGCCCTTTTTAAGGTCTTTTATCTCTTTTTCGACGTCTTTAATGTCCCTTTTACGTGGCATTTACTATCTCCCCTTTTCTATTCTTCTATTTTTATTTTTTCTTGCACATCTTTTACTCGCTCATTTCATTTTCAGAGAAGCGCCAAGAGCTGTAATCATCTTTGCGATGCCTTCCGGTACATCTGCTCTTTTAGCTTTTATTTTAATGTGCATTTCACCGCTAAAATCTACTTTCGTTTTACTGGCATAAGTTGCGTAAATTGGTACTGTTCTTACACCCCTCTCCGGTCTTGCAGCCACGATTTTCGCATCAAATTCAATTTCTGCCTCATCAACGCTTATATAGGGTATTGGAACGAGAGTTACCAGCGGTATATCCAGTTTCTGCTCTTCGGGTTTGAGTTCTCCCGTCCCTGCATCCTGAACTATCTGAGCATACTTCAGCTCAACACTTTCCGGAGTTAACGTCTCTCCCTCCCTTTTCATCAGGCTTGTTATGAAATCAACAGTAGCCTTGGCGGATTCGCTCTGAGCATCTACAATAGCTCTCAGTGGCGATGCAATTATCTGCTCCAAAAGAAGGGCGACATTGCTCTCATTAGCCATCTGTGCACCTCATCCTGATGAAGTTCCAGACCCAGAAGATGAAGTTCCAGATTTAACGGGAGCGATGCTCTCTTTGAGAACGCTTAGCAGTGTTCTCAACCCTTCGGGCATTTCATCCTGAACGGCATTTACAGTGATATCAAGTTCAGAGCTCCTGTCCACCTGAGACCTCGACTCTTTTTTAAATCCGTAGGACACATTCAATTTGACTCCACCCCAGCCCCAGCCAGCTTTCGCAAATAGTTTTGTAGAAAAATCATGCTGTGTTTTATCGTAAGCAGCTGTTTTAATCGTGAAGTTAAAGTGTATTGTCATGTCCTTAATCCTTATAAAAGGAACTGGTAGTATCGTCAAGAGCGGTGCTTCTATAGTTGCAGCCTCGTCTTTTATATCTCCCGTGTCCGGGTCAACGATCTTTCTTTTGAATGAAAATTCCAAAGACCTGACGTTTCCATCATCATCAAGGCCCACTTCCTCCACAAATCTCGCTGTCGTCATTGCAGCATACGCCTGCGCTCTCACAGCAGCTTCTAACGGTTTTCCAATCAAACTTTCTATTGGCAGAGCTGCCAGCTCTGCCGGTATATTTGCTTCAACCAAAACCAACACCTCCTTTACTGTAAATTTACTTATCATCGTATAAATTATTTACTATTAGTAGCAGGATAAAGTGCTATGGAAACCAAAATATAAGTAAATAGTTTATTCCACAAATTGTATTTAATATTTAATTAACAAATTCAATTAGCTCCACCCACTCTCGCTTTTGCCAGTATGTGCGGGGCGCCATCGCTGACGGGGACGAGCTGTCCCGCTTTACCGCAGAAACCCGGATCAAAAGCAACTTCCTTACCGAGTTTCACGTTTTTCAGGATTTTGAGCGTATTTCCAGACAGAGCCACGTCTCTGATGGGTTCTCTGAACTCTCCACCCTCAATCAGGTAGCCGTACTGTGCACTGAACTGGAAGTAGCCGGTGGCTGGATTCGTCTCTCCACCCCTCGTTCCTGCGAGAAATACGCCATTTTTCGCCTCCTCCAGAAGCTCATCAAGGCTGTAATCTCCAGCCTCAATGTAAGTGTTGCTCATTCTGACGATTGGCTCTAGGGTGGACTGTGCCCTACCATTTCCCGGCTTCCCGTTCAGTTTCGCAGCCGTCTCCCTCGAGTGCAGGTAATCGACGAGAACTCCTTCTCTCACCAGAACTCTCTTTTTCGCCTCAACGCCTTCATCGTCGAACGGATAAAAGCCAAACTCTTTCAGCGTGGGATCATCGCAAATCGTAACGTTCTCGCCTGCTACTTTTTCTCCGAGTTTCGATAACACGCTTGCACCCTGCAGCACGTGATCGGCTTCTGCTGCGTGCCCAAAAGCCTCGTGAACGAAGACTCCAGCTAAAACCGGATCCATCACAACGTTCATTTCTCCAGCAGGCGGTTTCTTTGCTTTCAGCAGACTTTCCAGTATTTCCAGAACCTCATCCACCAGCTCAAAGGCTCCTTCGACGCACTCGTAGCCAGCGGGTTTGAGCAATCTCTTTGAACAGAACTGCAGCTCTCCGTTTTTTCTTGCAACTGCCTGCACGATCACTCCCGTTCTCGGAACTGTGTAGCAGACCTCGCAACCAAAAACGTCCTCGTATTCAACCCTTCTAACGTTCTCCATGTAAACTATTCTCGTGTTTACGATCTCTCCCGATATGGGTCTTTTCAGGTGACTTTCAATTTCTTTGAGAAAAGAAGCCTTTTCTTCCAGACTGATGTCGTCAACGCTAATTTTCGGCTTTAACTCGTATTTACCCCTACTGTTTACCTCCACCACCTCGCTTTCCCCAGTCCCAACGGCATTTCTCTCCGCAATCTTAAAACCCTCGGAATTGCTGAAATTACCGGAGCAGTAGCCCCAGAATCCGTTCTTCAAAACCCTGAAGAGTTTTCCTCTAAAGGTCTCAAACTTTGGTTTTTCAAGCTTTCCGTTGTCAACTGTCAGAGTTAAATTCCTGCTTTCAACTGTTCTGACGTCTCCAAACTCCATGTCCACAGCGGGGCAAATACGAATAAAAACTTTCTTAAGCAAAGCGTTTTGGTTTTGAAGTGTGATAGCCATAGTCTATTACGGTGTCGGCAATATAAGAAGCATTCACAAAGCGGTGGAGTACGTTGGTGGTAAGGCCGAAATAACGTCCGATGCGGAAACAATAGAAAGCGCTGATGGAATAATACTGCCGGGAGTTGGGGCTTTTCAGGCGGCGATGAAGGAGCTGGAGCCTTTAAAGGAGACGATAATTAAAGCAAAGGTTCCGGTAATGGGGATCTGTCTCGGCATGCAGCTCTTTGCGAGCGAAAGTGAGGAGGACGGAATTCACAGAGGTCTCGACATCATACCCGGAAGAGTCGTGAGATTTCCAAAAGAAGTGGGTAAAATACCGCACATGGGATGGAACCAGATAAGGGTAAAGAAAGACAACCCGTTACTTGACGGTCTGGACGGAAAATACGTTTACTTTGTTCATTCCTACCACTTCGTCACTTCCAGCGATTACGTGCTGACAACAACCGATTACGGAATTGAGTTCGTATCTTCGGTGGAGAAAGACAACTTCGTCGGCTTTCAGTTTCATCCAGAAAAAAGCGGAAAAGTGGGTCTTGAAATAATAAGGAGGTTCGTTGAGCTGGTAGGCTGAACGTTTTGAAGTTTTACAGCCACACTCTATACTGATTTTATTTTGGTCAGTCTTACTTTTAATTGCCTGATTTTTCGTTCCTGTCAAAAAGCTGTTGAAGTA
>WAPX01000021.1 GCA_015520485.1 Archaeoglobaceae archaeon
GAAGAAGGTGTGGTGGAAGGCATAGTTCCGTTTCTCGGTGTTCTGAAAGCCATTCTGTTTGAACCGAACACCTCTCCACCATGCGGCGCTGGAAAAACGGCTTTTGCAATAACCACTGACGGTAAAATAACGGCATGTCCAGTATGTGCGGATTTTGAGTGGAATGTGGTTGGAAGTCTGGAGGAAGGGATAAAAAAAGTAGTTGATATAAAAAATCCCTGTAAAGAATGCGAGTACTCCACAATCTGCGGAGGAAGGTGTCTGTTCTTCAACAGAGAGTGGCTTTGGGGGAAGGAGGGATTTGAAACCGTTTGCAGAGCCTGCAGGCATTTAATAGATGAGATAAAGAGGCGTGTGCCCAAGATAATGGGAGCAGTTGAAACAGGAGCGGTGGAGCTAAGAGAGCTCTACTACCCGCCGTTTAACAACACGACCGAAATAATACCGTAAATATTTTACAGCTTTCAGTAACAATTTAAAAAATTAAAAATTATTTAGGGTGGCAAAATTTTTCTATATTTCTGAAAAACAGAGAGTCCGGGTACTGCAAGTGGTATTAAGGCTATTTCAATTCTAAGGTTGTTCAGTGCAGACCACCTACTGCCAGTTATAAAAGCATCCAGTCCGTCTGCGAAAAACACCAAGGTGTAGAGCACTCCAAACACTGCAAGCATTAGAGACCCGAAAGCAAAGAAAGCTTCACACTCTTCATGCATAACTCCTCTAAGGAAAACAGCGGAAATTACTATTAAAATCACTCCACCGAAAACATCGGCTGGAAAAAGCAGAATTGACTTTCCTGTCAATCCCTCCAAGAATTCAACAAAGCCCGCTGTCAGTGTTACTGCAAACAGAACCATGGAATACGCTTTTATAAACTTTCGAGTGTCTTTCATGAACTCACCTCAAATCAGTGAAAAGACATTGTAAACGACTAAAGCCACAACATAAGCTAAAACAAGCTCGTAAGCAACAACAAAAGCCGTCCATTTCCAGCTCCCGAGTTCGGACCTTAAAACACCGAGTGTAGCTAAACAGGGCACGTATATCAGGGTTATAGTCATCATAGCCAGTGCTGAAGCTGGTGTAAAGTGTTTTGGAATTACATTTGCCACGCTCTTCTCTCCAACCCCGTAAACCATCCCTAAGGTACCAATTACTATTTCTTTTGCCATGACTCCTCCAACTAATGCTACCCCGGCAGTCCAGTCCAGACCCATGGGCTTTATCAGTGGCGCAACAGCATGACCTATCAGGGATGCGTAGGATTTTCCGACTATTTCTCCACCATTTGTTGCACTCCATGGATGTGTTGTCAGGAACCACATTATCAGGGCTCCAGCAAAAAGAACTGTTGACGCTTTCTTCAGGAATATCAAAACTTTGTTCCAAGCATTCACGAGGACAACCTTTGGTGCAGGCACAGTGTAAGGCGGCAGCTCCATTAGAAGTGGAGATGCTTTCCCCCTGAAAACGAATTTTCTGAGCAGTGTTGCCATTACCGCAGCCAGTGCGATTCCCAGAAGGTACATAAAGGTTATAACAGCTCCTGCAATTTTTTCAAAGAAAACCCCTGCAAAAAGCATGTAAACAGGTAACCTTGCACTGCATGACATTAGAGGATTGACCATTATCGTTATTTTCCTGTCTACCTCTTCCTCTATCGTCCTGGTAGCCATTATAGCCGGAACATTGCAACCAAAGCCCAGGAGCATGGGTATGAAAGACTTGCCCTGAAGGCCTATTTTGGTCATAATTCTGTCCATTACAAATGCTGCTCTCGGCAAGTATCCACTGTCTTCAAGTATGGCTAAGGCTACGAAAACAAACGCTATTGGTGGGAGAAATACTAAGATAAATCCCCAACCACCAAATATTCCGTCTCCTACAAGAGATGCAAGCTGCTGATTGCCTATACTTGCTTTTGCCCATTCTGCACAGGCTGAGAAGAAGACATTTATCGCATCGCTGAAGGGTACTGAGACGGAATATGAAAACTGAAAAACTGCCCACATCAAAGCCAGAAATATTGGTACGCCTACGTATTTATCAGTTACAACAATATCCATTAAATCAGAGAAAGTTTTTGGTTTTTCAATCCTTTCAACACACTTGTCAACTATTTCCCCAATTTTCTCGTATCTTGCTAAGGCTAACTCACTGACGAGATCCATTTTCTTATCACCTCTTCCTCAATCCCTGCTTTATCAAGAATGTCTTTATCTAATTCGAGAAGTTTTATAGCAACAAATCTCGGTGGGTAGTCTGTAAGAACAGAGTTTTCGATGACTTTTAATTCCAGACATTTTATATAATTTTCAATTTCACTACTGTACTTAACCACAGGCGTTTTTGGATTTTTCGAAGCTCGAACTATGGCGTCTTTAAGTTCATCTATTCCTTCATTTCTTACAGCAACCATTGGTATGACTGGAATACCGAGATTTGAGGAGAGCTTTTTTACATCTATCCTGTAACCCATGGATTTTGCCAGATCCATTTTGTTAAGAGCGAGCACCATGTTTGCTTCTGCCTCTATTAACTGAAGAGTTAGGTACAGATTTCTCTCAAGATTTGAAGCATCAACTATATTCACGACGACATCTGGTCTTTCGTTCAGTATGTACTCTCTTGCAATCTTTTCGTCTATTGACGTTGCTGAAAGTGAGTATATCCCCGGAAGGTCGACTACCAGCATCTTTGTGCTTTTATGCTCACACAAACCCTCCTTTTTCTCCACAGTAACTCCCGGCCAGTTACCAACTTTCTGCTTTGCCCCGGTTAAAGCGTTAAAAATTACAGATTTACCCACATTCGGGTTTCCGGCTAATGCGACTTTTATCATGTTTCTGCACACCTTTACGCTTTTACCTTCACCACTACTTTTTCAGCCTCAGCCCTCCTTATCGAGAGCTTGTACCCCCTAATCTCGACCTCCATTGGATCTTTTAGAGGTGCGTTTCTAACAACCCTGACTTCTGCACCTCTCGTTAAACCCATACTCAAAAGTTTACTTTTTAGAGAACCTTCTATATCCAAAACTATAGCTTTCGTTCCCGGCCTGAGTTCGTGCAACCTCATAGTTTTAGAATTTAATTTAGCTAAATAAATTTTTAACCCTAATAAATTTAGATTTAAGCTCCAGCACTCTAAAGCATTTAGCTGTGCGAGTAAATTACCTAATAAGATTGAAAAATCGAAATAATTAAATGTGTCTTCTTTCCAAGCGTTAAGCCAGCCACAGTTCTGGAGGTGGAGGAATGAGAGAGCTATTTATAGCAGCTTTGGCTTTTTCCCTGTTCATAGTCTGCCCAAGAATGGCAGGAATGACTAACGTAATTGCAAGTTCGACAAACGTTAATATAATAGAGGTTGCCGTTGCTGGCAGTTTACTGGCAATTCCTTTTGTTGTTGCAATGGTACTGATTTACAGCAGATACGGGCTGTTTGCAGCTTTGATTTTTGCGGTGGTAACAGATTTGCTCTCCGCACTTGTAATCAGAGAAATAAGTTTTAAGGCTGGTATCGAAACACTGATAATTGCACTCTTCGTCATGCTTGGAGTTAAAGTTGCATCTTACGTATCTCAGTTAATCTAAATTTGTATTATTCTAATTTCAAAAATTGAATTTAATTTATATTGCAATAATCGCAATAACTGCAAATAACTAAAAAACTCAGGAAACGTAACTTTCGTCATCATCCATGCAGTAGCACATGTCCTGAAGCATTTTCGTGGCAAGTCCTTTCAGAACATCGTCGTTCTCCACAAGCTCCCTGATGAGCGTGAGAGATGCCGCTTCTCTTATCTCATAACTCTTGATCTCTCCAAGCATCTTTACGAGTTTGTTTGCGAGTTTGAAGATTTCAGCAAGCACCTCATCCTCTTCGATTTCTTCTTCATCCTCTGCGAGCTCCAGTATTATATCTTCTGCATCCATACGATCTCACCTCCGGGATCAACTTTAAATAATTTTTTCCTTAAACAGAACAATAAAGCACTATCGGCCGAATTCGGTAAAGATGCGTTTACTTGGCGACGATTTCTCCTATTTTCTCCCCGAGCTCTCTTGCAACTTCGAGCTCTTCTTCACTCGGTCTGAACTTTACTTTCAGCCCTTCGATAATTCCAAACTCCAAATCTTTCAGGAGCTCTATTATCTCTTCATAAGCTCCGATCCCCCAGCCGTAGCTCGAAAATACGGCGGCAATCTTGTTTTTTGGCTTTAGACCTTTCATGTAAGCGAGAAATCCAGCTATTGGCGGGAACACAGAACCGTGCATTGTTGGAGAGCCTATGCACACAGCCTTTGCGTCGAGAATTTCAGTCATAATATCTGCCCAGGAATCTTTTCTGACATGGAACACTCTTACCTTAACCCCTTTTGAAGCAATCCCTTCGGCTATCGCCATTGCTATTTTTTCTGTCGAGTGCCACATTGTATCGTAGACGATCACAGCTTTACTCTCGCTCTCAAAGTTCGCCCATTTAACGTACTCTCTGATTATTCTATCCGGATTTCTCCAGACGACTCCGTGGGATGGAGCAATAATTTCAGGATTTATTTTCAGTTCCTCGAGCTTTTTAATAGTTCTGAGGACATTTCTCCCGAAGGGCATGAGTATGTTGGCGTAGTAAATTTTGGCCCATCTTATCGCTTCACCCACTCCAAGCTCGTCGTCAAACCTCTCCGAAGAGGCTATGTGCTGACCAAATCCATCCATCGAGAATAGTACTTTTCTCTCTTCCAGCCATGTCATCATGCTGTCCGGCCAGTGAAGCATTGGCGTTTCGATAAACGTCAGAGTTTTTTCTCCGAGTTTTATCCTGTCCCCGGTTTTTACTACCCTGAAGTTCCAGTCTTCGCCGTCGTAGTACTTTTCAAGCCCTTCTTTCCCCCTCCTGGTGCATACAACTTCAGGATTTGCCCTCCTGAGCAGTTCAGGCAGGCTACCTGAGTGGTCTGGCTCCACGTGGTTGACCACTAAGTAATCTATGTCGTCCAGTTTAACGTAACTGTTTATTTTCCTTATCTGCTCCCGGGCAAATTCGTGTTTTACACCGTCTATGAGTGCGTTTTTTTCGTCAGTGACAAGATAAGAGTTGTAAGTTAACCCCCTGCAAGTTTCGAAACCGTGAAAATCTCTCCCGCTCCAGTCTATTGCTCCAACCCAGTAAACGTCTCTGCAAACCTCCACCATTTAACCACCAAAAAACGGATTAAAACAAAAAGACTATAAATAGATTGCCCAGCAATCACGTTTTACAATCTACTCAACCTTTACCTCTTTCTCCGAGCTCCAGAGGCCGTGTTTGTTGCAGTAAGCTAAAGCTACGAGTTTACCACTTTTTGCAAGCTTTACCTTTAAGCTCACATCCGGACTCACGAACTCTGAAAAGGCAGACCTCGAAAGCATAATCGGGTTGAAGTCTCTGCCCTCCTCCTCGAAGTAAATTTCGATCCACCTTATGGAGTGTTCGGGCCTGTTCGGGTGTCCGTCGACGTAAACTCTCATTTCGAAACTTTCTTCAGCTTTAACGCTGTCGGGGCACTCTATCTTTGGTTTGTGGTTCGATGCTTTTTCACCCTCCGTGTATACTATCACAGCAAACACCTCCTTTTAGTTTTACTAAATTAATTTTACCAGTTAATAATTTTTGTTAAATAAAAAATTACAGGCTCAGCATGTCGATCGCAACGTAGTATCCTCTGTCATGCCCGCAGCTCGGACACTCGCTGGGCGGCTCTTTGCCGTAGTGTATGTACCCGCACTCCAGACAGACCCAGGCAACTTCCTCGTCCCTTTTGAACATCGTACCATTCTCAATAGCCTCGAGTATCGCTCTGTACCTTTTCTCGTGGTGAACCTCTGCTTGCGCTATCGCTCTCAGTCTTGCAGCCACATCCTCAAGTCCTTCCTCTTCAGCAACTCTCGCAAATTCAGGGTACATCTCCGTGTTCTCGTAGTGCTCGCCGTCCACGGCACTCTTCAGGTTATCCACCGTGCTACCGAGAACGAGTGGAGCTTCACTCTCAACGCTAACCGCATTCACGTCTCCTTTCAGCTCCTGAATCAGCTCAAAAAGGGTTTCAGCGTGTTCTTTCTCGTTTTCAGCCGTTTCTAGAAATACCTTGGAAACGAAAACGTATCCCTCTTTTTTCGCAATTTTGGCGTAGAAAGCGTACCTGTTCCTTGCCATGCTCTCTCCAATAAACGCTTTAACGAGATTTTCCAGCGTTTTCACGTTCAACACCTCACAGACTAAAACGTGAGAGTTTTCCTGCAGGGCAGCTAATTACGTCTGCACACGAACGCAGGAAAACCACCACTTTAACACATTTAAACATCGACCACTCTTATAAACTTAGCGTAAACCTCATCATGTTTTTCGTTTTGTTTCCCAGCACGCCAGTTTTTAGCATAAATTTAGAAAAATTGCTTACAGTTTTTTGTAGCAGAGCCACCAGTCAAGGCACTCAATTTCTCCGGCCTTTGCTTTCTCAAGTCTCTCCTTTGCAGTTTTCTCGTCAGTTGCTGGAGGTATTATGACCTTATCACCAATTATCTCGTTGTTCGGCCAGTTTGCTGGCAATGCCACGCTATTTTCATCACTGATCTGCAGACCCCTGACCATTCTGAGAATTTCGTCCATGTTCCTGCCGAGTTCCTGCGGGTAGTACAGCATGGCTCTGATTACACCCTTTGGATCGATTATGAAAACGGCTCTTACTGTATTCGTACCCTTGCCCGGATGAATCATTCCGTACATTTCTGCTATCTTGCCTCTATCATCCGCTATTATCGGGAACGGAATCTCTACACCCAGTTTCTCCTTAATCCATTCAGTCCACTTGATGTGGCTGAAAACCTGATCTATGCTCAGACCCACAAGCTCACAGTTCAGCTTTTTGAACTCATCGTACCTCTTTGCGAATGCAACAAACTCAGTCGTGCAGACCGGCGTAAAGTCTGCGGGATGACTGAACAGCACAACCCATTTGCCCTCAAAATCCTTTGGAAAATCTATCACACCCTTGGTCGTCAGAGCTCTGAACTCTAACGCCTTTTCTCCAAGCAACGGCATATTCGTGCACATGTTTTGAACTTATCGCTAATAAAATAAAAAAGTTTCGTTCGTATTTCGAACAAAGAATATATATAATGTTACGAAAATCGTTTCTGTAATGGATAGTAAGGACAAAACAATACTGAAAATGCTCATGGAAAACGCCCGAATCCCGAAAACACACATTGCAAAGATGTTGGGTGTGACAGAAACCGCTGTGAGGAAAAGAATATCAAAACTGGAAAAAGAAAAGATAGTTCTTGGATACAAGGCAATTATAAATTACAAAACTGCAGGTTTGTCAGCGTCCCTTACGGGTGTGGATGTGGAACCTGAAAGGCTATGGAGCGTAATCTCCAGACTCAAGGAAATGGAGGAAGTGAAGTCAATAATGCTGACTACAGGAGACCACATGATTATGCTTGAAATCGTTGCAGAATCGGTTGAAGAACTATCGGAGATACACAGGAAAATAGAGGAGCTTGAAGGAGTTAAAAGGATTTGCCCCGCCATCGTGCTCGATGTCATGAAGTGATTTTGTTCAACGCATCAATTCAGAGCGATAAAGGTTTGGCAGTTACACAATCTTTGACGAAAAGTCAGAAGTTAACCCAAAAAATTAAAAATTAAAGTAAATTCTACTCTTTGTTTCTGGAGTAATTTTTGATTAAATCGACAAAAAACTTTGCCATATTTCTGTATTCGTCTGGATTTATATACCCGTATATGGAGTACATTGCAATACCGTCAAGCAGAGCCATCAGCAGAAGAGGCATTTTTTCGTCGTGTACGCCTTCCTTTCTAAGCAGCGCGCCAACTTTCTCCTCAGCCTTCCTCACTATTTTCTCTATAAATTCGGGGTCTGTCTGATATATACCGTCAAGGAGGTAGAAAAACATCTTCGGCACTCTTCTGTCTTTGCTTATAATATCAAACTTTGCTTTTATTGCTTCTTCAAGCGTGTCGCACCGCCACGGTGCGTATTTTTTTATGGCAAAAAGCAACAGTTCTTTTTCGAGCCCCTTCTTGCTGCCGAAGTAGTAGAATACTGTGCTCTTTGATATTCCCGCTCTCTCAGAAACTTCGTGAACGGTAGCGTTCGGTTTCTCGAGATAAACCTCCAGAGCTGCTTCGAGGATCTTGTCCTTCATACTTGCTGACCCAATGGTCAAGGGAATAAAAGTTTTATCCTCGCTTCATGCGGATAAAGGAAAGTAAACAAAAATAAATATAAAACGTAAACAAGTAAAGTCCAAATCGGTTAAATAAAAAAATAAACGATCAAAACAGATAGGCAAACCAGTGGTACCATGACGCAGGAAAAAAGAACGGAGGGTGTTTACGGGAGAAAAAAGTTTGGAACAGAGGTCAGGCATGAAAAATTCTATCTGAAACTCGACAGGAGCTATCTGAGAGAGCTTAAGGAATCGGGAGAGAGAGTTGAGAAAATAGTGGCTGGAGGAAACGAGTTCATAGTCAATCCCGTGGAGCCCGTGAATTTACCAGCAGGAATAACGAGGTTTCTGCTAATTGAGTTTTCGAGGCCTGTAAACATAGAACCGGGGGAGAGCGTTGGAGTATACCTGAAATTTCCTGTGGAAATAGGCGTCTTTATTGAAGGCAGAAAATTAAGTGTTATAGATGTGTTCACACTCACCAGACCGAAGTACACTCTTTACGGAACTCCAAGCAGGGGTATAGTGTGCAGGTACTGCCTCAGCGAAGTTTACAGCACACCTCCGGAAGTTGACGGATTGACTGAGGGAATTCTTGAGCTGAGGATAAAAAACGATTTTGACGACTGGGTTGAGGTGAAAAAAGCAGTTTTCGACGGCTACGGTATGAAGATATACTACTCAGCCTTTCCGTCTATGATCGCAAGAATGAAAGTTGAGAGCAAAACTCTGGCTGAAACTACGTTTTTAAATACGCCGTTAAAAGATGGAATGAGCAAAGCCATTGAACTGTACGTGGCAAGGAGGCTAATAGAAAGGAAAAAGTTTGTAATGGAGTGGGGTTTCTGATCACTGATCGGCAAACGGTGTAACAGGGCACGAAAAATTATTAAACGATTAAACGAGGTTCAGAATTGCAGCCTCCACATCTCCGCAGCAGTATCTCTTTATTTCTTCAGAATTTAGTTCCCCCTTTGGAACGCTGTCTACTACGGAAACGAACATGCCCTTGCTCACGAATTCCCCGAACTTTCTCGGTGGCAGGTAAGCGACGACAGCTTTTTTACCGGGAGCGAATTTCTGATTGTTAGTTACAACTTCAAGCCTGAAGCCACAGTCAACCGTGCAGAACCACAGCTTCCCTTTTTCAATTTCGTTTCTCTTGACTATCTCTCCCGCAAAAAACCTTACCGCAAGGCAGGGTGAATTAATTTCTCCTCTGTCCATCAGCTCCGGTAACTTTTCCAGGTATTCAAGCCAGTAATCGGCCTGAATGGCGTTGAAGTCTTTTTCTGCAGACTTTATCAGCTCTCTCAGTGACGTAGCTTCTTTTACGATGTTTTTGAACTCTTCAAGCTGTTTCATTTCCTCAGGAGACGTGTACGAATACTTCACAGTCTGCAGCAGGCTCTCCATAACCCTGATTCTGTTGAAAACGTTTTTTCTCTTCTGGATTTTTACGTTCTGTATCAGCTTTTCGAGCTCTTTTAAACCCCTCTCAACAAGCTTTATCCTGAGGTCGTTAGCTGTGTCCATGAGCATTGTTTGAGCTAACGTTTAAGTTTCTTCTGCTTTCACCTTTTGAGTTTTTTACCGGAGAGTAAAAGGTGATGAGGTAAAAAGGTAGATATGGTAATGCTGTTAACTCTCAGCTTAATATCAAGTTTCGAAAACTTGCAATTAAATGTATTTATAATTTTAATTTTTATTTATTTATGCGAAAGTATTCTGTTCTAATTTAGTACTATAATTATACTACTACAAAAAATTAACTGAAAACTCTCAGAATATTGTAAAGAGTGTCTCTCTCAGCTGGAGTCCTGTTGCACCTTTTTATAAGCTCCACGAATTCCTCAACTTTGAGAAATTCCCCCGAATCAGATCCAGCAGCTCTGGATATGTTCTCTTCCATTAACGTGCCTCCAAGGTCGTTGGCTCCGGCAAACAGAGCTGCCTGAGCAAGCTTCACCCCGAACTTAACCCACGACGCCTGAATGTTGTTTATCGCTCTGTCCAGAACTATTCTCGAAACAGCGATCACGAGCAAATCCTCAAATCCGGAACAGCCCTTAACGCGCTTTCCAAGCTCGTTGTTTCTCCAGAGAAACGTGAGCGGTATGAATTCGGTAAAGCCAGATGTCTCAACCTGAAGTTTTCTGAGCAACAGCATGTGCTTTATCCTCTCCTTCCACCCCTCCACATGGCCGTACATCATCGTGGCAGTCGTGGGTATTCCCAGCTCGTGAGCTGTTTTAACGACTTCAAACCACCTGACAACGCTCAGCTTTCCGGGGCATATCTCTTTCCTTACGCAGTCGTCAAATATTTCAGCCGCTGTGCCGGGCATCGAGTTCAGTCCGGCTTTTTTAAACTCCTTCAGCGCATCCTCCACGCCGCAACCGCTGTTCCTCGAAGCGTGTAAAACCTCCATCGGGGAGAAAGCGTGAATGTGTACATCTTTAGAAATCTTCCTCACAGCTTTGAGAAGAGAAACGTAAAAATCGACATCAGCTCCTGGCATCAATCCCCCCTGCAGACAGACTTCAGTGCATCCGTATTCAATCGCTTCTCTTACCTTTCTCTCGACTTCTTCCGTACTCAGAACGTATCCCCTGCTGTTTCTGAAGGAGCAGAATTTGCACCTGTTTACGCAGAAGTCCGTGAAGTTCACGTTTCTGTTAACGACAAAGGTTACAACGTCTCCACACCTTTCAGCTCTCAGACTGTTTGCAAGCTCGAGGATTTGATAGGGGCTTCTCGCTGCTGTACTTTTCAAAATTTTACCTGCAAGTTCCTCAAATTTTTCTGAGTTTATCAGATCAAAAACCGTGGCATCACAGCAATCCAGAGTTTCGAGCAGATCTCCGAGCTCATCAGGCATTTCCAGTAACCTCCAGAAAAGACTCCACGAGTTTTGCTATGAGGCTGCCGTACATTTTTCTCCTGACGAACTCGTCGTAAACCGGCAGTCTCTCTCTCATCCTCACTCCCGCCTTTCCGAGCTCTTTTCTCAAAAACGATAGAGACGGCCAGGGATTCATCGGATTTATGTGGTCGGGAGTTACGGGAGAAATTCCTCCGAGGTCGTTCGCCCCCGCTTTAATCAGGACTGCGAGTTCGTCAATTGAAAAGAGGTTTGGTGGAACCTGAACGTGTTCGAAGCGTTTTCTTGCCTCCTTCACCACTTTTTTAACCTCTCCCAGCTCCACAGCTCTTTTGGCTGTGCTCCTGCAATCTCGCCCCCCACCGGATTTACTGTTTCCAATCAGGGGCTGTACTATCACTTCCTGAATGTGCCCGTAGTTGCTGTTTATTTCTGCGAGGATTTCGAGAGAGTACATTCTGTCGTATTCGCTTTCACCAATTCCGAGAAGGAGACCTGTTGTAAAGGGTATTTCGAGTTTTCCTGCCCGCTCTATCGTTTTTATTCTGACCTCCGGATCTTTCCCTGGGCTCTTTCTGTGGCACTCGAGTTCAACGGCCTGTTCGAGCATCAAACCCATGCTACCGTTTAGCGGTTTGAGCTTTTTCATTTCGCTTTTGAGTAAAACACCAGCGTTGGTGTGGGGAA
This sequence comes from Archaeoglobaceae archaeon, assembly GCA_015520485.1. Taxonomy (GTDB): domain Archaea; phylum Halobacteriota; class Archaeoglobi; order Archaeoglobales; family Archaeoglobaceae; genus WAPX01. The sequence goes on from WAPX01000021.1 coordinate 11,816, forward strand.
TTAAACCGCAGTCTATACACGTTCTGCAGGCCTCGCATACGTATTCGAGAAAACTCGAATATCCAGCAGTTCTGAGAGCTCTTCTGAATTCAGGATACACGTCCGGTCTCTCCCCAAACGTTAGAAGAGCTTCCTTGCAATCCGCAGTTCTCGCCCTGTTTGCAAGACTTCTAACCTCTTTCAAAGACATAAACGAGAAGTCGCCCTTTCTGAAGTTGCAGTATGTGCACTCGTTCCTGCAGGTTCTGGTTAGAGGAAAAAACGCGTTTTTTGAGAACGTTACCGTCAACATGACCACGGTATAGCACAGCTGGGGTGTATAAAACTTTGCTGTTTAGTTGTTTTTACTGGCAGTAATTAATTTTTGATAAAATTCACTATCTTCGCTTGGAGGCTATGAGGGTGTCGAGATAACCACCTCCAGTTGTCGTAGAAAGCCATAAAATTCTACAGCCAGCTGCATTCAAAAGAACTTTTAAGGAAATCTATTCCAGAACCTCTTCGTTTTATTTAAGCTTAAAGAAGAATGCCCTCAACAGCATTTCTATCACCAAACGTCTCATGTCTGTACTTCAATCCTAATCTTTGTAAAGCCTCCGTACAGAATCCCCTGTCAACAACTACTTCTGGCTTGTTTTCGTGCTTAAGACTTCTCTCAAAACGTAGGCTTCAAAGCTTCCTCTTCCTTCAGAAGTCCATGTTAGGCATTCCTTCGAACCAACATCTGATTCTAACAGATTCGCGACTTATTTCTTCAAATACTTTTGTAGGGTTTGTTACGGTTAAATATCGCTCTTCAGTTATAACAAAAAAACTTCAAAGATCCAGAAATGGAGAAAGGTTTAACTTAAATACTCTCAGAACCTTCGGAAAACTTCAAAACTCTCTCGTGCAACTCCATCAGAACCTTCTTTTTGTCCTCCATCAGAACTGCCTCTTCATCCCCCATCAGGTATATGTTAAACGAGAACGGACTCGGGCCGGGAACTCTTTTGAGCACAACTCTCCTTTCTCCCCTCTCCACAGTGCTGAGAAAGTCCATGGCTTCATCTATGTGCATCGCATCTTCCATTATCTCCCTGTACGTTTCCCTCAGCACCGGAAAGTCCGGCAACTCTTTTTTGATTAATTTCAGCAGTATTTCAGCGTTAAGCTGCTGTCTCCATACGCTTTTCTCCCTGCCCATGTATTTTTTGAGTATCATGAAACTCCTCACAGCCACGTGCCTGAATCTCCTCTTCAGTATCTCAGTTTTCTCCAGTGCTCTTTCAAGGTCGCTTCTAAAGTCTTTCAGCCTGAAAAGCCCTTTAATTTCTCCTTCTTCCAGAGGAGAGTCGAGCTTCAGCATGAAACCGTTGTCGTTTAAAGCCATTTTCACGTTTTTACCGCATATCTTCCCCGCTCTGTACGCAAACACCCTTGCGAGGGCGTTGTTTGCTCTTCTTCCAACGAGGGTGTGAAATATCAGAGTAAAGCCGTCGTCTTCAAAAACCTCTACGAGAACGGTATCCCTCGTTGGAATTGCAGAAAAACTCTTCTGCTCCATGAAGTAGTTCACTATCGCTTCCGCAGCTCTGATGTCTATGCCGTACAGTCTGGCTATGCGTTTAACGATGTCCTCTCTCCCCCCATCCAGCATGGAGGCTACAAAACTCCTGAATTCCTGCACTTTCTGGGCTAAATCGTAGCTCAGGGGTAGCTGTTCCGAAAACCAGCTCGGTACGGTTGGTTTCTCTCCTTCGACCTCCTCCACCACGAGCTGCATGCCCTTGGAGTGCAGGAACCTGAATGTTTTTCCAGCAAGAACGAACACGTCCCCCCTCACAAGCCTTCCAGCAAAATCCTCCTCTACCTTGCCCACAAACTTGCCATTCTTTGTTACGACTCTGACTGCCACTTCATCGGGAATCGTTCCCACGTTCATGTAGTATATCGGTCTCACGAGCTTTCCCCTTCTCCCGAACTCTCCTGCCTCTTCGTCCAGCCATATCTTTCCGTAAACGCTTTTCTCTTCGAGTATCGTGTACTTTCCAGCTAAGTACCTAAGAACGCTCAGAAACTCTTCTTTACTCAGATTTCTGTACGGATAGGCTGACCTCACGACCTTTAAAGCTTCGTCTATCTTCCACTTTCTCTCTATTGCCATTCCGACGACGTGCTGGCAGAGGACGTCCAGCGGTTTTTGAGGTATCCTTATCCTGTCCAGTCTCCTATCCATTGCCTCCTTGGCGAGAACCGAACATTCAACCAGGTCGTCCTGATCAACAACGACTATTCTGCCTCTGCTGACCTCGTGTATTCTGTGTCCGCTCCTTCCCACTCTCTGCAGAGCTCTGTTTATACTTTTTGGGGAACCTATAAGAATTACGAGGTCTATGTAGCCGATGTCTATTCCGAGTTCCAGACTCGTGGAGCTGACGACGCACTTCAGTTTCCCTGCCTTCAGCTCCTCCTCAACCTCAAGTCTCACGTCTCTTGAAAGAGAAGAGTGATGTGCTTTTATCGCATCCTTCCATTCAGGTAACCTATTCTTGAGCTGGAAAACGACTCTCTCGGTGGCACTCCTCGTATTGGTGAATATGAGGGTCGTTTTCGAACTTCTAACGAGGTTTGCAACAGTATCGTAGAGCCTTTCACTCACCTCCTCAGCAGAGGACGTGAAGAAATCGGTTACCGGAGCTAGAACTCTGATGTCAACGGGCTTTGCAAAGGTCACGTCAAAAGCAACGCACTCTCTTGCCTTTCCGTTCTCGTATCCAGCCAGAAATCTGGCAACTTCATCGAGTGGAGCTATTGTTGCTGATAAACCTATCCTGAGCATCTTCCCCTCCTGAATGTTCTCGAGCCTCGCCATTGAGAGAGTCAGGTGGGAACCTCTTTTGTTCTCTGCGAGAGCGTGAACTTCGTCGACTATCAGGTACATGACTCTCCTGAGCTTCTCCGCGAACTTCGGGCTTGAAAGCACGATTGCAAGAGTTTCCGGAGTTGTTATGAGAATGTGAGGAGGTTTTCTGAGCTGTCTGCTCCTCTCCCTGACATCGGTATCCCCCGTTCTGACTCCAACTCTTATCTGCTGGAGTTTTATCCCCCCTCTTTTTGCGAGCTCGTATATCTCAGCCAGGGGCTTTTCGAGGTTTCTCCTTATGTCGTTGTTCAGTGCTCTGAGCGGGGAGACGTAAACGACGTATACTCTGTCTTCCAGCTCTCCTCTTTCAGCATATTCTATCAGCCTGCTTATTGCCATTAGAAAAGCCGCAAGAGTCTTCCCACTGCCAGTTGGGGATGAAACGAGAACGTTTTTTCCCTCGTTAATCGCTTTCAGAGCGAGCTTCTGGGGTGGGCTGAACTCTCTGTACTTCGAAAAAAACCACCTCAACACCAGCGGGTGAAGATCTATTTCACCTTTAACTTCGCCTTTAAGGTCAGCGTTCATGGCGTTCATGGTGTTTCCATCAACTTTTTACGGATACCTCGCAGTGTACGATCCAATCTGAATTACGTGCCCGTTCATGGCTCTGTAGAGAGTATTTGCCGTGCTTCCCGGCTTTAAATTCAGCCAGCAGTTAAGACCATAAACTTTAATCACGTATCTGTGCACGCCAAACGGCGGGCATGGCCCCCCGTACCCGATTTTTCCAAAGTCGTTTCTTCCCTGAACCATTTTTACCGGTTTTTCCACCACCGGCTTGCGGGGTATGCCAGGGGGTATGTAGCTGACGTTTGCCGGAATGTTCCACGCCACCCAGTGAACGAATACACCTTTGGGTGCGTCGAGGTCAATCATTACTAAAGCTAAGCTTTTAACCTTGCTGCTTACACCTTCAATCTTAACGGGAGGAGATTCGTCTTTGCCCTTGCAAGTGTACTTATCGGAAAAGATCTTGAACGGAAGGCTAACGTTGAGCTTTCCGGCTTTATTAACGTTAAAGCTGTAGTTCGATGCGCAGCCGCACAGCAGGCACAGAGCGCACAACACGATTAAAGCGTTAATGCCCTTTTTCATACTCTTCACTCAGAGCGATAACTGAAAAACTTGTTGTTAGAAAGTTCGACCCGACGTTGTAAGCCGGCATCTAAATAGTTTAGTCAATGGATAAAGTATTAAGATGGCAACTTAAATTTTTAGTATCGAAGTTTGAAAAATTCGAAAACGTTTTAATCTGTTAAAAGTGTAAAATTGCCAATGAGAAACGAGATGATGGCAGTTCTGAGGGCCATATCTGATAGCGGAAAGTTTGAGATTCTGAAACACTTGACAGATAAGCCCAAAACACATAACGAACTGTGCACAATATCTGGTCTCTCCCCATCCACGATTTCCCGCTACCTCAAGGTTCTGTGCAGATACGGTATAGTCGAGAAAAAAAACAACCACTACTGCTTAACAGGAATAGGCTATTACCTCGCAGACTACCTGAGCAGTCTCGAGGTGATTTTTGAAATCTGCGAATTTTTGAAGATTTCACCCCGGTTTGTTAAATCTCTTCCAGTTGAGCTGAAATCCGGGCTCACAACTCTTAAAACGGCAGAGAGATTTGATAGACCGTATGAGATAATAGCTCCCGCCATAAGAGACATTGAAAGTATGAGTAATTACGCTCTCTTTGCTGACAGTATCGTTGATGATGGTTTGATCAGGGCAGTCTGGATTAAATGCCTGCAGGGAGTTAGAATCAGGGCAATAATACCACCAGCCATTTTCGAGAGAAAAGCTATGGCTGGAGCGAGAGCTGTGGAAATACTGGAAAACGAAGGTTACAGTGCCGAAAAAGTAATCTCCGCTTTGAAAAAGAGTGTCGAAGTCAGGACTATGGAGATATCGATGCAGCTTGCAGTTATAGACGGTAAGGTCGTTTACTTTCAGGCCATGCCCGACAACACATTTGAGTCTCCTGCGTACCTTAGCAGAGACAGAAAATGCATATGCTGGGCTGAGTGCCTTTTTGACTACTGCTGGAGCTTGGCCAGACCAGCTGATTACATTTCCAGACTCGAAAGCTTTATCTCATGATTTAGTTTGAATTTTTTATTGGGAAATATTTTTTGGAAAAATTCTGATAGTTTGTTGCTCTCTATTAGCAAATGTAAAAGATGTCTGAGAGTGTCTTATTATAATGCACACACAGCAAATAAAAGTTATTTTTAACTTAAATAGAATTAATAAAAATATTTAACAAAAATACAGCCTTCAAATTTTGCAGGGGGAAAATTAAATATCCGGTCTATTCTGCTAAGCAGCATGATAAAGGTTTACTTCCCTGATGGTCATCTGGAAAAGCCGGTGTGGGATTCCCTGATAGAAGCTGGTTACAAGCTGCACAAAAGTAAGAGAGGTTACATGATCAGCGTCGACCACCCGGATATAATTTTCAAACAGGTAAGGCCGCAGATAATGCCGTTCTACGTGATGATGGGTAGAGGAGATGCCGGATTTACGGGAGAGGACATACTCGAGAATTCGAAGCTCAGGTACGGGCTGGACAACGTCGTTGTCGTTGAGAGGTTGCCTTTAAGGCCGACGAAACTAGTGGTGGCGATAAGCGAGGAGGTTTATCCAGACGTCAGGAGCATAGAGGACTTCAAACAGGTGGTTGGAAACAGAGAGGTCATGTTTGCTTCAGAATTCCCGGAGCTCGCCAGAACCTACGCAAAGAAAGTCGGCATCAATGCAATAGTGTTCGACCCCATAGGCAAAACTGAGGCTGCACTGCTACCACCTGAACCGGAAGCAGACCTGATATTAGAGGTTACAGAGTTTGGAACGACTCTCAGAGAGAACGGCTGCAGGATAATAGATGTCTTCAAAGACCCAGTTTACTCGGTGTTCATAGCGAACAGGAAGTCGTACGAGGATGCAGAGAAGAGAAACCTGATGACGAACCTGATAACTGACGTTAAGGAGGTGCTTTCCTCGAGGAACCTCGTGAGCCTGCTTTTCAACGTGCCAGACGAGGAGGACATTCCGGCGATAAAGGAATTTCTCGTAAAGGAGGGATTCAATCCAACGATTTCAACTCTTGCTGGTGGGGGGGTGGCGATGCACATAATTTTAGACAGGGCAAGGGTGAAGTTCCTGAAACCCAGACTGAGAGAGCTCGGAGCGAGGAGAATAGCAACCTCACCGGTAATAACGTTTGGAGATTGATTTTTTAACATATTATTTTTGTTTGGATTTGAAAATACCAGCAAATACCAGCAATTATATATCCACCACAACAAAAGCCCTTATACCGTCCTGAAACTCAACTCTGAACTTGTGCAGCGTTATCGCTTTCGGCTCGACCTTGACGGCTTCGCTTTTAAGTTTTCCACCTTCCAGTTTTCCAGCGACAGTTAACTTTTCGTCTCTTCTCTCAGCCTTTACCTCCGCATCGAGGGGTGCGAAGTGCTCGGCGTCGAAGAGGTACAGCAGCTCGTTCAGCCAGTCGTAAAGAGCGTATTCAAACAGCTCCCTTTCACTTTCTCCGCTCTCTTCCAGCTCGATTTCTCTCTCAGCAGTAGAGCTGATTTTATCTGAAAAGATAAAAGCATCCCTAAACGCCAGAGTTGCATTCCTGAGAAGTTCCTCTATATTTTTTCCGTATATTTCGAAAGCAATATCTGCCGTGTGCTCGACAAACCTGTACTTCATGAGCTAAGTATCGCTTCAGATTTTTTATTCCCTTTGCTGTGTTTTTGTGTGGCTATATAAATGCGATGACGTTTTTGCAGTGATGCTGAGTAATGTAACTATTAAAAATGGAAAAAAACTTATTTGTGCGATGCCATGCACGTCCATGAAATTTGGAGTGGAGTTCGTTCCGAACCTCAAACCCTACGAAATAGAATACCTGTCTTTGGTTGCTGAGGAGAACGGGTTCGACAGCATCTGGATAACCGATCACTACAACAACAGAAATGCGTACTCCATTCTCACACTGCTCGCACTGAGAACGAGAAACGTCAGCCTTGGAGTTGGAGTTTCAAACCCATTTACGATTCACCCTGCACTAATAGCCTCTGCAATGGCGACGATAAACGAGCTGAGTGGGGGAAGGTCAATTCTCGGAATTGCCGCTGGAGACAGGATGACGCTTGAAAGGCTCGGCATAACGTGGGAAAAACCTCTGACGAGAGTTAGAGAGGCAGTCGAACTTATAAGAGGGCTCATGTCGGGAAAAAGAGTCAGCTACTCCGGAAAAATTTTCAGCGTCAGCAACGCGGGAATTGATTATAGAGTTAATCCCTATCCAGTTTACATCGGTGCTCAGGGTCCAAAAATGCTCAAACTTGCCTCAGAGATAGGGGATGGTGTTCTCATAAACGCATCCCACCCGAAGGACTTTGAAGAGGCTTTCAGGTGCTTTGGTGGCGTGAGAGAGGGATTTGATGTTGTTGCGTACACGTCCATGAGCGTCGATAGGGTCGGGGACAGAGCGAGAGAGGAAGCGAAAATAGTCGTTGCCTTCATAGTTGCCGGATCTCCGGAAGCAGTCCTCGAAAGACACGGAATTTCAGGAGCTGACGAGGTCAGAGAAGCTCTGAACAGGGCTTTTGCCGGAGGCTGCTGGGCTGACGTTAAAAAGGCTGTCAGCGACGACATGATCGAGGCTTTCTCGATCAGCGGTACGCCCGAGGAGGTGGTTTCGAGAATTGAGGAACTGAAAAAAGCAGGAGTGACGCATGTGGTTGCTGGAAGCCCCATAGGTGCTGATAAAGCTAAGGCGATAAAACTTATAGGTAAAAAAGTCATTCCCGCCTTCTCCGGGCAAAAAACTTAATTTATGTGAGTAAAATGACAACTTACATCCTGAACGGAAAAGAGGTCGACATCTGGAGCGAGGAATTAAGCAGGTACCACTCGAGGAGCATAGTAGATTACGTCAGAGAAAACCTGCTCGAACTTGAAGAGAGAGGTGTTGACCCTTTTTCTGAAATAGTTGGGAAGGAAAGGGAAAAAGAGCTGCTGAAAAACGCACTGCTGAGCGGATCGAGTATACTCTTCAGAGGCAGGAAGGGGTACGGAAAAACGACTTTCGCCAAAACGATAGCCAGACTTCTTCCAGAGAGAATACTGGCTGTAAAAGGCTGCAAGATAAACGACGACCCGGTAAATCCCGTGTGCTTCTCCTGCAAAAAGAAGCTCGAAGACGGCGTAATCGAGCTTGAGTGGGTGAAGCCGAGGTTCGTCAGAATATGCGGAGATCCGATGATGACGACGAGACAGCTAATCGGCGGTATAAGTCTGCAAAAGCTCAGAGAGGGCTACGACCTCGACAGTCCGGAGGTGTTTACGCCTGGAAGAATTTTAAAGGCGAACAGGGGGATTGCTTACGTTGATGAGCTCGGAGCAGTACCCTCTGCTCTCCAGACACTGCTCCACGAACTGCTCGAGGAGAAACAAGTTACAACTCCTGAAGGAGACATAGTCCCGATGAAGATTGACGTTATCTTCGTAGCCTCCACGAATCCCGCAAATTACAGAGGAGTTTCCGATATAAAGGAGCCGTTGCTCGACAGAATGGAAGAGATAGAAATAGGCCCTCCAAAAAGCGTGGAGGAGGAAGTCGAAATAGCAATCAAAAATTCGAATTCATGGCTCAGAGAGGCAGTGGTAATGCCGGAGTGGCACGCGAGAACTCTTGCGAGGGTCGCAATGCTGGCGAGAAGCGGGGAAACGAGACTTCCGGACAGAGTGGAAGTTGAGCCCTCCTGTCGAGCAACAATAAAGGTGTTTGACCACGTCATGGCTTCTGCCGTGAGGAGAAGACACAGAGCTGTCATGATTTCGGACTACGGAGTTAGTGGTGTTTACGACTTCAGCAACGTGGCTCTGGGGCTTAAGGGCAGAATGAAGCTTGAACTGCACAGCAATCTGGATGAGGCCGTGAACGCTCTCGTTAACGATGCTCTCGAAATAACCTGTTCTGAAGTTTTCTCGAAGATGCAGACAGAGGTGTCGAAGCTCGCATCAGAGCTCGGGAGGAGAGGTGAGATAAACGCTTACGACTACAGAGAGTTTGACGAGATACTTCCCGTCAGCGAGGAGGAGAAAGCCTCGGCTCTCGAATTCATGCTGGAAACGTTGGTCAGATGCGTTGGTATGGCTGAGAGAGTGGAAGACGGAGTTTACGTGTTTTCTGAACTATGAAAGCCGTGAAAACCTGCAGCGGAGTTCCGGAAAGAGAGAAAAACCTGCAGACTTTTTTAGAAGATCTCAGCGTAGCTCTTCTCGATCCAGAACTGTACAGGAGTGGAAAAGAAAGGAATGAGAAACAGGCTCGTAAATCAGCTTCAGGAGATTCCTTTTACAGCGAACACAGCAAATTATTAAGAGATGGAATTCAGGATGTGCCGGATGGAAAGACCGGAGAAACGTGGGCTGAAGTCGTGGAAATGGTGGGCACGGGTAAATTAAAGGCCGATAAAATCGACATTGCCAAGTTCGTCGATAAGTTTGAAGAGGAGGTTTTTGAAGAACTGGAAAAACACGGGTTCGTTAAACGGAAAAACGGAAGGATAGTTTACACCGAGAAAACTGAGAGGTTAATAGCGAGAAAAGCACTCGAACACGCCTTAAAAGAGCTTAAAGGCAGGTCTACTGGCGAATTTCCCTCTAAAAAACCCGGATTTTTAACACCGTCAAACAACCTGATGGAGTTCGACGAATTCATGCATTGTTTCGACATGATTGACATTCAGGAGAGCATAGTAAACGAGTTTTTGAGTTCGGGCAGGCTCGACAAACTCGATTTCGAAAAAGCCATTGCGAGAGAGTTCAATTCGAAAGACAGGGTTGTTTTTGTTTTGCTCCTCGATACGAGTGATTCTATGAGGGGCGAGAAACTCAGAGGTGCTGTTAGAGCAGCTCTCGCCCTGAAACTCGCAGCAGAAAAATACGACAGAAACCTGAGAATTTACACTTTCAACCACGAAGTAAGAAAAATAAGAGGAGGCGATCTCCTCAACGTCGTGGCAAAAGGCAGAACGAACATAGCCTCAGCTATCATGAAAGCCGTTAAAATTGCTGGAAAGGAGGAGGCAACTCCCGTTGTGTTTCTCGTAACGGATGGAGAGCCAACGAGTCCCGATAATCCCGTTGGCAGGGCGTTAAACGCTGCTAAGAAGCTCGGAGAGTGCAGAGATGCAAGGCTGAGCCTGATAATGCTGAACAGAGATGCAAGGTACGAGGAGTTTTGCCTCGCTCTGGCGAGAAAGGTTAAAAAATCGACGTTTGTCAGGCTAAATCCCGGAGATTTGAGTGTTTACTTTCTTAGAGAGTTTTTCAGAGCTTAGTGGAAGAGTTTTTGACTTCAATTCAGGAACATCCTGTGCCTGAAAGTTGAAATGCCGGGCCCGGGGAGTCAGGATGAGTATGACGAGAATAGACCTCTCACAGGATTACGGAGTTAGCCTGTCAAAAAATCTGAGCAGGAGGGGTTTTGGAGTTGAGAGAGGTAACCGAATCCTGCTGCACCCGGTGGAAGTTGCATATCTGGCTACGGCTGGAAACAGAGTTTACCTGAACGGCAGAGAACTCAGCGTTTTGGAAGTACTCAGGTGGTGTTTTAAGAGGAGAGAGAACGTTCTGCTTTTTTTCGCGTACAGGGATTTGAGGAACAGGGGAAAGAGGATCAGGGTGGATGGAAACTTTCTCGCTGGAAAACACGTTTTTCTTCCTGTTTCCGAGAGAGATTTTCTGAACTTCGAGGATATATGCGGTAAAAACTTTTACCTCGCAGTTGTTGATGAGGAGGGAGATGTTACTTATTACAGACACTTCGAGTGGGATTGCACGGGCAAGCAGGAAGAGGACATTCCACGGTTTGAGGGAGTTTTCGCAGGAGACAGGGTTGTAACCACGGCAAAACACGTTTTCGAGAAATTTTTCTACGGCAGTTTGAGAGACGGAGTGATAACCCTCTCACTCGTAGAAGCTTTATACTTGCTTGAAAAAGGAGTTATCGAGCTCGACGTGAGCAGAGAGGAGCTGGTAAAAGTTGCCCTTGATGTAGAAAAAAATTTTTTGGACAGGTATACTGTTTACAGAGATTTGAAAGAGAGGGGTTTTGTCGTAAAAACGGGCTTCAAGTTTGGAAGCGACTTCAGGGTTTACGAAAAGGTGGAGAGCACAAGAGATTTGCCCCACTCAAAATACTTAGTTAAGGTGGCAGATGGCATGAGAATTTCCGACATTGCCTCCCACGTAAGAGTTGCCGGTGTCGTGAGGAAGAAAATGTTGTTTTGCTTTGATACAGAAAGGCTGAGATACCTGTGTATCGAAAGGGTCAGGATTTAAAGCTGATTTCGATACGTTATGTTAATCTACCGGCTGGAGGTGAAAACATAGCTGAAGAAGTGACGGAAAACGTGCTGGATGGTGTGAGAAAAGCAAGTGAGGTCTACCGTAAAGATTCGGGTCGCAAAAGCAGTAAAAACAGAAAGCCCTTGAAAATAGCAATATCCGGAAAGGGAGGGGTTGGCAAAACGACCCTCGCTGCGAACTTAGCTTACCTGCTTGCCAGAGACGGTTACAGCGTCACGGCTATAGACTGCGACTCCTCAATTAACCTGCCGTCTGCACTGGGCATAAGGGAGAAAGTGCCTCCTCTCTCAACCCTCAGGCAGCTCATAGAGGAGAGAGTGAAGCTACCTTTCGGGGCGTTCAGGTACAATCCAAAAGTTGACGATGTTTTTGAAAAGTACTCTGCCGTGAACGAGTCTGGAATCAGGGTTGTCGTGCTCGGCACGATAGAAAAAGGTGGAGAGGGGTGTTTCTGCCCTGAAAACGCTTTTCTGAGGGCAGTTCTCAGACACGCCATATTCAGCGACGACGTTCTAATACTCGACATGGAGGCGGGAATAGAGCATCTCGGCAGAGGGACTGCAAAGGGCGTGGACGTGTTACTGGCTGTAATAGAGCCGGGAAGGAGGTCTGTAGAAACGCTGAGGAGAATTGAAAAACTCGCCAGAGATATAGACATAGAAAGGATAGCCGTGGTCGTGAACAAGTACGTCGAATGTGAAGGAGCGAGAGCGATACTGGACGAAGTTTCAAAAAACTACGAGCTGCTGGGAATAATACCCTACGACCGGTGTTTTGTAGAGGCGGATATGGAAGACGTTCCACCCTACAGGGTGTGCGATTTAAAGCCCTTCGAGAAGATAAAGGAGAAACTGTTTGAATACTGTTCAAAGCGCCCGAATGCTAAAAAAGATCGGGTATGAAATCTGAAAAAGTCGAAAAAACGATCGGCATCGTTGGCAGAGGATCTCACGGCTATCAAACTGCGAAGGAGATGAGCAGGTACTTCGAAGTCTCATTTGCCAGCTTGCCGGAGGAAATGCCGGAAATGGTGGAAACCTTCGAAGACCTAAAATCCATGCTGAAAGTGGAAAAAGGTAGCCTGAACAGATTACTAAATTCGGAAGTGCTGATTTGCTACGCCGCACATCCAGACGTGAGTTTAATTCTCGCCGAAGTCAGCAGGTCTGAACTTCTGATAATCACCGGGGAGAGAGGGAAAACGGGATCCAAAAAGCAATTGGAGGGGATTTCAAAAGCCAGAGTTCTCATGCCCGAAATATGCTGCACCGTCAGAGAGGTTGCCGGTTTTGAGTGGTTTTTCAGCAGGTACGGGAAACCAGCTTTCTCTCTCGAAATCGAGAAGGGAAGGATTACGAATGCTGAAGTTAAGAGGTGTGCTTTCTGCGGAGCGACAAGGTTTGTTGCCGAGAAACTCGTAGGAGCTGGGATTGAGGAAGCTCCAAGACTGGCGGGACTGTACACCCAGCTCTACCCGTGTCTCGCGACAAGGGGTTTGAGGGGCGGAATCCACTTAGCTGCTGAAATGCATAGAAGGGCTGTTTTGAAGGGTTTGAGGTTATGAAGTGAATTTGAAGTTTATATTGAATTGTAACTAAGCATTATAAGTAGTATAGAACTTCCACTTTGTTGATTTCTCAGCTGAATGAATACCGGCTCTTTATACTTTTAATTTGTATAATCATATTTTTATATATAATAGCTATACTACATACTAAGTATCTACAATCTCAAAAATTATATCATCCTCACTTCCAACAACCGTCCCGTCTTTGCTTGATACTCCGCTAATTACAATTGATTTCTTGGCAATTAGTTCAGCAGATATCAAATCCTTGAGATAAGACCAAAAAGTCTTCCTGCTAGTTCCATATTTTGAAACGAAATGTCTAAATAATTCTCCAAATGTCATTTTTCCATCATTTTTCTTGAGCAACTCTAAGATCTCGTCGAGTTTTTGTTTTCTACTTGCTATATACATATTCGCTGATGGAGCTGTTTTTATTAATATCGTTTTTAAACAAGTAGCATATAAATATATTATGTATATAGATTAAAAATCTACTAAACATTATGGATTACATCAAATCTACAAACTTTGGAGAAGCAAAAAAGAGGTAGAATTAAAGACGCTAACAGCTCTATTATACTTCTTCGGTCTTTCTTTCTATCCTTTTTCGAAGAAATAAAACTATGTTTTGGTGGGATCTACCACAGACTTAAGAAAATTCTTAAAACAACCAAGAAAGAAAAAAGGAAGGTTGATAGTAATAGATGAAACAAAGATAAAACTGGAAAAGAAGCACATCTTTAGGAAGATGTTTTTCTCATACCCATGTTCTCTTAAGAGAAGTATTGAAGTACTGCGAAAATAAACCAGAAATAGTATGGGCTTTAAAAAAGCTGGTTATAGATTTTTATGGCTTTCTATAACTACTGGGGTGTTTATCTTGACAGTCCCACTTCTCCGCTGTTTCGAAGGAGTTGGTAGTGATTAATGACCCTCTTTACATTTACCTTCTCGAAATCCTTCAAACGCTGTCTGTTGGCTTTACGTAATAGTTGAAGCACAGACGAAACTTCTGGTAAAATGCTGTAGAGGTCAAAGAGATGACGTTAAAGGTAGTTCCAGCAATTATACAATGCAATTTCAACCAGACCAAACAGTAAACCTTTTGAAATTAAGGTTTACTTACGTGCATGGTTACGAACAGAACACACTCAAATACGCTACGGATTAGCCTTGCCGTACTCCTCGCAGCGGTTACAGCTGTTAGCGCTCAGCTGAAGTTTAATCTGGGTCCGGTACCCTACACGATGCAGAATTTTGGAATCGTACTTTCCGGACTCGTGCTGGGCAGGTACGGGGCGTTAGCCCAGCTGATATACCTCGGCATGATCGCCGCAGGCTTGCCCGTTGCAAGCGGATTTAAAGGTGGACTGGGCGTTCTGTTTGGATTTACAGCGGGTTATCTCTGGGCTTTTCCAGTAGCAGCCTTTCTCGTTGGTATTGCGAGGGAAAAAATATGGAGGCAGAGAAATCGCAGGGAGCTGTTTTTGCTGTGGCTTTCGAGCTGTTTCGCCGTTCTACCGGTTTACCTGCTGGGATTCTACGTATTCTACAAATTCGCCACGGGTGGTAAGCTTTCCCCTCTGCTCCTGAAGTACTGCAGGGCTGTGGAGAGCAAACTGGGATTAAAGCTTTCGACTTTTTCGATGATATTTCTGGCTTCAGTCGCAATCTTCATACCTCAGGACTACTTCATGGATCACGTTTTCGCAGTTCTGGCGTTTGCCTACGTTGACAGGTTGATGAGGGAAAGGGGAATAGAGCTTTGAGGTTCAAAAACACATGAGGGGAGCGGAAAAGGTAATAGAGGTAGATGCAAGTTACACGTATCCCACGGGAAAAAGAGTTGGCCTGTTTTTCGAAGCACTCGAAGGAGAGAAGGTCTTCGTTACGGGGAAGACTGGATGCGGCAAATCAACGCTGATGAGAGTTTTAAACGGGTTAATTCCAGAGCTTTACGGGGGAAAACTTGAAGGTAAGGTCAGAGTTTACGGTAAAAAAGGTAATAACAGGGACGTCTTTCTGGTTACCCAGTACCCCGAAGAGCAGGTAATTTGCGGAAGTGCTGTGGAAGAGGTGGCGTTTCCGCTGATCCAGAGAGGCTGGAACTACAGAGACGCTGTAGAGGTGGCTGAAAAAACTCTCGAAGAGTTTGGAATACTCCATTTAGCGGGTAGAGACCCTCACAAACTTTCTGATGGAGAAAAGCAGGCGGTAATAGTTTGCAGTGCTGTTGCAAGTGGGAGTGCGTGTCTGGCGTTTGATGAGCCCTTTGCACATCTCCACCCGAAGCTGGCAGAAAAGATCGTGAAGATGATTTTAAAGAGTGACAGAACGGTTATTCTCTCCGAACACCGAACAGAGCTGTCTGATGGCTTCAGAGTGTTCAGCATGAATTCTGGCCACGAAGCAGATGCTCTCGACAGAATCAGGAGTTTTGATTTGAAATGCGGTGAGTGTCGAGTTGACACCTCAGATTCCGGAAAAACTCTGATAGCTGCCAGAGACGCAAGGGTTTACAGGGAGAAAAGAGTCGTAATCGATGGTCTGAATTTAAAAGTAAAGGAGGGCGAATCCGTTGCAATCACCGGGGTTAACGGTGCTGGCAAAACCACCCTGCTTAGAGCCCTAGCGGGATTTGAAAAGAGCGAAGGAATAGAAGTAAGGGGAAAGGTTGGAATGGCCTTTCAGTATCCCGGATACAGTTTGAACTCCAGCACAACCAGAGAAGAGGTATCAAAAGAGCTTTTGTCGGAGTTTTGCCTAGAGGATCTGGCGGAGAGGCACCCCCACTCTTTAAGTGGTGGGGAAAAGAGGATTCTTTCAGCCCTGAAGGCGTTAGGAGCAAAAATCGTGCTGCTGGATGAGCCTACGGCGGGGCTTGACAGAGAACTGAGAAGGGCGTTCATATCTAAGCTTGTGAGCGTTGTTAAGGCCAAAAAGAAAGCAGCAGTTATAGCGACTCACGATCGTGAAGTTGCTGAAATCTGCGGCCGGGAAGTGGAGATCGAACATGTCTGATGTAGAAGGGAGAACAGCCCTGCTCTCCGCCTTGCTACTTACCGCATCTGTTTACGTTTCTGGATTTTCAGTTTCGGTATCCATAGCTACGTTTCTGATAAGTCTGATTTTCTGTCCGGAAATCGTCAGGTCTCTTTTAACCCTGCTCCCAATGCTCGCTTTTTTCACGTTTTCATCTTGCATTCTATCCGGTTTGAAACAGGCCGTAAACATGGGCTTTGCCATGCTTGCAGTTTTAACTTCGGGTCTGATAGTCGCCAGCGTCCCGGTAAATGAATTTTCTCTCTCCCTCTGCTACTTCGGTTTTCCAGAGCACTGGGCTTTTCAGATAGGGCTCGCAATCAGGATGCTCGGCGTGCTGAAGGAGGACATGAAGAGGTGTTTGGAAGCTTCAAGGCTCGAGAGCAGGGGTTTTTTTGCTTACCTGAAGGCTTTGAAGGCTTTTTCTGCCGTGATGGTATTGAGGAGTGTGGCTCTTGCCGAATCTCTGTACTGCAAGGGTTACACCGGGAAAATTGCTGGAGAGCTTAGAAAGCCGGGTTTAAAGGATTTTCTTTTACTGTTGATTTCTTCGATTGTTTTTGTTTGTTCGTTCTTTCATTTTTTCTGTTAAACCATTCTGAATATAACGTGTACACGCGGGTTCTGGTAACTGGGCAGGGTAAAATATCTGGTCGATACACCATTCCATTAATCTGCTGTCGGCACTTGTAGCCCTCAGCGAGATTTTCGTTGCAGCTGACGATTACCTGATTGAAAGAGCAAGAGATGAGGACAGCTACGATGTTGAGGAAAGAGAGGGTTATAAAAAACTTGAAGAGATTTTGGGGCTGTAAACTGCTAAAATTTAAAACTAAAATTCAAGGTTAATCACTCTTGATGTTCGTCTTTCATCCGTTCTGACTCTTCTATTGCAACTTTCAGGTAATCCAAGGTATTTCCTGCCGACTTGAAGGGATAACAATTCCATTGCACAACAACTGGATGGAGAGGCTTATGGGAGAGATGGCGAAGAGGATGAAGAACAAGTGGATGTCCCGGAGTGCCAGAGGGGCAAAGAACCTTCTCAACTTGTTGCTGAAAAGGTATGCTGAAAGGGATAGGTATGAGTCGTTTATTGCAAAGCTGGTTGGGAAAGGTTATATTGTGGAGGTGAAATTCCAAATATGATGAAACAGGGCCAAAAATTTAAAAAAATCAGATAAGAGCTGTATTCAGATTCAGGAATACTAGGGCTATAAGATAACTCTGCAAGGCTTTCAAAACCATAGCGATGTTTCCAATCGTTGAATATATCTCTTGCTACTTCTCTCACAACCCCACACTTAATTTTCTCAGCAATAGCATTGACGAGTGCTGTCTTGCCCGAACCAGAGCTACCAGCAAAACCGATAAGCATTATTTCACCTCGATGCGTGGAGCTACGAGGTAATCGTTGTGGAGAGCTCTGACTCGATTGAGGTCTTGCCGTACTGAGCATTGCCGTTCACACTCTCCTTTTTGCCCTCTCTCTCCTTCAACACCTCAACAAAAAAGACCAGAGCGAGCACATTTGCAGGCTCTTTCTCCCTCGCAATCTCAGGAAGGCTATTGAGCCATTCTCTGAGTTTTTCCTGATTTACCTGCAAACCCCCTGTCTACTACAACCTTCCCAGCCAAACTCAACATGAATTAATTGGAAAGAGAAAGGCTTATAGGTGTACACGCCACTCTGAAAGTCATGGTAGGGATTAGAACTCGAAAAAGGATGCCCGGAGCCGGATTTGAACCGGCGACCATGCGGTCTTCAGCCGCACGCTCTCCCGAGCTGAGCTACCCGGGCTTTCAGTAAGGACTTCTCTCGCCTGAATATATCTTTTTTGGTTAAACCTTTCTCAGCGAAAAACTTCAAAATCGCAGAGCTCACACATGAGCCATGAAGTTTGCAGTTGTGTCAGATACTCACGACAATCTGGAAGCGGTGAGGGAGCTCGTATCCCAGCTTGAAAAAGAAAAGCCAGACTTCGTCGTGCACGCAGGAGACGTAATAGCTCCCTTCACCCTGAAAGAGTTTATCCCACTTGAAACGAAGCTTTACATAGCCTTTGGTAACAACGACGGTGAAAGAAAACTTCTCTCAGAAATATCCTCTCAGAACGGCTGGATAACTGGAGACATCGTGGAATTCCCGAAAGGAGTCGTTTATCACGGAACAGATCCGGAAATTCTGAAGGTACTGAAAAGAACAGACTACGAATTTGTCGTGTTCGGACACACTCACGAACCCTCAATCGAGAGGAATGAGAACAGAGTCGTTCTGAATCCGGGAGAGATCTGTGGCTACTTAACCGGTAAAAAGAGCTACGCAATTTGTGAGGATGGGGAAGTGAGCATTGTCGAGCTGTAAGGTGTGGGGAGGTGCATGTTTGTTCGACGAGAAGAGTAGAGCTATGCTCATGCTCGTAATGCTGAACGACATATTTGCCGATGCCGCTTCATCTGTAAGGAATCTGGGAGACTTCATAACGTCTCATCCGGAGATGGCGGAAGAAATAGAAAAGTACAGGCTAAAGGAACTCCTTAAAAAAGCTGAGGAGTTCGAGGAAATGGTGATAGAAATCATGGACGAGCTGAAGAAGGTCGTTTATTCGAGCAACAGGTAGCTTTCGTTTCTGTCCAGCACTGCAACCTTTTTAACCCTTAACTCTTTAAAATCGTGCTTCTCCTGAAGCTCTCTGAGCAGTTTCTCTGCTTTTTCGCGATCGTCAACTCTCATGCCCTTTACCACGAAAAGAACTCTTCCCCCTTCTTTCAGCCTGCACAGCAACCTCGACATCGCTTTAAACGAGTCCTCAGGCTCGAGAGTTAAATCCACGAGCATCACGTCAAATTCCGGAAGCTTTTCCGGGTCAATCCTGAAGACGTCTTCGAATATTACCTCAGCATTGCTGAACCTTGAAACGATTCCGTTTATCTGCTCTCTGAAAGCCTCGCTTACCTCTATTCCAACAACTCTTTCACACCTCTCAGCGCAGTACATCAGAAACCCGCCTGCGCTACTTCCCACATCGAGCACGACATCTTTCTCACTCAGCAACCCGAACATCCCGTCCAGTTCTTTGAGCTTCCAGTACCCCCTTGGCCTTTCCTCGCACAGAACGTCTATTCTCTCGTCTCCTCTAACGTCTTTTGACGGTTTCCTTACGGTTCGTCCGTCGACTTTTACGAAACCCCTTTTCACGGCCTCCTTTGCTTTCTGCCTCGTGGTGAAGTAGCCGGCCGAAACAAGGTACTGGTCAAGCCTCATCTCATCTGAATTCATGCTCTCTGGGGAAAACAGTTTTGTTCCACGTCAGCTTTCTGTCTGAGCAGGCACGGTGAAAAAATGAAGGAGAAGAGCATCAAGAAACACGCTGAAATTGAAAATACAATCGAAGAATTGAGAAAGATTTTGCTCACCGAAAAGGAGAGAGCGAGAAAGGACGTGCTCGAAAGGGAGAGATTTCGAGGAGAAGTACTTGGCAGAAAAGGCGAGATCGTTCTTCTAAAGCTGGAGAAGAGAGTGGAACCGGGCACAACGCTTGGATACGTTGAAGATGACGAGGTTCAAACTTTTGGTTACGTTATTGCAGTTTTACCCGGTTTTGCGGTTGTGAAAAGGTTGAGCAAAAAAGAACCGGAGGAATTCGTAGAATCCGAAAACCTGTCTCTCTTCGACGCTCAAATCGAATTTCTGGACGCTTTTGATCCGGATATTTTGTCTCCACTTCGCATCGATGCTGAAAAATTCAGAAATTCACACATCCTGCCGGAACTGGACAGGTGGCAGAACCTTGCCTACAGAGCTACGAGGTGTCTGGAAGACGGACAGTTTCTGCTCGTGATAGGGCCTCCGGGAACGGGGAAAACGACGTTCATATCCACGGCTTCGAAGCTGCTCGGAAGAGAAGGTAAGGTTCTCGTTACTGCCCACACGAACAGGGCAGTTGACAACATTATAAAAAACATGGAACCCGGATTCGCTCGAAGAATAGGATACAAAGTCTCACCAGAAGTGAGAAAGCACTCAATAGAACACGCACTGCTGGAACTTACGTGCGAAACGGGAGTGGACAGGATATTTGAAAAACTGGAAAAATTCAGAGGTATTGAGGGAATTACGAGAAAGCTCCTTGACGAGGCGAGAGTTGTTGGAGCGACGCTCATGAAGTGTGCTCTTTCGCACAGCTTCCTGCCCGATTTCGACTACGTCTTCGTTGACGAGGCTTCTCAGGCAACGATTTCCGAAGTGCTGGCTGGAATTTTTCTTGGGAAGAAGATAATTCTCGTTGGAGATCCAAATCAGCTCCCTCCTGTGCTCAGGTGCAGAAATCCGGAGAGGTTCAGCGCTTTCAGCTTCTTTTCCCTATTTGCGGATAAGGCTGTATGGCTCAGGACTCACTACAGGAGCAACGCCGAAATAATCGGCTTTTCGGCTAAACACGTTTACGGAGGAAAGATAAAACCTCACGAATCCTGCAAAGAGATAAAGCTCAGGTTCAGGAGGACTCCAGAAAAGTACGCAGATGTGCTCGATCCAGAGAAACCTCTGGTTTTCCTCGCCGTTAAGGGCAGGGAAGAAAGGTCAGGCAGCTCCCGGTTAAACGTCAGGGAGGCTGAGGTCTGCTGCGAGCTTTTCGAGGAAATGAAAAGATGCGGCGTTTCTGACATTGCAGTAATAACACCGTATTTAGCTCAGAAGGAGCTGATAAGGAGTATGGGTGTGAACGCAAACACCGTTGACGCTTTTCAGGGTAAGGAGAGTGACGTCGTGATATTTTCTACCGTTTCTACTTCGAATTTGAAGTTTTCCTCCGACACGAAGAGGTTTAACGTGGCGGTTACGAGAGCCAGAAGAAAGCTAATCGTGCTCGCCAATCCGTTAGCATTTGACTTTCCATCGAACAGAAAAACTCTCCTTTACAGGTACTACATACACGCAAAGGTCAGGAACTCCGTATTTGGGGTTTGAAGGCGTATATGCGTAAAACGCAGTAAACCGACTAAGTTTAACCTTTCAAACCTTCAAAAACGCAGAAACCCTTTCGAAATCATCTCTAAGCTCTGCTTTTAAAATTTCAAGCGCTCTCTCCCTGCTAACTCTTGCTTCTGCGGCAATCCTTCTTGCGAGCTTTTTGCTTACGCCCGGAATTGTTTCCAGTTCTTTAACATTCGCACTTTCGAGGTCGAGCGGTGGAATTGCCGTGATTGACCTCATTCCGTATCCTGTAACCCTGACGTCCAGAAACGTGTTCCTCTCGTACTTTCCCGGTATTCCAATAACGAGGGGGTAGCTGCCGAACTGTCTTCCAAATGTAATTCCCTTCTCAAAAACCTCGCACCTGACGTCTTTGAGCAGAGTTCCCACGGGAAGTATTTTTTTGAGCATTTCTCTGTCCACGCTTTCCCTGACTTTTCTCTTAAACTGCAGAAAGTATTTTCTGTGTTTTTTCAGGCGGATCTCAACCTTCCTCTTTTCGCCGTAGAGAAGTGTGTGTCTAAGCACCTTTACCTGCCTTATGTTTATTCTTCTGAGAAACAGGTTTCTGTTCAGGAGCTCTTTCAGAAATTCGTAATTGAGCTCAAAGGTTTCCCCGCTCTCACCCCTGAGTCCTGCGACAAAGTTTATGCCGGGAAGAAATTTCGGCATTCCGTTGTATCCCCTTTCAACCCCGTACCTGTTGATCAGCTCCACAGCAAAGGCGACATCTTCTACACTGGAGCACAGGTTGTTTTTCCTGATTACACTTTCGTCCGCACTTTCAAGCCCCATTGCCGCGACGTTTCCGGGAGTCTGGTATTCAACAATGGTCTTGACAACTTCTCTGCTCTCCTCAGGATACTCAGCTATACTTCTCGGATTGACGTTATCGAGGTGAAGCGTTTTTATCTCCGGGCAGTTTTTCCATATAGCTCTGTGAAAGTTCCTCAGCTTTTCGGGTTCCGGTCTGGGAAAGTCCTTTGAAAAATCAGCTAAGTAGGTGATGAAGTCCGTCTGTCTGCCGAGCCTGAAATGTCTGATTCCATGGCTGTACAGAGTTTTTATTTCTGAAACCACTGCTTTCGGGTCTCTCTGCCTCAGCCTGTGGAGCTTTTCGATGCAGAAGGAGCACTTTCCCCAGTAACACCCCCTGTACGTCTCTATTTCGCATATGAGGTGAGGGTAGTGAGGGTGCTCTTTTACAACCTCGCTTCCGAGCAGAGCAAACTTTTCAATGTTGCTCCAGAAGTCCACATCGGCTTTTTTATCTCCGGACAGCTCCAGCAGGTATTTCAGAAGTCTGCCCTCGAAGGGAAAGTCCAGAACATTCAGCCTTTCCCTTTCCCTTCTTTCCAGCTCTAAGGCAACTCCCCCAACCACAACCTTTTCTCCGGGCAGAAGTGTAAGTTCTTCCAGACTCAGCGGTTTTGCAGCTAAATATTTTCCGGGAACTATCGCTCCAGCTACAACTATGCTGAGATCGAAATTCCTGAGGAGTGCCGGTTTCTCCCTTACCTGATCAGCGGTAATGTAAGCTGAGGGTATTTTGAGGTAGTTTAGCATACCCTTAATGTAGCGGGGATACGGGGATACGTAAGGTGGAACTCCGAGACAGGACGGCTCGTCAACGTAACCGTCAACTATCGCTACCTTCACGGTTTAATTTCCCCTGCGCGTGCTGTTTTTAGTTTTTGTGCAATTCTGTTCCTGCACCTATGTACGATCAACTTCGCAACTCAAATGCAAACAATTCAAATGCAATAACGAAAGCAGAAAAGCAAAAAGAAAGAATAGAATTTAAACTTTGCAAACTTTAAAGTTTTCTCAGCTTTTCGAGCATTATCTTCTTCTCAACTCTCGCCACAGTTTCCCTCACTATCTGAACGGCGTCTATGTTTGCAGAAACGCTGTCTATTCCGAGCTCCACGAGTTTGGCAACGACGTGCGGGTAGCTTCCAGCCTGACCGCAGATTGAGGTTTTCACTCCGTGTTCCTTGCATATCTTTATAACTCTCTCAATCAGCTTCATGACGGCAGGATGAGTTTCGTCGTATAGGTAGGCAACGTTTTCGTTATTCCTGTCAACTGCAATCGTGTACTGGGTTAAGTCGTTCGTACCGAAGCTTATGAAGTCTATCCCCTCTTTTATTATATCCTCTATAATCAGGGCTGCTGCCGGAGTTTCCACCATTACTCCAAACTCTATTTTGTCCAGAGGTATGCCCTCCTCCATCGCTATCTTCTTTGCCTCCCTTACCTCTTCCGGCCTTGTTATCAGGGGGAGCATTATGCCAATGTTTGTGTAACCCTCATCTATCAGCTTCTTTATAGCCTTCATCTCAGCTCTGAAGTGCTCCTGTTCCTTCAAATCTCTCCTTATACCCCTGAAACCCAGCATCGGATTGGCCTCAACCGGCTCGTCCTCTCCGCCCTCCATTGTCCTAAACTCGTCAGTCGGAGCGTCGAGAGTTCTTATCCACACTGTTTTCGGATAGAAAGCTTTGGCAACCCTGAGCATTCCCCTGTACAGCTCTTCAACGTACTTGTCCACCTCTCCATCGTGAATGTACTTCATCGGGTGTTTTTTCAGGCCCAAAACCATGTGCTCTATTCTGAAAAGCCCCACTCCATCAGCACCGGTAGCTGCTGCCTTTTCTGCCGCATCGGGTATTGATATGTTTACCTTTACTTCGGTTGCTGTTACTATCGGGGCAGTTGCAACGACAGCCTTCTCCTCTTCCTTCTTTTCTTTCTTTAACGCTCCCTTGTAAACGACGCCCTTGTCTCCGTCAACAGTAACAACCATTCCGTCTTTCAGAACCTTCGTGGCGTTTCCAGTTCCAACAACTGCAGGAACTCCGAGCTCTCTCGAAACTATTGCAGCGTGACAGGTCATGCCACCTTCATCCGTAACTATTGCCGAAGCTCTCCTCATTGCCGGAACCATGTCTGGAGTAGTCATCGTGGTTACGAGTATGTCTCCTTCCTCGACCCTTCCGATTTCCTTCTCGCTCAGTATAATCTTAACTCTCCCTACACCAATTCCGGGAGAAGCACCCAGTCCTCTGACGAGAACTTCCGCTTCCTCAACTCCCTCAGCCTTCTCCTCTTCCTCCTTCCTGCCCTTTATCGTCGTTATCGGCCTCGACTGAACGATGTAAATCTTGCCTTTTTCCACCGCCCATTCTATGTCCTGTGGTTTGCCGTAGTGCTCTTCGATGAGTTCAGCAAGTTCAGCCAGTTTGATTATTTCATCATCGCTCAGAATTCTCGCTTCAGCTTTCTCTGGAGGCAGGTCTATAACCTTCGTTTCGTCTCCTTCCCTGACTATCGCCTTGTCCTTCTTTGAAACCTGAACTTTCGTTATTTTCCTCGAAACCCTGTCAAATTCGTAGTGGTCAGGGGAAACCATTCCGCTGACTATCGCCTCTCCAAGCCCCCAGACGGCCTCAATCATTACAACCGGGTCTCCCGTAACCGGGTGGGAGGAGAACATGACTCCGGATTTTTCGGAATTGACCATTTTCTGCACGACCACAGCAATGCTCACGTCTTCGTGCCTGAACCCCTGCCTGACTCTGTAGTATATCGCTCTCGGCGTGTAGAGGGAGCTCCAGCATTTCCTCACGTATTCAACCACGTTGTCCTCTCCCTTAATGTTGAGGTATGTCTCCTGCTGACCGGCAAAGCTCGCATCTGGCAAGTCCTCTGCGGTTGCAGAACTTCTCACCGCAACGTAAACTTCCTCTCCTTCCTCCTCGCACAGCTGCCTGTACGCTTTCTTTATTTCCTCGACTATGTCTTCGGGAATCGGTGTGGATTCTATCAGCTCTCTGACTTTCTGAGACGCTTTCATCAGCTCGTCCGTATCCTCGACATCCAGACCTTCAAGAATGGATATTATTTTATCTTTGATTCCTGTCCTCTCGATAAAGTCAATAAAAGTCCTGCCATCAACAATAAAACCGTTGGGCACTGGAATTTCGTTTCTGTAAAGCTCTCCAAGGTTTGCGCCCTTTCCGCCTACAAGAGGTACGTCATCCTTACACACTTCACTAAGCCATACTACTCCCATCTAATCACCAGATAACTATTAGCTTGCAGTCTTAAAAAGATTTTTCCTTAAATTCATGTTTACTTTCTTTTCAAGCAAGATTGCTCCTCGCATGGATCGTGTAGGTATTTTACAGGTGCTGAGAATTCGTTTTTACAGGAATTCGGAATGCAACAAATGCACAGAATAAAAATATAAATCACTCAAACTGCTTAAATCAACTACTCAAACTCAAATACGCTACCCACACCCGCAAAGGCAAACTTTTCCCCGAGCTCGTTAAAGAGGGTTGCCTCAGCCCTGAAACCCGTACAGTGGCACGGAGCTATGAGCTCAATTTTTTTCTCCAGCCACCTCGCCACGTCTCTCACCTTCTCGTCGCTCATGCTGACCAAGTGAGTTCCGCCAATCACGTACTTAACTTCGTCACCGCACACCTCCTCAGCGTACTCCAGCGTATTCCTCAAACCTGCGTGACAGCACCCGAGAACGAGAAGAATTCCGCCTTTCGTTTTAACTGCTAAGGACTGATCGTCTTTTATGCTGTCCTCCTCCCAGACTCCATTTCTCAAAATTTTGCCGATTCCCAGATCTTCATCCTTTCTCGGTATCTCCCCCAGTGCAGTTACGCCTTTAGAGACTTCCAACGGCTCCCTGATCTCCACGACCTCCCCGAGCTCTTCTATCTCGTTTCTCTGCCAAGGCATGCCTATGGGTGTGCCCCTGTAAACTCTCGGCAACCAAGCGTCTGGATGCAGGTAAACTTTCTTTTTGCCGTAAATCTCCAGAAAAGCCTGCAGGGCTCCTGTATGATCGTAATGTCCGTGACTCAGAACTACGCAGGAAAAGTCCCCGACGCCCATCAGTCTGGAGTTCTGCAGTGCAGCCACATTCTGTCCCGTATCGAACAGAACGTCGTCAACCAGAGCTGAAAAACCCCACTCTGCGACGAGTTTTTTTGGCCTGAGGGTTGCTACGGTGTTGTCTGCAAGAATTTTTACCGTGTGCATGGACGGCTTACACTCACAAGACATTTTGTTTTTACCTTTTTCGCCTCCACCTGACAGCATGTGTTTCCTGTGCAGCATTTTTAACACTTTTATTTTCAGCACGCTCAAAGCTGTGCAAATGATAGCTGAGCTGTCGGTTGTCCCCATTGGCGTCGGCGAATCCCTGAGCAGCTACGTCAGCGAGGTTTTAAAACTGCTGGACGAAAAAGGAGTGAAATACGAGTTGAATCCGATGGGGACGGTTGTTGAGGTTGACAGTTTTGCTGAGCTTGGAAAACTGCTCGACGAGGTAAAGGAGAGGCTGGAAAGTCTTGGCGTTCCGAGAATATACGTTACCCTAAAGGTTGACTGGAGAAAGAAGACAACGAGTATGGAGTACAAGGTGAAGTCTGTGAAGGAGAGGTTGAAGGGTTAGTGAAGGGTTAAATCGCAAGGAGGTGTTGATTTTGAAACTGCTGCTGTTCACGATGGAGAAATGCCCGAACTGCCCGCTCGCAAAGAAAGTGGCTAAGGAGGTTGCGGAAGAGCTGGGTATTGAGCTCGAAGAGGTGGATGTGGAAAAGGACATGCTGAAGGCTCTGCAGTACAGCGTCGCTTCAACTCCTTCGCTGGTTTTAGTGAAAAACGGGGATTACGAAGTTTTGTTCAGGAGCGAGGTTCCGGGCAGGGAAGAGCTCGTCAGAGCGATAAAAGCATTAGAGGCTGTGTAGAATGAGGCTCGGTGGACTTCTCGACTTATCCACGATAGACTTTCCCGGCAAACTATGTTCAGTTGTTTTTCTGACAGGTTGTCCTTTTCGCTGTCCTTACTGCCACAACCATGAGCTCGTAAATTCGAAAGGCGTAGAGGTCTCTCCAGAACGGGTGGCTTCGGAACTTTCGGAGAACTATTTAATTGACGGGGTCTGCATTACGGGGGGAGAGCCAACAATGCAGAACGATCTGGTTGAGCTTCTAAGGGAGTTGAAGGAACGGAGTCTGAGCGTAAAGCTGGACACTAACGGATACTATCCGGAAAGGCTCGAAAAGCTGGTTGAACTGGTGGATTACGTTGCGATAGACTTCAAAACTTCCCCTCGAAAATACGGGAGTTTAACGAGTAAAAGAGATGCGTGGGATAAGGTTGAGGAGTCCTTAAAGCTTTTAAACGAGAGCGGGATTTTATGGGAGATAAGGATGACGGTCGTTCCGTCGCTCGTATGGGAAGACGAGCTGAAAGAAATTGCCGACACGATAAGAAAAGCCGGGATCGAAGCTGACAGAATAGTTTTGCAACAGTTCAGCAACGAGAACCCTC
Organism: Archaeoglobaceae archaeon; assembly: GCA_015520485.1. GTDB lineage: Archaea > Halobacteriota > Archaeoglobi > Archaeoglobales > Archaeoglobaceae > WAPX01. The sequence continues at coordinate 39,072 of WAPX01000021.1, forward strand.
TGGATCCGTCTCTCAAAAGCGTGAATCCCCCCACAAAACAGGAGCTTTTCGAGCTCGCAGAGTTCTTTAACGGAGCCGGCGGAGCCGGTGAAGGCAGAACATATGTGAGGTGTTCTGAGGGCGAGTTCAGGGTTTAACTGGTTAATTTCAGTTTTACCGCTTAAGATGGCGCTGACAAAACCTTAAAACGAACTCAGAATGGAAATAAAAAACCCGCAGCAGTCGTGTATGTGTGGCCAGAACCTCGCGACTTCTTTCCACTTTCTGAACTTTATACCGTTGAACTCCCTTATTCCGCACGACTTCCACATGTTCACTCTCCTGTCCCTGATTCTCTCAATTCTGTTTTCAAAGGGTTTTACATTTCCTTCGTTCTCGTCGAACGTGATGGAGCAGGTGGAGTACAGAACTTTATCCCCTATCCTCATCGCGTTTTCCAGCATCTTTTTCTGCAGTTTTACCGTGGCTCTGTACTTCTTCTCGTCGAACCTCCACTTCACGCAGGGGTAGTTTCTCAGAGCTCCGGTGGTTGAACAGGGTGGGTCGAGCAAAACTCTGTCAGCCTTTTTTTCAGGCAGAAACGTGGCTCCATCCCCCAGTCTGCATTCGACAATTTTAACTCCGAGCTGTTTCATCTTCAAAGCCATTCTTTCGAGTCTGCTCTTCGAGTTGTCCACAGCCACTATTTTTCCCCTGTTCTCCATGAGCATTGCGAGCTGGGAAGCTTTTATTCCCGGAGCCGCTGCTAAGTCCACGACGAAATCACCCGATTCTGGAGAAAGAACGTGGGCTGCTATTGCCGATGCAATGTCCTGAACGACGAACTTTCCCTCGCCGTGCCACTCTAGGGTTGAAGGGTGCTTTTCCCAGTTTTCAACTCTGAAAACGTAAGGCAAAACAGTCTCCTCTACATCACAAAACTGCTCCAGGTACTTCCTGACGCTTTCAATCGAAGCTTTAAGTTCGTTTACTCTCACGTACGCCGTCGTTTTCATGTTCGCCTTCATTAGCTCGATTGCATCTTTACCGAGGAGTTTAAAAGCGAGCTTTACGTACCATTCGGGGTGGTGGTACTTCAGAGCAATTCTGCTAACGGGATTTAGCTTTCCAAGCTCCTTCTCTATTTCGACTCTTTCGGCTTTCCTCATCACAGCATTTACCAGAGCTGCTGCTCTTGCGTTCAGCCTGTTTTTCGCAATTCTGACCGCTGAGTCCGTGGCGAGGGCTGGGTGGACACCTTTGTAAACCATCTCGTAAATCCCGACTCTCAGCACGTTTCTCAAAAATGTATTAAGATCCTCCACTTTTTTACCCCTGAGACACAGATTTATTATGAAGTCTATCGTGTTTCTCCTCTTCAGAGTTTCCATCACGTAGGCGTGTACGCTGCCTCTGACCTTTACGCTGTATCGGCAGTTCAGCAGTCTTTTCATTACCTCCTTTGCGGACAGCAGTTCCCTGCCCGCGTCTATCTCCGTCAGTACATCGGCAGCTATTTCCTGCGTGGGAACAGTTTTGCTCTCAAACCCGCTGAGGCTTTTGTGACATTCCATCTGAGCTTCAGTTACGCTTTCGGGTAAAACTCGTTTTGGTTTGACATGTTACGGTAATCGGTGTTGGCGTGTCTTTCAATCCCACTATGGTCTGATTTTATCACGGTAAAACAGTTCAAAGAGAAACACAAAAAAGCATTTACTCTTTCAATCCCACTATGGTCTGATTTTATCAGGAGCTCGCTCACGGAAAAAAGGCATATCAAAATCTCTTGCTTTCAATCCCACTATGGTCTGATTTTATCTTCCAGACGGGCTGCCAGGCTACAACCTGTATATCACTTTCAATCCCACTATGGTCTGATTTTATCACGAGTTTGTGAACTAAGTCGGCACCGAGCTGTGCTTGCTTTCAATCCCACTATGGTCTGATTTTATCC
>WAPX01000022.1 GCA_015520485.1 Archaeoglobaceae archaeon
GCCAGAAATCATCGTTGATAGAGGATTCTTATAAATGGGCTCTGAAAAGATTAGGATTAAAATACAGGCATGTAGAAAGTTTCTTTTCGAGGTTTAAGGGACGAAGAGGTTCTGGAATCGATTTCCTTTTAACAGTTCTTTCGAATGCAGAGCTGGTTGGAAAGTTTTATGGCTTTCTACAACTACTGGGGGTGTTTATCTTGACAGCACCCCACTGAGCTGATTTAACTCAAAGTTTTTAATCAGCCAAGCTGCGATAAACTCTTCTAACCGGAATAATTTTAGCAGAAAGTATTTAATACTTCGAATACTAACATATCCGGTGGGCTAGGCTGGGGGGTTCGGCGTCCCCTGTAACCCGAAACCGTCGGTATGCGGGAGCCGAAGCCGAGGGAAGGCCCACCAAGCGGGGAGTTCCGCCTTACCCGGCTCCGTAGAGTCCCCGTCCTGAAGGGTCGGCGGTTACGGCTGGGCTATCCGGAGGGACTGTCCGCCGTATTTGCCGGGGGAATCGGCCCAGGCCCGGAAGGGAGCAGGCTAACCCCGGACGTTCGGCGCTTTCAGGGTAGCGGGGAGGAGGAGCTGGGCAGGGCATCTCCCCGTAAGGTGGGTCGACCCGAGGCGTGCCCACCTTTTACTTTACTCGTCCAGCCTCACATTGCAGTTATTACCTTACCCGGTTACACAGCATTCAAAAACTCAGGATGTTCATTCCAATCCAAACTGTTTTTAGCAATTTCACAAAAACAGCATTGTTGAAATGTGAAAACAGGACAGAGAAAGGTAAAATGCACGCTGAACACAACCCCCTGTTCAAGAGGTGGAAAAAGGGAGATAAAAGAGTGGCGTTAGTTTACCCCAGCAGCTACGCAAGCGGAATAGCGAACATTGGATTGCAGCAGATATACGCTGAGGTCAACTCAATCGAAGGATTCGTGTGTGAAAGATTCTACAGAGATGTCTTTGACTGCACGAGAAGCGTCGAGACCGGAACGCACATAAAGGACTTCGATGTCATACTGTTTTCGGTTCAGTTCGAAGAGGACTACTTCAGAGTTGCGAGAATACTGTCCATGCTTGAGAATACAAAAGCTCTAAGGGTCGCCGGGGGTCCGTGCGTCATCGAGAATCCCCTGCCCCTCACGCCTTACTTCGACTACTTTTACGTGGGTGAAGTGGATTACGACGTGGAAAGACTGCTTGAGGTCGTTATCAGCGATACTGAGGACGAGAACATACTAAAATCAGAGACCGTTCTGGAGTTATCGAGCTCGGAATGCAAGGTAAACGTCAGAAAGCCTAAACTCGAATCACACCTAACTGAACAGATAGTCGGTGAGGGCGTTTATGGGGAATGCTACCTGATAGAAGTTGGAAGGGGTTGCAGGAGAAGCTGCAGCTTTTGTGTGGTCAGACAGATATACTCGCCCTGCAGGTGGAGAGACTGGAAAACAATAGTCGAAGTTGGCAGGAGGGCAAAAAGCGTCTGCAAAAAAGTCGCTTTAATCTCGCCTTCCGTTACAGACCACCCGGAGGCAAAGGAGTTCATGTGGGAGCTCGTAAACATGGGTCTTGAAGTCTCACCCTCGTCCATGAGAGCGGACACGATAGATCAGGAGATGGCTGACCTCCTCGTAGCCTGTGGACAGAAAAGCGTTACAATTGCGCCAGAAGCTGGAAGCGAAAGAATGAGGAGGGTTTTGAGAAAGGGAATCAGCGAGGAGGAAATCTTTGAAGCAGTGAACTGCATTAAAGGAAAAATCAATAACGTAAAGATGTACTACATGATCGGCCTGCCCGGAGAGAGTGATGAAGACATCGACGCAATTCTCAGGCTCACAGAGAAGGTTAAAAAGTCCGGTTTCAGGGTCAGCGTTTCCGTGAACCCCTTAGTTCCCAAACCTCACACTCCACTGCAGTTTGCACCTTTTGGCGGTGCGTTTGAAAGCAAGTCCGGAAAAAACGCTCTGGACTCTATTAAGGAGCTGAAGAGGAAAACCGGACTTCTGGAAAAAGGGTTCAGAAAACTGGGGATTAGAGCAAATGTGGAAAAACCCGAGAACTTCGCCGTGCAGACCATACTTTCGAGGGGCGATGCAGAAGTGGGAAAATACCTGCTTTACGGAAAGAGCAGGCTGTTAAGGAACTTCCGTAACATGCTCGGAGAGGTTAGTTTTGACAGGCTGCCCTGGGAGTTCATAAACCACGGCTACAGTTCGAACAGAATCAGGAGGGAGTACGAAAGGTTGCTGGAAATCGCTCTCAAAACAGTTGCAGTGTAGTTTTACAGCAAACTCTATGTGGTTACCTGAAAAGGGGCAAATTCCCGGTTATTTTATCTATTTTTCTTTCCTCGTCTGGCCCTATTACGAGGGCTGTAGGCGTACCCGGAGGCACCTCAGTCAGGCCCGCATCTCTCACAATTTCCGCAACGAGACCAGCTCTCCTCGCTCTATCCCTCAGCTCAAAAAGCTCTCTTTCGCTGTTAACCCTTAAAGCTATCTTCTTCTGCCCTTCAAACTTCCATTTTTCGATTATCCGTTTTTCTGAAAGTTCGTATCCGATAACTGCTGCATGCGCAGCCTGAACCGCCAGCTTACCCCTCGAAAGTTTTAAGTCACCTCTCAGAACTATTACCTGCTTGTACATTTCTGATCTGACCTCTTGTTCGCCGTTTTAACTGCTGGTCAGCCTGCCCGTCAATTCGTTTTTCATTCCTCTCCAAACCCGTACTTCCTCAATTCCTCAATGGATACGGGTCTCGATTTTTCTTCGATCCACTTTTTACCTTCTGTTTCTGCTTTTTTTCTGTCGAACTTTTCTATGTGGACTCTGTCTCCCTCCACTTTTTTTACGAGCTTCACGGGCACGGCGTAAAATCTGGACTCGACCTTCACTATGAGCATGTTTCTGTGCACGTCTATACTCTCACCGAGCATTTTTCCGTCAACGTAAACATACTTGCAGACAAGATCGTCCATGGACGTCATCGACCACCTGCAGTATAAAAGGTTTCGATTTCAGAAAAGTAGACACTGTCAAGAACAGGAAACAAAAACGAGTCCAGCAATCACTAGATATTAAAATATGCAACATGAGAAAAACAAGCGACTCCTAACAGAAATAAGCCATAAATCAGTAGCAGGATTTACTCTCAAAGGAATCTTACTGGAGGGTGTTAATCCGACACTCTTCCAAGAAACAACAACTCTAAATATCCATCAGAACAATTCGATGTAATGGAGAAGCACGAAAAAAAGACCGAAATACCAAAAAAGCTCCTGCAGGATTTAAAAGGCTATAAAATTGTTGGAAATCACTCAGCTGTAAAACTCTGTCTCTGGCTCAAAAAGTCGCTCAGAGACAGGGGCGTCTGCTACAAGCAGAAATTTTACGGAATAAATTCCCACCGGTGCTTGCAGATGACACCTGCACTCATATGCAATCAAAGCTGTGTTTACTGCTGGAGGCCCTTAGACCTCTTGCCGGGAGTAAAAGGGTGGGATGAACCGGAATTCGTAGCTGAAGAGAGCATAAAAGCTCAGAGAGTGCTGTTAAGCGGTTTCGGCGGATTAAGCGATGTCAACAGGAGAAAACTCGAAGAGGCGAAGATACCAAATCAGGTGGCGATAAGCTTGATCGGAGAACCCACGCTCTATCCGTTTCTCGACAGGCTGGTGGAGATTTTCAATTCAAAAGGAATGACCACATTCGTCGTCACGAACGGTACACATCCAGACGTTGTGGAGAAGATTGAACCATATCAGCTTTACATAAGCCTCACGGCTTACAGCGAGGAGAGCCACGCAATAATAAACAGACCTTCGAGAAACTACTGGGAGGAAATTCTGAAATCTCTTAAAATTCTCGCAAACAAGGATTGCAGAACTGTAATAAGACTTACACTTATAAAGGGGCTGAACATGGTTCCCGAAAACTTTGTGGAGCTGCTGGACATTGCGTCTCCGGACTTCATAGAGGCGAAAGCTTACATGCACCTCGGCTACTCTCGCATGAGACTCGAGAGGAGCGCCATGCCCTCCCACGACGAGGTCAGAGCTTTTGCGGAGGAGCTGGAAAAGCTGACGGGTTACGAAATCAAAAACGAATCCAAGATAAGCAGGGTTGTTCTGCTTGCGAGGTAACAACGAATTGACCGTACGCAAATGTCACTAAACTTTAAAAAATTTAGATAAAGCCAATCGCAAACGGTGGCGAGAGTGGTTTCATGTCCGAAACTGAAATTCCCGGAATCGTTAACGAAAAAGAGCTGAAAGACATTTACAAAGAGCTGGAAGAACAGGAAAAAGCGAGGGAAGAAATCATAAAACTCTGCAGAGAGCTTAGAATAAAATCCACAAAAGCAATCTCAAAAGCTCACGCTGGTGACGTTGAGGGTGCAGAAAATTTTTTGAAAGAGGCTGAGGAGATACTTAACCGTGTGCTCAGATACAAGCAGTACCCTTTTTACAGGCCCATATCGGGCGAGGCGATGCAGGAGTACGTTGAAAGTGTGGTTTTTCTGAGCTTTTTGAAGAGAAAAACCGCTCCAGACTTTGCGGATCTGGAGGCACCTTACATACTGACTGGTTACGCCGATGCTGTAGGAGAGATAAGGAGGCACGCTCTCGACCTCATGAGAGAGGGCATGGTGGAGAGGGCTGAGGAGTGCCTGCACGCCATGGAGGAAATATACAGCCACCTCGTTCAGTTCAGCTTTCCCGAAAAAATAGTTCCCGGTTTGAGACACAAAGTCGATGTTGCGAGAAATTTAATAGACAGAACCAAGTCGGATCTGCTTTCGGCGAAGCTTATAAGCCTGCTGAAGGAGTGAAACCATGGAACTTCTCGCTTTTATAGTAACGGTCATTCTCGTATCTCTGAGTGGAGTTATGGCTCCCGGCCCGCTTTTCGCCGCAACTATCGCTGAAGGAAGGAAGAATCCTTTTTCAGGAATTATCGTCTCAACGGGACACGCTGCAATCGAAATACCTCTAATTCTAAGCCTGTACTTATTCGGACTCACTCTCACGCCGGAGATTAGGAGAGTCCTCGCTTTCGCCGGAGGAGTTGTAATGCTGTATCTGGCTTACTTGGAGTTAAAAGGCGGGGAGAGGAAAGAGTTTAAGGGAGGCTCTCTCTTCGCCGGGGCTGCAATGACTGCGTTAAATCCGTACTTCATAATGTGGTGGCTGACAGTTGGCCTGACGCTGATAACGAAATCCATCGAATTCGGGCTTGCAGGACTTTTCCTTTTCATACTGGCGCACGAAATGTGCGATTACGTGTGGCTGGGCTTCGTCTCAGCGTTTTCCGGAAAGATTGCGAGCATGGGGGAAAAGCTGACAAAACTGCTGACCGCCGTATCGGTGTCTCTTCTGCTGATATTTGGAATTGCTTTTATCTACGCTGGATTGGTGAATCACAGGCTGATTTAAAGTTAATCAGGTTAAAAATTCGGTCGGATAACGTGGAAAATCACCCAAAAAACGAATCGAGAGTCATATTGCCCTTTTTACTCTCCTTTTCAGATTTTTCCGTTTTGTCGTCTTTTCTTTTCTTTCTGTCCCTCCTGCTTTTTCTCTTTCTTTTCTTTTCGTCAGTTCCGACGCCTTCGTGCTCTTCACTTTCTCCACTTTCGTCTTTCGTCTCTTCGATTTTTTCCGGTTTTTCGTATTTTTCAAAGAATTCCTCGTCTTCAACTCTGTGCAATCCTTTTTTCTCAATGTACTCCATTATTTTTTTCGCTTTTTCAGCTCCAACCAGAAATTCAAGCTCACTCTCTCCAAAAGAGTAAAAAGCTGCTACGTTTGCAGCAACTTCAGGATCCTGATTTAGCAGGAGCTTTATCACTGGTAACATTTCAACCGCTTTTCTCCTCGACATGTGGCTGTACCTGCCGATTTTGGAGAGCACCGCTTTCAGCATTTCCCTTTTACTCCTCGTCTGGAAGAGCATCTGCCAGATAACTGGTCTCCTGTAACGGGTAAAGCCCTTTTTCGCTTCCTTTTTAGCCTGCTGAACTCCACAGGACATGAGATACATTGCGTACCTCCACAGTCTGTAGTACTGTCTTCTTCTCACCCTACCGAGGAAAACGTCGGCTCTGGAAAGGTATTCGTAAGCCTCTTTCAGCTCCTCCCCCCTGTACTCCAGAGGCACGTTTTCGTCTATCCACATTATAAAATCTTCAGGCGATTCGTCGAGCAGCATTACATCGCCGTAAACAGGGATTTTTGTCTTGAAAATCTTCTGCATGACTTTAAACACGTCAGTCTCTTTAACTCTCTTGGCAGTCACGACGTCTGCTTCTCTCAGTTCTTTTTTGCCTTCAGCGGCAGCCTGAAGATCGTTAATGGCTGCTCTCAGATCACCCTCTGCGTTGGTTGCTATTAACTCCAAAGCTTTTCTGTCTGCTTTTATACCTTCTTTCAGACAGATTCTTTCCAAAACAGCTATAACTCTTCTCTTGTCAATTCTTTTAAAATTAATCATTTCGCATAAATTTCTTAACTCTGCGGAGAGGTTGTACGGGTCGTTTGCCGTGAGTATTATTGGCTGTTTCGGTTTTCTCCTCAACAGCCTGATGAGCGCTCCCTCACCACCGGCATCCTCTTTTTTGTGTATGTTATCGACCTCGTCGAGTATTATCAGCTTGAGCTTACCCTCTTTTGTTGAGTAAAACTCACCCTCGTCGCTTATCGTTTCATTGAACGCGCTCTCTCCAACTATTCTGTTTATGATCTGCCAGTTTCTCTGGTCACTCGCGTTGAGCTCAACGACTTCCCAGCCAAAGCTTCCAGCTATTGCGTGGGCGAGAGAGGTTTTACCAACTCCAGGAGGACCGGCCAAGAGAAGGGGCTTCTGGGGCTTACCCTCCTCCCACTTCTTTGCCCATAGCCTGACTTTTTCTACTACCTTGCTTGGAGCCACAACTTCTTCAAGCTTTTTTGGCCTGTACTTTTCAACCCATAGTTCTCTGTTTTCTTCTGAAGACATGACCGTAAAAGCTTGTTTTCCGAAGTTTTTTAGCCTTTTGTTTTTGGCCTTTTGTAGGTCACGAGTTCTGCCTCAATAATAGCAGAGTTATGGAATCATCTGCAGAAACATGTCTTTCGAGTATTATCCGCCATGAAGCCTGCACGAGCTGTGAAGTGACGGGAACGAGGACAAGATTATCGAGTATGGTTGCGATTACCGTCTCCCTTTCATCGGGATTTATTTCACCTCTTCTGCATTTCCTGTCCACTGCTGCAATGCTCTCGCTCAAAGTCCACTGGGGATATAACAATTACAACTTCTCCTCTTTCGCAGGCTGAAAAAAATCCTGGGGATTGTTTCACTGCCCGTTTCCTGAGAAAATTCCTTCAGGTATGCAGAAGTGTCGAGATACGCTCTTTTCATCTTTCCCGCGTGTCTATTACTATTTTTGACAGAGGTTCGCCTTTCTTGAGTATTTCCCTCGTTTTCTCTAGGTCAGCTTTCTTGAGATCTATGCCAGATTTGTTGGCAAAATCTTCGATCATCGAGATAGCTTCTTCTCTGCTCATTGTGTGTATTCCAGCCCTGAAAAGTCTATCAGCGAGCTTTGAAGTTGCCATAATGGTATCTATCCGATCATGTTTTAAATAGTTTTGCAGGCTAAAGAAGGTTCGCTTTTTGTTACAGCATTGTTTTTTGTTATGGTTTGAAAAAAGCTGCTTGGGAATGTATATAGATGTGAGGAACAAGTTGATTTGTATGGGGAGTGAAGAGGTAATGGTCAAGGCTTTGAAGATACTCGAAAAGGAACTCACTAATGAAGAGTCTCTCATATACCTGCAGGCTATTACCAAAAGAGCCGGGGACTCTGTTAAAGAGTTGAGAGAGAAGACTAAAGGGTTTAAGTTTGGATAAGGTTGTCGAGATGGCGAAGAAGTTTGAGGGATGATTTTAAATGAGCATGCCACCTCACTCCCCACC
>WAPX01000023.1 GCA_015520485.1 Archaeoglobaceae archaeon
AAACACCCCCAATAGTTATAGAAAGCCATAAAACTTTCCAACCAGCTCTGCATTCGAAAGAACTTTTAAGGAAACCTGTTCCAGAACCTCTTCGCCCCTTAAACCTCGAAAAGAAACTTTCTACAGCATTCACCGAAGGTTTCGTGCCTGTATTTTAATCCCAATCTTTTCAGAGCCCATTTATAAGAATCCTCTATCAACGATGATTTCTGGCTTGTTTTCGTGCTTAAAGACTTCTTTCGAGAAAACATAAGCGTGGAAAGAACTACTTCCTTCTGAATCCTATGGTTAAGCATTCTTTTGTATCAACATCTATAGCAGCCCAAACAAAGATTAACCTTTTCTCCTTTTTTGGCTGTTTTAATACTGCCTTGATTCTGTGGTAGTATATTCTAACTGATTCGTGACTTATTTCTTCGAAAAGGGAGAGGAAATTGCTTGTCTTCCTCAGGGAAAGACTGAAGAAGTATAGTAGAGCTGCTAAAATTTTTAATTCTACATTTTTCTTATTTCTCCGAAAGACTTTTGTAGCTTTAATGCAGTCTACGAATAGCCTTAATGGGGAGATATCTTTTATTCAGTTTATTTATTTTTTATCCCTATTCTTGACACTCTCGCTCAGTGGTCCCTCGAAACAAGGTAATCCGCTATCCCCTCGAGTATATCCCTTGCTCTGCTTTCCGGAAGCTTTCTAAGTTCCACCTTGCCCTTCTCTACGAACTCTCTTGCTCTCTTTCTGGCGTAGTCTATGGCTCCGCACTCCTCGAGCACATTCACTACCTCTTCAATTTCACCTTTTTCAGCTTTCCCCTTTCCGAAAACTGGGATGTTTACGCCCATTTCAGAAGCTTTTATTACTATGAGCGTTTTCTTTCCCTCAACTATGTCACTGCCCCAGTCCTTTCCAATTTTTTCTCTTCCCACGAGGTCAAGAACATCGTCGTGAATCTGAAAACCAATACCGCACATCTCTCCAAAATTCCAGAGGTACTTCGCATAATCTTCTTTTCCCGCCAGCACTGCGGGTATTGCGCAGGAGCACGCAATCAAAGCAGCAGTCTTTTTTCTGACCATCTCAAGGTACTCCTCCTCGCTCACCTCACCGAGTTCCCTGCTTTCGAAGCTCATGTCTATGTACTGACCTTCACATATCTCCACGCAAACGTCAGCGAGCATCCTGCACGCTTTCACAACGTTTTCGGCTGGATGTTCATCACCTGCAAGTACGCTGAAAGCTCTGGCAAACAGAGTGTCTCCGGCAAGTATTGCCGTTGGTTCTCCGTAAAGAGTGTGCACGGTTTTTACGCCTCTCCTCATCTCGTCTCTGTCCATTATGTCGTCGTGGATCAGCGTGAAGTTGTGTATCGTTTCAACTGCGACTGCAGCTTTTACTGCTCTGTTTTCCTCCATTCCAACAGCTTCAGATGCCAGCAAACACATAACCGGCCTTAACCTCTTGCCCCCTGCGTTTATCAGGTGTCTCGCAGCTCTGTAAAGTCCTTCAGGCTCTTTTATGGGAAGAAACCCGTCTATTGCCCTGTTTATTATTTTTCCTCTTTTCTTTACTTCTTCTACGATCTCCTTGTATTCTGGCATAGACTGACCTCCGGCATTCTAACATTTCAGCCTTTAACAACACCAGATTCTGATCTGGACTTCAACCTGTACTCCAGCCACTCCTTCAGCTTTCCGGTGATAAAGACTTTCCCCTTCAGGTCGTCAACACTTCTGGATGATGTAAGAAACATGGCCACTCTGAGCCCCTGCAGGAAGTACTTGAGCTTTTCCACGACCTCACTGCTCGATATAGTTGCTGGCCTCAGGAACGGGAGAGCTGAGCTCGCAAGTCTGGCTCCGAGAGCTATGGCTTTTGCCACGTCAATTCCACTTCTGATTCCTCCAGTGGCTATTGTCGGTAAAACATCAGAACAGTCGACAACGCAGAACGCCGTTGGTATTCCCCAGTTCCAGAAGTCCCTGCCTATCTCCTTCCAAAGCCCCTCAGTTCTGTAAACTTCAACCCCGCTCCAGCTCGTCCCTCCTCTACCACCAACGTCAATTGCCGAAGCCCCAGCTTTTTTCACGGCTAAAGCCACCTCCCTCGATATGCCGGCTCCCGTCTCCTTGATTATTACGGGAACTTTAAGAGACGAGCACACCTCTTCTATCGCGTTTAAGCAACCTTCAGCATTCGTGTCTCCTTCTGGCTGTATTGCTTCCTGCAGGAAGTTTAGATGGATTGCCAGAGCGTCGGCATCTACCATCTCCACAGCTTTATCAGCAACCTCTGAATCCTCCAAGAGCTGAGCAACTCCTATGTTTGCGTAAATAAATGCCTTCGGTGCGTACTCTCTGACCACGCTGAAGCTGTCTGCGAGCTCCGGCTCTTCTATGGCTGCTCTCTGACTGCCAACGCCCATTCCAAGCCCGAGCTCTTCGACGGCAACTGCGAGGTTTCTGTTAATCACCTTCGCATCCCTGTGCCCGCCGGTCATCGAGGCTATCAGTACCGGAGCTGAAAGCCTCTTTCCCATAAACTCCACACCCGTATCGATGTCCTCCAGATTGAGCTCTGGCAGAGCGCTGTGTATGAGCATGACGTCTTCAAAGCCAGAATAGTCCGATTCTACCTTTTCCTGCAGGCATATTTTTATGTGTTCGAGCTTTCTGTTAGAGGTCTCCATCGTTCCACCCTGCTAAGGCAGTATTCTCGTCCCGACTTCTTCGCCCTTCAGGAAGGCTGAGACGTTCCCTTCTTTCAACCCGCTAAATATAAACACTTCTGCTTTTCCAGCTATCTTTTCTATTTTCAGCAGTTTTGCAGCCATTCCTCCCGTAACATCTGAAACGTCTCCCTTAAGTCTGAACGTGTCGATTCTCCCTTTCACGTCTGACAGAGATATTTCCTTTAACGGCCTCCCGTCCATGAGGACTTCGGTGTTCGACGCAAAGCCAACCCTTTGCGCTCCGAGCCTTTCTGCAAGTTCGACAGTTATGTCATCCCCTGAAAGAACTCCCCATTTTCCGTCTAAAAGTGCGACATCTCCGTGCGTTACAGGAACGAAGCTTTTGAGAATTGTTTCTAAGAATTTTTCGTTAAACACGAGCTTTTTCCCTTCAACACGGAATGCTGAAAGGGGGTGCAGGGGCACAGCAGGAATGCCGTTTTTCACAAGAGACCTGCAAACGATTTCGCACAGCCTTTCACACGCTAAATGCGTCTCTGCAACGCCCATCGGCGTGGGTTTTTCCAGCAGGCCGTGTTTTTCCACGTATGGGTGACCAAAAGACCCGGCTCCGTGAACCAGAAAAAGCTCGTTACCGTTCTTTGATTCTGCCACCTCCCTCGCAATTCTGTTTATCACGTCCATTTTAGCAACGTCGAAAGCACCTCTTCGCTTGTCCGTTATGAGTGCTCCACCAAGCTTCAGCACGACTCTCACGCTATCACCGGCCATTTCCGGTCTCCTGTCTGACGCCTTCAAATTCTGGAGTTACCACAGTACACTTTCCCAGCCTTTCAATTTTCCCGTCAACACTTTCAGCTTTTTCAGGCTTCCTGAGACTTTCCGGTATCAGGCCGAGAATGCTTCCACCCCCACCGGCTCCGGTTATTTTTGCCGGTATTCCAAGTTTTTCGAGTTCTGCAATAATGCCGTCGATTCTGAATGTGCTCACTCCAATAGCTTTCAGCATGCACTGGTTTGCCCCGAACAGGAAGTGCAGGGCTTTATTGTCTCCCCTTTCAAGGGCTTTTTTTATTTCCAAGGTAACGCTGTCCATTGCCTCGAAAATTCTTTCCACAACACCGGGATAGAGCTCTCTTAACTCAGCCACTCTGGCAACCATTTCGGATGTGACGCTGCTTTCGCCGCTGTTGATGACGAGCATTTTTGCCGAAAATTTGAACTCTTCTTTTTCGGGCATCAGCCACGCCCCTCCAAAGGTGGAAACGAAAGAATCTACGCCGCTCGCCCTGCCCTGAACTTTGAGCTCAACCTCCCTCGCAAGCTCGAAAATTTCCTCCCTGCTTAGTTTGAATCCGTATTCGAGTCCAAGAGCTGCCAGTGTGGAAACAGTTACTGCTGCTGAACTTCCGAGTCCCGAAGCAACTGGAATCTCACTTCTTATCCTTATATCCGGCGTTACGGTTTTTCCGCACTTCTCCTCGAATAGCTTTACAGCCCAGCTCACATAGGGGTGGACTTCAAAGTCCAGACCGGTTTCCCCGAGTTCAGAGGAAATCCTCACTCTCGTCGATTTTCTTACCTCAGAGTAGCATCTCAGGTTAACTGCGGTAACGAGAGCGTGTTTTCCGTAAACCACTGAGTGTTCTCCAGATATAATCACCTTTCCCGGAGCGGAGCAGATCATACTGGCCGAAGGCACTTCAAACCCTAAAAGCTATCGCAGCGTATCCGACCACCTGACTCTTATCAGCCACGTCACCACTCGTGGAGTAATCGACAAGTTCCGCCCTCGCACCTCTGGATTTTGCGTAGAGCATGGCAACAGCTATTGGCCCAACGCCGCACACGCTTGCCTGCATGCTGTTCACCGTAAGGTAGAACTTCGACGTATCCATTGACAGTATTGATTCTATTACCCTTGCATCTCTCTCCCTGCACATGTCATCGGGCAGGTAGTGGTGCATGTCGCTTGAAGCTATAACCACAATGTCCCTTCCCGTCCTTTCCTGAGCTGTAAGTACCTCTGCTACCACTTCTCTCGCCGTTTCTTCGTCCTGCAGACCCATGCATATCGGAACTATTCTGAAGTCGCTGCATATGTACTGCAGAAATGGTAGCTGAACCTCTATCGAGTGCTCGTACTTGTGGGCTATTTCGTCTCTGTCCACTATTATTCCGGGCATCGCATCTATGAATTCAACATCGGCTTTTACCTCGCCGAGTGGCGTTAACCACGTTTCAGTCGAAACGGCGACCATGGAGCCGTAGCCTGTATGGTTTGGCCCGAGAATTACGTAGGTTTCAGCTTCAGGAATTATGGAGTACAGCTTTCCAGCAGTTCTGCCAGAGTAAATGTAACCGGCGTGAGGAGCAATTCCGGCAATAACGTCCTGCTGGGGGTTTCTCTTTACAAACTCTTCCAGCATTGCGAGCAGAGAATCCGGGTGAGACGGGTAAAACGCTCCAGCCACAGCGGGGTGTCTCATGTTACGATTTCTTCTTCAAAACTAAATAACTGTGCCGGTGTCTCACGGTTCGGAAGTTTTTAAGTACTGTCGAACACTCGGAAAGCAAAAATGGAAGAGAAAGAGCCTTATAAATTCAAATTTTCGTCAACTCTGCATTAAATCGATATAGAGCTTAAACAGAATAAACATAATCAGCAAAAACAAGTGCGGGGGGAGGGATTTGAACCCTCGGACCCCTGCGGGACCAGACCCTGAATCTGGCGCCTTTTCCTGGCTCGGCAACCCCCGCTCATTCGGGGCTATTTGTAAGGGTTAAATAAAACCTTCGGTTAACCTGCAGGAAGATGCAGAAGATCTGGAGGTTCGTGGGATTTGATGACGGCTTTACATCTCTGTCGTGCAGAAGAGCACACCTCGTTGGATGCATAACTGCAGGATGCAGGGTGGAAGGCTTCGTATACTCTCAGATAGACGTTGACGGTTTTGACGTTACTGAAAAAATAGTTAAACTCGTGAACGAATCCAAGTACTGCAGACAGATTAAATGCGTAATGCTGTACAGCATAACATTTGCGGGTATGAATGTGGCGGACATCGTTGAAATTCACGAGCTGACCGAAAAACCGGTAATGGCTGTGACAAAAAAGCACACAAAGAGTCTTGAAAAACCGGCGGTGAAAGCGGGAAATGCAGAAAGAAGAATAGAAATACTGAAGAAAGCGGGAAAACCCCTGAAAATTGAGGACGTTGAAGTCCACATCGCTGGATGCAGTGTGGAAGAAGCCAGAAACTTCATAAGAGCATCAACATGCATTGGAAAAATTCCGGAGTGTTTGAGAATAGCCCACCTTGTCGCGTCAGCTCTTGCATATGGAGAATCAAAAAAAGCGTAGGGAGGGGTGGTAGTAAGCCCCCTTCTGTTTCAGGCGGCATCAGTCTGAGCCGCAAAGCGTTGCACCGGCGGGGTCGGCCGTTTCACCCTGCACCGGGTGACCTCATCCTTCCGGAATCATCGCATTTCCCCGGGCAGGTATCGTTTCTGTGCCGTTGCCGTGCCTCCCGGCACAGCCCCTTGCGGGGCTCCGCCTTTAACGGTGGGGGGACTTTCCTCCTTTCGGTAAGCCGCCCACCACCCCTCCCATCTCGACTAAATCTCTGCTGTAAATAAAGGCAGCGGGTGTTAATCCTGACAGGAATCCTTGTCGCTCATTATCATAAGCTTCTTGCACGTTGCTGTGAGTCTGATAATTCCTTCATCGTCAACTTCGATAAGCCCAAGTCTTTCCAGCAGTTCGACAACTTTTTCCTCAACATCAGACGGAGAGTATGTAATTTTTTCCAGTTCTTCGGCAAGCACGTTTATTAGATAGTTTACTCTGCCTTCCGAATTTTCAGCTTTCATCTTACTCACCGGTTAGTTGATTATTATCATTATGATATTTAAAAATTTCTAAATTTACGTTGATGTAAAAATACATGCTTAGCTGCTAGTAGAAGTTATGTAAAAATTTTGTTTTCTTCATACCGTGGATATATCCGCGGTCTTAAACATGAAACATTTTTAAAGCATGCCACAGGCCTGATAAACGCATGAAAGATGATGTGCCTTTGCCGGAAGTTAACATAGGTATGATAGGTCACGTTGATCACGGTAAAACAACTCTTGTTGCCGCTTTAAGTGGCGTGTGGACGGACAGACACAGTGAAGAGCTGAAAAGGGGAATTTCAATAAGACTCGGTTACGCTGACACGACTTTTAGGAAGTGTCCCGTGTGCGAACCACCGTACGCGTACACCGTGGAAAAAATCTGTCCGAGATGTGGAAGTGAAACAGAGATACTGAGAACTGTGAGCTTTGTTGACAGTCCCGGACACGAGACGCTGATGGCGACGATGCTGAGCGGAGCCGCAATAATGGATGGAGCCATTCTTGTCATAGCGGCAAACGAGAAGTGCCCACGCCCTCAAACAAAAGAACATTTAATGGCTCTCGAGATAATAGGCGTGAATAAAATAGTGATAGCACAGAACAAAATAGACATAGTTCCCAAGGAAAGAATTCTCGAAAACTACAGAGAAATAAAAGAGTTCGTAAAGGGAACCATAGCTGAGAACGCCCCAATTATACCGATTTCTGCTCAGCAAAAAGTGAACCTCGATGTGCTGATAGAGGCAATAGAGGAAACGATTCCTACACCAGAAAGAGATCTTGACGCTCCACCGCTCATGCACATAGCAAGGAGCTTTGACGTTAACAAACCCGGCACCCCTCCGGAAAAACTCATCGGAGGTGTTGTTGGAGGTAGCCTTTCGAGGGGAAAACTGAGAGTTGGTGACGAGATAACGATCAGACCGGGAATAAAGGATGAAAAGAGAGATGTGTGGGAGGAACTGCACTCTGAAGTCGTTGGAATAATGGCTTCCGGAAAATCGGTTAAAGAAGCCACACCCGGCGGATTGATAGGAGTTGCTACCAAACTTGACCCGTACTTGACAAAGAGTGATGCCCTTGTTGGAAATGTACTCGGCAAGGAGAAAGATCTGCCCGGAGTTCTTTTTGAGTTTACGATGGACGTAAGACTTCTTGAAAGAGTGGTTGGAACTGAAGAAGAGCTCTTTGTTGAAAAAATAAAGATGAACGAACCGCTCATGCTGAGCGTGGGAACAGCAATAACTCTCGGAATTGTAACGTCTGCGAGAGACGATGTCGTGGAGGTAAAACTGAAAAGACCTGTCTGCGCTGAGAGCGGATGGAGAGTAGCAATAAGCAGAAGGGTAGGCTCGAGGTGGAGACTGATAGGTGCAGGAACAATAAGGTAAATTATTAGGTAAATCGGCAATGAAGTGCGCAGTAATCGATACAAACGTGCTGATGTACGCCTATTTAGCTAAAATCGACGTGTTTGAAGAGTTGAAGTCAGTGGGATTTAACAGGTTTTACATACCCGACGGTGTTCTGGAAGAGCTGAGGATACTTAGAAGCAGACTCAGTGGCAAATACAGCCGGGCTGCGAGATTTGCGTTACAGCTCTTAGAGAAAGAGAAAAATCTGGAAGTAGTTGAAATCAGGGAAACTGGTACAGACAGTGCGCTTATTGAACTCAGCAAGCGGAAGAACTGCGTGTTAATAACCAACGACAGAGACTTAAGGAAAAGAGCAAAAG
This sequence comes from Archaeoglobaceae archaeon, assembly GCA_015520485.1. Taxonomy (GTDB): domain Archaea; phylum Halobacteriota; class Archaeoglobi; order Archaeoglobales; family Archaeoglobaceae; genus WAPX01. The sequence goes on from WAPX01000023.1 coordinate 8,323, forward strand.
AGCAGGGTATTGGTGTTGGTTACATCCGGGAGATGAACAGAATTCACATTGAAAATATGTAGAAATGGGTAAAAAACAAAGACTCAAAAGTTAGAGTCTTTAAAGCCACCATATCCAGATGCCATTTGCAACATCAACCCTCCTACCCTTTACCTTACCTTCTATTGCCATTCTCTGCAACCTTCTTAGCACGACTCTTCTTTCAAGTTTGAGCATTTCCGCTATTTCTGAAGTTATAAGCGGTGCGTTTGCTTTTTTCAGTATTTCGTATATCTTCTCCTGAAGAACTTCATCAAACTTTTCGGGCTTTTCTGTCATCTGAATTCACCCGGTTACTCATTTACGTTTTTAAATTAATAGCTTTCGGCATCGATTTTAAAGTCGGCGTCTGAATACTGAAAAGTAGAACACTGAAGGTTGACATGTAGCAGCGAAGAGTGCTGAGTTTTTCCGGTAAACCTACTTACCAAAAGCTTCATATATTTTTTAGGTTGTAGCATCACTGGCGTCTCCTATGTTGATACGTCGCAAAGCCCCGTGGGGTAGTGGTCAATCCTGCGGGACTCTGGATCCCGCGACCCCGGTTCGAATCCGGGCGGGGCTATTTTTTAATAACTTTTTAAAAATTTAAGAGTTATTAAAAAACACAAACAACGAAAAACAACTACGGTTTAGCACTCCTCAAACACACCGGTTTCGCTCAGTTTGAATCTCGCAGATGATAGTGGAATGTCAATTACCGTGCTCTCCTCGACGCCTATGAGGTAGCTTTCTTCATGGTCCAACAACCCTCTCTCGCTTTTTTCAGCTCTTATTACAACATCGTGAAGTTTCCTCAAAACACCTTCGGCCCAACCCCTGTAGAGGTTCTTGGATATCTTGTTGATTACAGTAATATCAGATGGAATACGATCAAAGAATTTAAGATTTCTCACGAGCCAGTCCTTGCTATACAGAAGCTGTACGAGCGAAAATCCGTGAAATATTATCATATCCTTACTGCTAAAATCCATTAAAATGTCTGCCAGCTTTTCACACCATTGCTCCTCGATGTTTATAAACTGGTGGAGTTCTCCGAATGGAACCTCCTCGTTAAATCCTATTTTGATTATCTTAACCTTATTGAGCAAATTAGTACTCTCTGGATGTGTTTTTATAATAGATTCATAGCTTTTTCTGGCTTTTCTACACATGCTTTCTGAATATATTGCTAGATAGATATTCTTGTTTGAGTAGTGCGGGAGGATATGTCTCAGTATCAATATCCTTGCAGTTACCGGCGAATCATATACTATTAGCGTCCTGAGTCCTTCGAGTTTAGGAACTACACTTTCAATGAGGCTCAACTAAACCCCCCTGCAGAAGTTTTTGAGTAGCTTTAAAAAAATTTTCGTTACGTATTACATTGAGTATGCGTCAGCTGAACCAATTATTTTACAGATATTTCAATAAAATAAACACAAATGAATAAAAAACCTCAATGGGTCATATTCCTGAAAGTGATCTCCACAAGAGGGTGTGGTACATCTTCAATAACCTCCACATCGTCCACCGACTTTATTCCCTTCTTTTTAACCAGCCTTTCAATTCCGAGTTCTATCGTGTCGGGCACATCCAGTATATATGCTTCGAGCCTTTTGACTCCAGCCCTTTTTGCGGCAACAGCTCTGTGGTGCCCATCTATGAGAAACAGCCTTCCACCTTTCCTTATGACTATCAGCGGTTCTGCGAGTCCTTTTTTCAGCTCGTATATTCTTCCCTTCAGCTCGTCCGCAAATATTCTGGTCTGGGTTGGTATCATCCTCTCCACGTCAATAACCCCTCTGCTAACGTTGACTTTTACTCCGTGAACTTTCTCTATCGTCTTTCTGAGCTTTTCAACTTTCTTTGGATCAGCTCTTTCTATCTGACTCCTTATGACGTCTGCGTTTGTTATTATTCCGAGAAGCTTTCCGGATTCATCGACCACCGGTAGCTTGGAGTGGCCGGTTCTGAACATAACCCTTGCAGCATCCCTCAGATCCATGTACTCTCTCGCAACGTAAAGCTTCGTACTCATTATGTCTTCGATTATCATATTCGACGGCTTTCTGAGCAAGTCCCTCGAAGAAACATAGCCAACGACCTTTCCCATTTCATCGACCACGGGAAAACCGTCATGTCCTGTATTTTCTATTAACCTTATAACATCTCCTACTGTTCTCTTAGGAGAAACAGTAATAACATCCCTGGTCATGTAATCCTTAACTTTCAGGGACATTGTAATCTGTTTGATCTAAAAGAATAAATAGCTTTCAGCACGTGAGGTGTATTGCTAAAACTGCCCTTTTCTTTCCGACGAGTTCGTTAAACTTTTCAGCCGCTTTTTCGGAGATCATTTCGATGAATTCTATGTTTTTCTCTTCCAGCGCTCTTTTTACGTCGCTTCCGACCTTCATTACCCCGTATTTACCCGTTCCGAAAACGACTACATCTGGTTTTGCATCTAAAATTGGCTTTATATCCTCTACATAGACGTGATGCCCCTCTTTTCTCCACCATTTTTCAACTCTTCCGTTCCAGAACAGGATTATGTCGCTACTATACTCCTTGCCGTCCACGACAATCCTGCCAAACGAGTAATCGTTGACCTCTGGCATGTTTATTATTTTGGTCTGTTTTTTTAAAAATTTTCAGGTCTTTAAAGTTTTGAGGACACAACCAAGAATAAAAACATGTTAAGAAAAAAGATAAGTAAGGATAGGAGATATTTGGTTATTCGGGCTTCTGAAGGAGGGAGACGCTTTGAAGCTACGTTTTCCTTAAAGAGACATTTAAACACTGTGAAAATGAGCTGGAAGTAGTTACTGACAGAGGTTTCTGGTATTTATGATCCTATAAAGACTTGTTTAAAATAACATGAAAATATAATAAAATTATTTTATATCGTAAAATTACTTTTCTCAAGTCCTACTGTACCCATACCAAGTAAATACGGGAAATGCGGGGGGAGGGATTTGAACCCTCGGACCCCTGCGGGAGTGGATCTTGAGTCCACCGCCTTTGGCCTGGCTCGGCAACCCCCGCATACACTTATTTCTGAGGTTAATAAAGCTGTAGAGTTTATAAAACCCTCGGTCTGTAAAAATTTTGGTTGCGGTCGAATGTCAACCTTCCTTTCTACTGGAACAAATGAAATTGTTATTTTTCAAACATCCAACACTCCCTGTGGAGTTTGCCGTATCATCTGCAGGCAGCTACCCCCGTCCGGTGTGGTTTAGGAACTACCTGAAAAGAATTGAGGGTTTGCAGAAGGACCTGGATGCGAGAGTTGACGAATCCGTGCTCAAAAAAGCCCAGATAGAGGTTCTGGAGAATCAGGAGAAGTGCGGAGTTGACGTGCTGACTGAAGGTATGCTGCTCTGGCACGACTTTCTCGCCACCGTCGCTATAAGAGCCGGCTTCAAACCAAACGGTCTTGCGAGGTACTTTGAAAACAACCTGTACTACAGAATTCCCGTACTCGAGGACGAGAGAGACCTGAGGAAGCCGGTGATGAACGATTTCAGAATTGCCTGCGGGGTGTGGAAGAAGAGGCGTGCTTTAAAAGCCGTAATGTCCTGTCTGACTGCTTTTTACCTTTCGAGGTGCGAAAAGAGGATTTTCGAGAGGTTTGCAGAGCTCGTAATGCGGGAAGTGCAGAGTCTGTTCGAGATAACTGGAGACGTCCAGCTTGATGAGCCAGCTCTCGTGTATCCAGAAGCTTGCTCGGATTACTTCCAGACGTTCGTGGAGGTTCTGGATTCCTTTAACTTTAAAGGTAGGTTGTGGATTTCAACGTATTTTGGAAGTGTAAACGAGAAAATTTATTCTGAACTCGTTGACAGGTTTGACGTCATCGGACTGGACTTTGTGGAGGGTTTTGAGGATAACGTCAGGTGCTTGAAGGAGTTTGGGTGTAAAAGCCTGTCCGCCGGCATAGTTGACGGCAGAAATACTAAGATTGAAAGTCTGGAAGAGCTGAAGGAAGAAGTTGAATTGATATCTGAATTCAGCCCGAAAACCTTGTACCTCACGACGAATACGGGTCTTGAATTTTTGCCGGAAATTAAAGCTTACGAGAAAATGTCCCTGCTTTCAAAGCTGAAGGGGATGCTGTTATGAGTGCTGAATGTCTGAGGACTACTGTCGTTGGAAGCTATCCGAAACCCCTCTGGTTGAAGTACATCATCGGTAACTGCGATGACGACAGAATCAGAGAAGACGCTTTCAGGGATGCCGTTAGAGCAGTTGTTAAGGATCAGGAAATCGCCGGAATTGAGATACTCTGGGATGGAGAAATGAGGAGAGAAGAAATGGTTTCCTACTTTGCCGAGAGAATTGGCGGTTTTGTCATATACGGCGAGGTCAGGGTGTGGGGCAACGCATACTACCCCAAACCGGCAATAGTTGACGAGCTCGTTTACGAAAAACCCCTCGTGGTTCATGAATTCGAATTTATTAAAAACATTACGGACAGAGAAATAAAAGTACCGATTACCGGAGCCTACACGCTTGCAGACTGGAGCTTTAACGAGTACTACAGCAGTAAAGAGGAAGCGGTCTACGCCATTGCGAGAATAATAAACGAGGAAATGAGAAAACTCACGAAAGCCGGAGCGAATTTTATACAGATAGACGAGCCAGCCCTTTCAACCCACTCGAGTCAGGAAGAGATTGAAATCGCAAAAAACGCAGTCGAAGAAATGCTTAAGGGTGTGAAGGGTAAGGTTTACACGGCAATCCACATCTGCTACGGAGAGTACGAACGGCTCTTTCCGCACATAATGGAGTTTGGAGTTGACCAGCTTGATCTTGAATTCGCAAACAGGGGATTTTCCGAGTTAAACGTGCTTAAGGAGTACTCCTACGACATGGACCTTGGATTTGGATGCATAGACGTTCACAGCAGCAGGGTGGAGAGCGTTGAGGAGGTCGTAAAAGCAATAGAGCTCGCCCTCGACGTGGTCAAGCCGGAAAACCTTTACATCGATCCGGACTGCGGGTTAAAGCTGTTGCCAAGAGAGATCGCCTTCGAGAAGCTCAGAGTTATGTGTGAGGCGGCAAAAACTGTTAGGGAATCCCTGTCGTTAAGCTGATTTGTGCTGGTTTTATCCGTGCATGATGTTTTGAGGAGGGATGTTTCGTGGAAGTGAGGCTCTTGAGAGTAACTGAGGGTGGAGTTGACCTCGTCGCAAACTCTGCAAGGGTCAGCGGAGTTCCCGAGAACCTGAGCAGGGAGGAAATAGTCAGAATGATCGTAGAGAATGACTACAGCAGCGCTCTGGAGCACATAACGTTTACTTTTGACATTTCGGGTATCAGCGTCGCAATAAGCAGAGAGCTTCTGGAGCACAGGATTGCCAGCCATACGGCAAGGAGCACGAGGTACAACATGGAAAAGGGTTTCGACTTCGTCAATCCGCTGGATTTCTTTCCCGAACTGGATGAGAACGTGAGAGAGAGCGTTCAAAAAGAGTTTCTGAAGGCAATGGAAGATGCGAGAAAGCACTATGCAAGAATTTACGAAATGCTCGAAGACAGACCTGCTGTAGCTAAGGAGGTTGCGAGGTACGTTTTGCCCATGGCAACGCACACTCACTACATCTGGAGCATTAACGCCCGGAGCCTCATCAACTTCCTCATGCTCAGGCTGTGCGTCAGAGCAGCTCCTGAAATGAGAGAACTCGCAAAAAAGGTTAGAAGTGCAGTCGTGGAGGTATATCCAGAAATTTTCTCAAACGTGAAGTGCAGAGGATTCACCCTAGGCGTCTGCCCGGAAAACGAGGCAAGACCAAAAAACTGTCCGTACAGAAACGTCATAAAGACGAAGAAGGGGGTTAAACGGGAAGCAGGTTGCTACTGAAGCTACGGCTCAATTCCTTTATCGGTAATCCTGTAGAAGCACTCCCCCCCTTCAGCCTTCCACCTGTGCTTTACGAGCCTGGCCTTCCTTCTGTTTTCTTCAGCTCTGGAAAGCTCGATTATGACCTTCGAGAGGTGATCCACACTCGGTCCCCCGATTGGTCTGTCCACTCCGAGGTTCACGTCGGTGAACATCTGGTTCGTTATCACCACTGCCAGATCGTGCTTTCTCGCCAGTCCCAGAAGGTAAGTCAGCTGTTTCGTCAGCTCTCTTTTTATTCTCACAGCTTTGCCCTCTTCGAGCTCGCTTCTGTAAAGCCCCGTAAAGGAATCCACAACTACGAGTTTTATTTCCTCGCAGATTTTGGAGAGCCTCTTTATTGCAGAACTCTGCTGTCTGAAATCGAAAACTTCGTGAATGTATATTCTCTTCAGCAGTTCCGCACCACCAAAAATCTGATGAACTCTTTCCGCTGAGAGACCTTCCGTGTCGATGTAAGCAGCCTTCGCCACCTTTGCTGCGTTTTTGCAGAGCATCAGGCATATTGAGGTTTTTCCGGTTGCGCTCTCTCCATATATCTGAGTTACCGTCCCGGTTTCGACCCCTCCTCCAAGCAGAGAATCTATGCACCTGCTGCCTGACGGAATCAGCATGGATTTCACCTGATGAAACGCCTACTTCGGGGCAGAGTAGATAGCTCTGTAAACAGCTCTGTAAGCTTCAGGGAGGCTGATTCCTTCTCCTTCTGCCAGCTTCTTCACGTCCTCGAATTCCGGTTTCACGTTTACCCCGGATACCTTGACTCTTATTTCGTACTCCCTGCTCATCTTAACTTTCAGCTTTTTTACGGTTCTCGGAGATTTAATTCTCTTCGTGAATACGAGTCTCACACCAATGCTTCCCGTTTCCCTCATAACAGCTCTCGCCAGTTCCTCCGCTTTTCCAGCCTCAGCCAGAGCTCTCACGACAAAACCCGGCCTTCCCTTTTTTCCGAGAGCGAACAGCACCTCAACGTCCAGAGCCACCTCCATTATTTTTTCAACTGCATTCGCCAGAACCTCTCCGCTGACGTCGTCAACCTTGGTTTCGACAACAACGACGTCGTCTCTCCCTTCAGCCATTCCGGCAATCGCCGTAACGCTTCCAGATGTAGCCACCGCTCTAACCTTTACCGGATAGAGAAGCTCTCCTTCCACGAATTCTGCGAGTTCTCTGATGACCTTTTCTTCAGTTTTGGAGTTTACGTCAGGCATGACCTTTAATTTCGACCCCTCCACGGCTCTGGACATCGCAGGCTTTACAGGCACGTGCGTGGAATAAATTCTGTAGCCGCTATCCCTCATTGAACGGAGTAACGAGCTTACGGATTTTTCTGAACTGAGCTCTGAACGGACAGAGCACTTCCTCGCAATCGCCTCGAGGCACTCGAGAACCTCACCGTACCTGCAGCCTGCGGACAGGTCAAGAAACAGTACCTTCACCTTCAGACATAACCCCACCCACATTTTCTGTTTTTCGCTTTTCCGATTTCACGTTTATTTCGTTATGTCGTCTTTAACTTTTTTTAGTAAAATTAGCTTTACACTTCACGAATTCTCAAACAGGCCAAAATGCAGTGCAAAAACGAACCGGCAATCGCCCGAAAAGTCTGAATAAACGTCATAAACACCCACCACACTACACGTGCCATGCAGGACACTGTTGCTGTCGTTAACGGACTCTGTTTAGTTGGTAACGAATTCGTAAAGGCCAACGTACTTCTGGAAAACGGCGTGATAAAGGAGGTCACAAAGAGAGAGTTAAAGGCTGACGAGGTTTTAGACGCCAGAAAGTGTCTTGTTTTACCCGGTTTCTTCAATTCCCACACCCACGTTGCGATGACCCTGCTCAGGTGCGCTGTGGAGGATGTACCTCTGATGGAGTGGCTGAAAACAGTCTGGAGCATTGAAAGCAAAATGAAGGAGAAGGACGTTTACGTGGGAGCGAAGCTTGGAATTGCCGAAATGATAAAATCGGGCGTAACCTGCTTTTCAGATCAGTACTTCCACATGGACGGAGTCGCCAGAGCTGTAGAGGAGTCGGGCATAAGAGCAGTTCTCGGCTACGGAATGATAGACATGGAAAGCGAGGAAAAGAGAGAGAAAGAGCTGAGAGAGGCAGAGAGTTTTATCAACGAGTGGAACGGCAGGTGTAACAGAATAACTCTGAGCGTGGATCCCCATTCCCCGTACACCTGCTCGAAAGACCTGCTCCTGATATCTGCGAGAATGGCTGAGGAGTACGGTTTGCCCGTGCACATACACGTTGCCGAAACTCAGGATGAGGTCAGGATTGTAAGGGAAAAAACGGGAAAGACACCCGTCGAGTACCTGGACGAACTGGGGATTTTCAACTACAGGACAGTTGCCGCTCACTGCGTATGGCTGAGCGATGACGAAATAAAACTGTTAGCCAGAAGAGGCGTCAGCGTCGCTCACTGTCCCGTGAGTAACCTGAAGCTCGGCTCTGGAATTGCGAAAGTTGCTGAAATGGTAAAAGAAGGCGTTAACGTTTGCCTCGGCACGGACGGGGCGGCGAGCAACAACAGTTTGAGTGTTCTCGGGGAGATGAAGTTTGCCGCTCTGCTTCAAAAATTCAGGCTGAGCCCGGCAGCTATTAAAGCTCTGGACGTGCTGAAAATGGCCACGGAAAACGGGTATTCAGCTTACGGACTCAGAGGAGGAAAAATAGAGGTGGGATACCTGGCAGACCTCGTCGTGCTGAAGAAGAGTCTGAGCTACACACCACTGTACAACCCCGTTTACAGCGTTGTTTACTCCTCCTACGGTTTTGAGGTGAGAGACTTAATAGTCGATGGAAAAATCCTGATGAACGACGGAAAATTGAGAACGATGGACGAAGAATCTCTGCTGGATGAGGCCGAAAGTGCCAGCCTCAGGCTTCAGGAGGGGTTCAGCAGACCTAAAGTATAAAAGTACCATTGAGGAAGCTTTGTAAAATGAAGCTTGGAGGAGACAGCAGAGCTGTATATAGGAAAATAATCAGTGAAATAGAGAAATCAGGAATTAAGAGAGACAGAATTGGTAAACTGAAATTGATGAACTCGCCGGAAAAAATAATTCGGTTTCAGAACTGGTTGAAGAGGCTGCCCGTGTGCGATGGAGAACTGCCAGCACTCAGCTTATCGATCAAACCGGACATGAGAGAAGTTTACCTGAGCAGCGAGGAGCTCGTGAACAGGCTGAAGAAATACGGATTTCTGGCTGAAGTTTCTTCGAGCAACGGCGTAATGGTTGGCTATACTTTCATCAGGTTTGAGAGTGAAGTCGAGACGCTGGAGAAAGCCTGCAGAAACGGGAGCTTAATCGACATCTGCAGAGTTGTGTGTCCGGAGAAAGTAGTTGAACCCTTCGTAAAGTCTCTGAGCGCTCTCCAGTCCTACTTTGACTTTTTGAGGAGTTGCGGTGTAGAGGCATCAAACACTGGAGCCATTATTTCCGCTGCGAGAAAGGTGAAATATGCTTTTAAAAAAGTCAGGGATTCATCCATGATAGAAGAAATCGTTATGAACGAGCTCGTCGAGCTGAACGAAAGAATAGAAAAAGAAATAGCGGACTTCGAGGTAACTCTGAGGGGCAGAAGCATTTTAGACGCGATGAGAGGTGATGTGTCGGGCATACCGTTCCACGAGGTTGAAAACGTAATAGCCGAGAAGGTAATTGAGAGCGAAAAAAGAGTTGAGGAGTTAACGGGCGTCGACGTTTCGGGTTTGTTCTCCCATACGTATCCGGTAGAGGTTAACGAAAACGCGCTGGAAAGGATCGTGGATGAAGTGGACAGGGAAGTAAAGCTCGAACTGTACAGAGCCTGCAGAAAGGCAGCTAACACGATTGCAGAAAGGATTGAGGGTTTTAAAAGTGAAGTAGAGCTCGCACAGGACATAGAGTTCTCGTCGAAATTGAAGAAGTTTGGCTGGACTTTTCCCGAAATCGCTGATTACACAGCATTCGTGGAGGGAGAGAACCTGTTTATAGATAATCCTCAGCCCGTAACCTACAGCATAGGTGATTCTCCAATAGCAAAGGGCAGAGTAGTCATACTCACCGGAGCCAACAGCGGGGGAAAGACGTCTCTGCTGGAGCTCGTGGCACAGGTACAGATAATGGGGCAGATGGGCCTGCCTGTAAGGGCAAAAAAGGCGTGGATCAACGTTTTTGATGGAATATACTTCTTCAGGAGAAAAAAGGGTAGTGTCGGGGCTGGAGCGTTTGAAAGCGCTGTAAAGGCTTTTGTAAGGGCAATCGTGTCCGGTGGAAGAAACCTGATACTCGTTGACGAGTTTGAGGCCATAACAGAACCGGGTGCGGCAATCTCAATAATGGCTGAACTGCTGAGAATTGCCAACGAAAGAGGGCACTACGTCGTCGTTGTCAGTCATCTCGGAAACGAGCTGAAAGAAGAGCTGCCATTTGCGAGAGTTGACGGAATAGAGGCTAAGGGGCTGGATGAGAACTTCAACCTCGTGGTTGACAGACAGCCCGTTTTCGGAAAACCCGGCAGGAGCACGCCGGAGCTGATAATAGAGAAGATGTACATGAAAGCGAGAGGTGGAGAAAAGAACTTACTCGAGAGAATTCTGGAGCACCTGAAGTCCAGAACCGCCAGTTTTTCCAGCTCTTAACGACATCCGGAACTTTTCAGCCGAACAACAGTTTCGCAGCCATCTCTCAGGATTGAGGAAATTTTGCACGTTTCTTCTGCCGCTCTCAGCACATCTTTCAGCGTGTTCACATCACGAGTGTCTGTGCTCACCTCAACAACTATCCTCCTTCTGCCTCCCATCTGAGCCTTCACCTCGAGTTTGGAGAACTCAACACCCCTGAAGTTCAGAATTCTGACAAGGTTCGTGGAAAAACACCCTGCAACTGCCGAAAGCAACAGCTCCGTGGGCTTGAAACCCTTTCCCTCTCCACCCTCCTCAGTTCTCTGATCTATGCTGACGGAGAACTCTCCCGCTCTCGCCTCAAACCTGTATTTTCCGAGCCAGCTCACCGTAACCTCAAATTTTTCCGTCATACTTTTCCCGCTTGACCTGATAAGGAAAAAATTAAATATTTTTTATTGTTTTGCTTAATTCGGGGGTTAGCGATGATTGACGTCATTATTACCGGCGATGTGCTGAAAACAATAGCGAAAGCGATGGTGGCCCTTGTCAGCGAGGCAAGGTTTCACTTCAAAGAGGAAGGTTTTCACTCCAGAGCAGTTGATCCCGCCAACGTGGCCATGGTAATTGTGGAGGTTCCGGCAGACGGTTTCGAGGCTTACACAGTCGAGGCTGAGGAGGAAGAGGAGGTAATAGGCGTTGACGTTAACAGGGTTCACGACATATCCAAAACTATAAAGAGCAAGGAACTCGTGGAAATAAAGGTCGAAGATTCGGAAATGGTCGTGAAGTTTGGGAGCGTTCAGTATTCAGTTCAGCTCATAGACCCTTCGGCAATAAGAAAGGAGCCAAAGGTTCCGAACCTTGAGCTGCCAGCAAAGGTGGTCATGGATGCCGGGGAGTTCAAGAAGGTCATACAGGCTGCAGACAAGATAAGCGACCACGTGGTATTCAGAAGTGACGACACCGGATTTTACATAGAGGCGAAGGGCGACGTGGACAGAATAGAGTTTCACATGAGCGAAGCCGAGCTCATAGAGTTCAACAAAGCCGTTGCGAGAAGCATGTTCTCAGTCGAATATCTGAAGGAGTTCGTGAAGGTTGCCGGTAGCGGTGATTTGCTGACCATTTATCTCGGGACGAACTACCCCGTCAGGCTCGTTTTCGACGTGTGCGACGGGAAGGCAAAGGTCGAATACATACTCGCCCCGAGGATCGAGGAGTAAGCCAGGTTATTTCTGGAAAACGACAAATTAAACCGATAAATTATTTTATACAAATATTAATTTTAAATGTAACTCAGATCTCTAGTTTTCTCCCCACCGCCACATCTCCGGGAACGACCGGTTCTCCTCTGAGCCAGACCTCGCTCGGAAACACAGCCTTAAACCCCTCGTACGGAGTCCAGCCACAGATGGAGTGCAACCTTCTGGCAGATATTCTCTCCTCTCTTGACAGGTCGAAAACCGCAAAGTTTGCGAGGTTGTTTACCTCAATGCTGCCGTAGCCAAACTTATCGAACCCGAAAATCCCTGCAGGTTTTGACGTCAGCATTTCCACAGCCCCAATTCCAACAACACCGTCCTTTATCAGGCTTACAAGCAGTGGATATGTTGTTTCCACTCCCGGAAATCCCGGAGCCCCATCTTTTTTTTCCTCTGGCGTGTGTGGTGCGTGGTCAGAAGCTATGACGTCAAAGGAGTTCAGGTGTTCTAACAGAGGTTTTTTTCTTAAAGGAGGGTTGACGTTAACGAACTCTCCAAGTCTACCGTAATCCCTGGTGCTGAGTAACAGGTGGTGTGGTGTAACCTCGCACGTAAAGCTCGTGTTTGAAATCAGTTTCGCAGCCTCAACTGTCGATATGTGGCAGAAGTGTCCCCTGCCGAGGATTTTAATGCACTTTTCAACGGCCAGAGTCTCTGCTTTTTCTGGCCTGCACTTAAAATTTGGAGAGCAGTTATCGACCATTTCCGGGTCTTCGGCATGAACCGTTAAAAGATGAATTCTGGACACTCTTTCCAGAACATCGTATCTAACCTGCAGTTCAGGAGAGGAGTGCTCAAGGAAAACTTCCCCCACGGCAGGAACAAAGTATCTTTTACCTACCTCCCGCAGAATCTTACCTATTTTCCTCCAGTTTGAGTTCGTTAAAGCCAGGTTCAGGGAGTAGTCGCAGTAAAGCTTACTGGCTCTCTCCATTCTCCTGAAATACCTTACTGCTGAGTCCACCATAGGTTTGCAGTTCGGCTGGTCAACCACGAGGCATACGCCCCCGTGAATTGCTGAGAGGGAGCCGCTTTCTATCGTTTCCTTGTGCTTTTCCTCAAAGTCTCTGAAGTGAACGTGAACGTCTATTGCTGCCGGTAAAATCAATCCTCTAAGCTTTTTCCCCTTAACCCTCTTATTTATTTTCGTGATTCTTCCGTTTTCGAACTCCACGCCTGTTTCAACGATTCTTCCCCTGTAGAGAACCCTGCCGTAGATGCCGGAAACGCTCATCGAATGTAACAAACAACAAAGATTTATATAGTATTGCAAAACCCCAATTCATTACTTAGCTTAGGCTCATGAGGGGGGCAGTATGAGATCAATTATCGAAGAAGCTCTGGAAAGAGCCGAAAGGGAAAGGGCTGAAGGATTTGGTCCAGCAGAAGATGTAGAGGATGAGATACTGGAAATACTCGAGCAGTTAAAGACGAACATAAAGGTTATTGGGGTTGGAGGCAGCGGGTGTAATACCGTATCGAG
>WAPX01000024.1 GCA_015520485.1 Archaeoglobaceae archaeon
TATCCGCCAAACGTTATACCAACAATAAATTAACAGAGCTTCTGTTTTAACCTTAATATGATTACTGTACATCCGACCATCCCCAAATAGCAACAACATTCATTAAGTGGCTGTCAGGTTTTAGACCATGGCAATTGTCACACTTGTCGTTGAGCTCAGGGACAAACCGGGACAGTTAGCGAAGGTAATAGAACCGGTTTCGAGGTACAGGGGCAATATACTGAGCATAGTCCACAAGAGGGAAAAGAGAACGCCTCTGGGAAACGTTCCGGTGGAGATATCCATAGAAATAGACGAGAGAAACATCGAAAAGCTCGTGGACAGTATAAAGGCTCAGGGAGTTGTTGTAAAGAGCTACAACGAGGTGAGGCTAACCTCAACTTCCTCCGTAATGCTGATAGGTCACATAATCCACACAGACTTGGCGGATACGATAAATGCAGTTGATGAGACCGGCTTTGCGGAAGTCGTTGAAATGCATATCTCCATGCCCTACCTAGAAAAGCCGTCGACAGCCATAGTGACTATTTCAGCAACGGGAGATGAAAAGCTAAGAGAAGCTTTGAACAGGCTGAAAGAAATCTGCAAAAAAAAGAGTATAACCGTGATAGAGCCACTGGAGTTTGAAAGTTAACCGGAACTCTGGCTAAAATTCCTGCTGACAAAAAAGCACAGAGGAAGTTGTGGAGGGTAAACATGATTAGAATCGCAATTTTTGGATTTGGAGCTGTGGGAAGAGGCGTTGCGAGAGTCCTGATGAACAGACAGAGGCTTGAAAGGATAATTGGAGATTACAGAGTTGTCGCAGTAGCTGATTCGAAAGGTTCTGTTGTTTCGGATTCCGTGAACTTAAAAGAAGTTTTGGAAATCAAGGAGAGGAGAGGAAAGCTACCGGAAGGAATGACCGTGAAAGAGATAATAGAAGAGGTTGAATTCGACGTCGCTCTGGAGCTGACGCCAACGAATATAGAAACTGGAGAACCAGGGCTTACGCACATAAAGGAGTGTCTGAAAAAAGGAAGCCATGTAATAACTTCCAACAAGGGCCCCCTCGTTGTGGCGTACAGAGAGCTGTCCGGGCTTGCAGAGAGAAACGGTGTAAAACTGCTCTTCGAAGCCACGGTTGGTGGAGCAATGCCGGTAATAAAGCTGATAAAAAGAGACCTCGCAGGAAACGAAATTGAGTCGATAAAGGGAATACTGAACGGAACGTGCAACTACATACTTTCGAGAATGGAAGAGGAGAGACTGCCGTACGAAATGATACTTGCTGAAGCGAAGGAGCTCGGAATTGCCGAGGCCAACGAGAGTTACGATGTCGAGGGAATAGATTCCGCTGCCAAGCTCGTAATACTCGCAAACGCTCTGATGGGTATGAACGTCAGTCTGAAAGACGTTGAAGTTCTGGGAATAACCGAAATAACACCCGAGGCTTTTGAAATTGCTCTCGAAAAGGGATACACCATAAGACTGATATCTGAAGTGAGCGAAGGCAACCTCAAGGTCGGTCCAAGGCTTGTATCCCTGAACAACCCCCTCTGCGTTCACGGAACGCTCAACGCTGTGCTGATAAAAACTGATTTAGCCGGAGATGTTTTTGTAATAGGAAAAGGTGCTGGGAGTCTCGAAACAGCGAGTGCAGTTGTGTCTGACCTCATAGACCTGTACTCCTGCAGGTGAGGTGAACGGATGAAACCCATCGACGTAATCCACGCTGTAAAGGTTGCTGTGGCACTGGCTTTTCTGGTAGAAGCGAGCAGAATGGATTTGAGAGAGAGGTTAATTTCAAACAAACTCTGGGTTTACATGCTCATGGTTTTTATACCTCTCGACGCTGTGGAATACTTTGTGAAGCCGTTTAACCTGCTCTTTGCAGTTCTGCAGTTCGTCTTCATATTCTTTTTCAGCTACGCAGTGTACTGGCTCGGCCTTTACGGAGGAGCTGACGCAAAAGCTCTGATGTGCTTAGCGGTGGCTTTTCCGGTTTATCCCGTTTTTCTGAACTTTCCGCTGCTCGGAACGGGAATCGGTATTTTTGCTTTCTCAACTCTCGCAAACTCCGTGATTGCGGCTCCTTTCTTGGTGGTGATCCTGTTAATCAGAAACTTAATCAGAGGGGATTTAGAATTCCCGCAGTGTTTAATTGGCTACAGAGAAAAGCTCGAAAACGTGAAATTCCACAACCTCCTCGAGTACGTCGAAGGCGATAAAGTAGTGAAAAAGGTCAGGGGAATTGAGGCAAACGAAGAAGAGCTGAAAAAGCTGAGAAAGAAGGGGGTAAAAGAGGTGTGGGTCTCTCCAGCTTTACCATTTATCTGCTTCATAACTTTAGGTTTCCTGATATCTGTATTTCTTGGAGATTTGATGTATCTGGTGATAAAAACTTTTATTTAATCAGTTTTTAACCAGACCAGATATAGTTTTCTGTTGGCGCTATTAACGGAAAATAATGTTAAAATTATTGTTATAAAGTTAATTGAGGTTAACAGATGCTTTAAAACGACAAAAATCGACCGTAATTCCGACAATCGCAAATTTTATAAACCCGAAATACTACGCGGAACATGGATTCTGCCGCAAAAGCACTTGCGAACAAGATATGTGGCGAGGTCGTTTTTGCAGAGTATCCCGGTAAAGTTTTGAAGAAGTGGAGAACTATTTTCGAGATTTCTCAGAAGGAGCTTGCTGGCAAACTCAATGTTTCTCCGTCAGTTATAAGCGATTACGAGGGTGATAGAAGAAAGTCGCCCGGCATAGCATTTATACGCAAAATAATAGAAGCTTTACTCGAAATCGATAAAGAAAGGGGATACAGAACCGTTTCCAAGTACAGAGACCTGCTCGATGGATTTCAGACGGACATTATTCTCGACATGAAGGAGTACGATGCTCCGATAAGCTCATCAAAGCTCAGAGACGTGGTGGATGGAGAAGACGTTGTTTTCAACGAGAGAAACGTTAACGGCCATACGGTTATAGACAGCATAAAAGCAATTCTGAGAATGAATTCATACGACTTTTACAGGTTTTACGGGTTTACGACAGAAAGAGCCCTAATATTCACTAGAGTTAGTTCCGGCAGGTCACCAATGGTTGCCGTTAGAGTTGCAAATCTGAAACCGGCTGTCGTGGTTCTGAACAGCATAAAAGCCAGTGAAGTTGATGAAATAGCTGCAAAGATAGCAGAAATCGAAAAAATACACCTGATAGCCACTGAGATGAATGTGAATGATATGATAAAGACTCTGAGGAAAAATTTCAGGTAAAATTTGAGGAGGTGGTGGTGTGGTCGGCATAGTTTCGTACGGAACGTACATTCCCGTTTACAGGATAAAAGCTGAAGAAATTGCAAGGATA
The DNA here is from genome assembly GCA_015520485.1 of Archaeoglobaceae archaeon. Lineage (GTDB taxonomy): Archaea > Halobacteriota > Archaeoglobi > Archaeoglobales > Archaeoglobaceae > WAPX01. Next base: position 3,358 of record WAPX01000024.1, read on the forward strand.
TGGGGCGAGGATGGAGAGGTGATATCGAGAGGTCTTGGAATAAAGCAGAAATCAGTCCCCGCACTCGATGAGGATACCGCAACCATAGCAGTTGAGGCTGCGAGAGAGGCAGTTTCGAGAGCTAAAATCGATCCGTCTGAAGTTGACGCTGTTTACGTTGGCAGTGAAAGCCATCCCTACGCTGTAAAACCAACAGCCACGGTGGTCGGAGAGGCCGTGGGGGTTGGAAACTACTACTTTGCTGCAGACCTCGAATTCGCGTGCAAGGCTGGAACTGCCGGGATGCAGATTTGCATTGCAATGGCCAGAGCTGATATGATAAGGTACGGGCTGGCGATAGGAGCTGATACGAGTCAGGGCGCTCCGGGAGATCCGCTTGAGTACTCTGCTTCTGCCGGAGGAGCTGCCTTCCTGATAGGCAGGAAAAACGTTATAGCCGAAGTCGAAGCAACCACGTCGTTTACCTCGGACACTCCCGACTTCTGGAGGAGAGAGGGTCAGCCCTATCCAAAACACGGAGGAAGGTTCACGGGTCAACCTGCTTACTTCAGGCACATCACATCTGCGGCAAAAAAAATACTTGAGGAAACGGGATTGAAGCCCTCGGATTTTGCTTACGCTGTTTTCCATCAGCCGAACGGAAAATTTCCGACGAGAGTTGCCAAAATGCTGGGTTTTTCAAAAGAACAGATAAGTCCCGGGCTTGTTGTTCCGTACATAGGAAATACTTACTCCGGGTCATCCCTGCTCGGTCTTGCAGCAACTCTCGATGTGGTTAAACCGGATGAAAGAATACTTCTGGTTTCCTTCGGTTCTGGAGCGGGAAGTGATGCCTTCGTTATCAGGGCTACAGATTCCATAGAAAGCTTTGAAAGAGAGCCAAAAGTGTTGGAGAAAATAGAGAGGGGTATTTACGTGGATTACGGAATGTATGTGAAACTCAGAAGAAAGATAAAAATGGCCTGAGGAGCGTGAAATCATGAGGAGAGTTGCTGTTATTGGCGTGGGCCAAAGCAAGTTTGGAGAACTGTGGGATGCGAGTTTTAGAGATATCGTTCTCTCAGCTGGAATAGAAGCCATAGAAGATGCCGGGCTTGAAGGTAGAGAGATAGAAGCTCTCTACGTCGGAAACATGAGTGGAGGCAGGTTTCTATCTCAGGAACACATCGCAGCTCTGATAGCTGATTATGCTGGCTTGGCTGAACTGCACATCCCCTGCACGAGAGTTGAGGGAGCTGATGCAAGCGGTGGTCTTGCTTTGAGACAGGCTTACCTTGCCGTAGCTTCTGGGTTGCACGACATAGTCATAGCTGCCGGTGCTGAAAAGGTAACCGACATAGTAGACAAAGCTATGGAAATCCTCGCTTCGGGAGTCGACAGGGAGTGGGAGGTTTTCAATGGAGCCACTCTCGCTTCCCTTTTCGCAATGATGGCGAGACTTCACATGGACATGTATGGAACCAGAGCTGAGGATCTGGCAATGGTTAGCGTTAAAAACCATAGAAATGCCGTTAAAAATCCAAAAGCCCAGTTCAGAAGGGAGATAAGCATAGATGTTGCTTTGAACTCACCCTACGTTGCCGAACCGCTGAGAATGTTCGACTGCGCTCCGATTTCCGATGGTGCTGCTGCAGTGATACTTGCGAGTGAGGAAGTTGCCAGAAAGTACACGGATACTCCCGTATTCATATCAGCCAGCTCACAGGCTACGGACTACATAGCTCTCAGCAGCAGAAAGGACTTTACAAGGATGGACGCAGTCGTGTTTGCTGCGAGAGAGGCTTACAGAAAGGCAGGAATAGGGGCTCGCGACATAGACGTTGCGGAGGTGCACGATTCCTTTACAATAGCTGAAATAATGGCTTACGAAGATCTGGGTTTCGCTGAGAAGGGGAAGGGGGCTGAGCTGATAAGAGAAGGTGTTACGGAAATAGATGGGGATTTGCCTGTTAACACGTCTGGCGGTTTAAAGGCATGCGGACACGCTGCCGGTGCTACCGGCATAAGGCAGGCAGTGGAAATAACTCTGCAGCTCAGGGGCGATGCTGGAGAGAGGCAGGTTGATGCTGAAAGAGGTCTTGCTCTGAACATAGGCGGGACTGGAGCTACGGCTGTCGTAACTATATTTAGTAGATGAGTCTTATTTTTGATATTTGGAGTTTGTTGTTAGGTGGTTTTATGCTTCCGAGGTTTTGGAGAAAAATAAAGCACAGGTACAACCTCATAGCAACGAAATGCGAGAACTGCGGAACGTACTACTATCCACCGAGAAATCTGTGTCCAAAGTGCAGGAGAAAAAGCAGGATAGTGGAGGTAAAGCTGAGCGGAAAAGGAGAAGTTTTAAGCTATTCTGTTGTTCACGAAGCTCCGGAAAACATGAAGGATCAGAAACCGTACGTCGTCGCAATGATAAAGCTTGACGAGGGGCCGGTGATAACATCACAGCTCGTGTGCGATTGTAAGGAAGTCAGAAGGGGGATGAGGGTTAAAGCCGCTTTCAGGAGGTGCGGAGAAGAGGGTGACGCTGGAATAATCTACTACTGCACGAAATTTGTGCCTGAATAATTTTTTGTTTATTTGTTAATTTATTATGGCTTGTAATTTTGCTATATCAAATCTTATATTTTACTATATCAGAAAGTCAAAACTTCCGTTTGCGTTCTTCAAGTATACCTTCACCAAGCAATCTCCCGTTTCTGGAATCGTGTAATTTACTCTTGCCGAACCATTAAAGAGTTTGCTGAAAACTTTTTTCCCGTTTATGACGAGCAAAACTCCAGTCTCTCCAGAATTGAGTCTGACGACCATTCTGGCTTTCATACCAGCTTTTACCGGGAACATTTCCTCCCTTACAGCTGTGGCATTTTTTGACCTCACGTGAAAACCGGCGGAATCACTCCACGCTGTAATTGAAGTTCTGGCACACCCGGAGGAGAATACGGCCAGAATTATTAAAAATGCCAGTACAAACTTTAATCCTCTCATAGTCTCTAATCAACAGCGTTAAACATAACCTGAGATGCCGTTTTCAGCTTCCTTCTTACCGGGTGTATTTCATGCAGTTCAAGAACGAGCACGCCATTGACGAATCTGTCAAAGCCAAAGGCTCTTTTCAGAAACTCTGCATGTTTTTTATTTCTGACGTAAACGAGGGTTTTACCTCCCACACCGCACATTTCAAGAATTACAGGCACGGGAAAGCTCTTTATTTCTTCTTCGTCGAGGTATTCTGCTATGAATTCCAGTTCTTTCCTTTCAATCAAGTATTCATTGCCATCTCTCGCCACTATTACGGGTTCATCCTCTTCAAGCATTTCTGCGAGCATTCTGCTGTTTCTCGGCAGGTGGCTGTTTACCGTGCTGACGAGAGTTGCCAGTGCCCTGTCGACGATTTCATTCTCACCTTTTCTTCCGTTGGAGCCATTCAATCTCAAATCCATTTTTAACCCTCCTCAATAAAACAACTTTGAAAGCATCTTTATTAACTTCTGTTTAATTCTTTTTCCTTTGTTGTTTCACAACACGTGGTGGACAGATGTCTTCAGTACTCAAGTTCGATCTCTAAATCCCCATGTATTCCCATGTCCTTGGCACTACCTTCTCTCACGCACAGCTCAAGGGTGGAGAAACTTCCTATTATAGTGAAAGGCTCCCCCACCCTCACGTCTGTTATCCTTTTCACCATCGGAAAGTACATTTCCTTTACCCAGACACCTCTAATACCCCTCACTCTTTCAGCCCTCACGTTTGTTACAGCGTTTCCAAACCTGTCGTTGAATATCACCCTGCACTTCAGCCTATTATTTTTTGCCCTCACGTCAAAAAGTTCCAGTTTTTTTAGTTTTCTAAGAGACATTTCCTCTCCAAATTCCTGAATTCTCCCCGCCGCTGTCAAAGCGGCAGAAGGCGCAAATATGTCCCTGCCGTGAAACGTCGATGATAGTCTGATTTCTTCTTCAAGACAGCTTCTCAAAAAACTGAAAACCTCCTCTCCATCCACATTTAAAACCTTTTCTATCCCAGCCTCTCTTGCAGCAGGGTACAGAATGCCGTTGTTGGGTCCGACAAAAGCTGAATTCTTGCAGAAAATAACCAGAACTTCTCTTTCCCCTCCAACAGTGGGATCAACAACTGCGCAGTGTACAGCTTTTGCATACTTCCAGCTGCTGTACAGAAGAAAGGCACCGTGCATTACGTTGAACGGCTCCACTTCGTGACAGATGTCGACGATACTGGCTTCGTGTTTCAGGCACTTGAGAGCTGAAATCAGAGAACACTTCATAACTCCGGGGTAGTAATCTCCAAAATCCGTTATCAGAGTTACAGCGTCGTACATGTTTTCTTCGCTCTTACTGCGGTTGATTTATCTTTTGATTTCACAATTCGTGTTTTCTGCAGTTTATTTTAAACTGTCTGCGGAGATTTACTTTTCAACGATTTGACGTACAGGCGGTAAAATAAATGGTTAAATATTGTTTTTCAGTATCGACTCTCTCGATGACATTTCGAAAAATTAGAATTAAGGGTTACACTTGTGTTTAATACTTTTTTTCGGAATTGTCGAATCTAGATGCTTTCTGAGAATACTTTGTGAAAAATCGTTGAAAAAATTATTTCGAAATACTTATATAGACTCGAGTTAGTATTGCAATTGGTTTTAAAAGGAGGTGTATTAATGGCGAAGCTGAACATTCCGCCGCCACACGGTGGAGAACTCGTTTATAGAGTTATAGGGAAAAAAGACTACGCCGAAAGCATGGCCGCCGGTGCAATAGAATTCGATTTGAAACCAACAACCCTGCCCGATGGAACGCCCATAAGACACGTGTACAGAGAAATAATGTCCGTCTGCTACGGATTTTTCAGCCCAGTTGAAGGTTCCATGACCTCCACGGACCTTGAAGGTGTATTAAAAGAGAGAAGGCTTGAGAGTGGGTGGGTATTTCCGTATCCTATTCTGCTCGACGCAAGCGAGGAGGACATAAAGGCTGCTGATATTAAAGAGGGTGACAGGCTCCTTCTCAAACTCAAAGGAGAGCCATTTGCTGTAATGGATGTTGAAGAGATTTACAAGATCAACCCCGAAGAGGTAGCTGTAAGAACTTTTGGTACTCCAGAGGATAACCCGGAAGTCGTAAGAGAGCCGTTTAACGAGAAACATCCTGGTTACATGATTTACAAGATGATGAACGATCACGTTATTGCCGGTAAGTGGACAATTGTAAACCCGCCGAAGTTCAGAGAGCCCTACGACAGGTTCTGGTTACCACCTGCTGAGTGCAGAACTGTCATCAAATACGTCAAGAAATGGAGAACGTGCATTGCTCACCAGACGAGAAACGTTCCGCATACAGGTCATGAAGCTCTGATGAAGAACGCTGCTTACACAGGTGACATCGAGCCCTGCCACGGAATTCTCGTAAACGCAATAATCGGTGCCAAGAGGAGGGGAGACTACCCGAACGAGGCAATACTGGAAGGACATGAGGCTGTTAACAAGTACGGCTACATAAAGCCATCAAGACATATGGTCACGTTCACACTCTGGGACATGAGGTACGGAAACCCGATTGAATCTCTCCTGCACGGTGTAATCAGGCAGAACATGGGATGCACACACCACATGTTTGGTAGAGACCACGCTGCAGTTGGTGAGTACTACGACAAGTACGCAACCCAGATACTGTGGAGCGAGGGAATTCCAAGCTTCGGGTTCGAAGCTCCGCCAAACGAAGTCGAAAAAGGACTGAAAATCATACCGCAGAACATGGCAGAGTTCTGGTACTGCCCTGTATGTGGAGAAATTGCTTACAGTGAGAGCTGTGGACACGTCGATAAAAAGCAGAAGTTCAGTGGTTCGTTCCTCAGAGGTATGGTTGCTGAGGGAGTTATGCCACCAAAAGTTGTCATGAGACCAGAAGTTTACAAGGCAATAGTTAAGTGGTGGAAAGTGTTCAACTATCCGTTCGTCAACAAGAAATACCTCGAAAACCTGAATGCAAACTTGGAAGTTGACTTAGCACCAATGGAAATACCTAAAGCCTGACGGGGTGGTAAAAATGGTTCATTATATTGGTGTTATTCTGGATGAGAGCAGGTACGAACAGATTAAGGGTACTCCGATTGAAGAAAAGGTCCAGAGCATCTTCGGCGGAACTTTAAAAATGCTTGTCGTGGAAGTTCCTGAGGACAAAAGCGAGCAGATTCTCAAAGCCTTTGACAGGGCAAGAATTGATTCAAGAGGTTTCATAGAAGATGTACCAGTTGCTTTCAGAAGAGCAGTTTTCGAAGAGATAGTGAAAAACAAATCGCTTGACATCATAGATAAAGTTCTGGAAAGATTGCCCGAGATTCAGGAGCTTGCAAAGAAGGAAGACGAGTACATACCCCCACCCGAAATTGAGTAAAAAGGGTAAAGTTTTTAAATTTTTTAGTTTCTCAAAGTGGTGAACGGGCCCTGATGAAATCGCTTAAAGGGCTCGTGAGATTGCAAATTGGAAGAAATAAGTTTGGAAAAATTTGAATTAGTGGAGGTGGAAAGATGCCAAGCTATGTAAACCCAGATAAGTGCGACGGTTGTAAGGCACTGGAAAAGACTGCTTGCCAGTACATCTGTCCAAACGACTTGATGAGGTTGAATGAAGAGCTGATGAAAGCGTACAACCAGGAACCAGACATGTGCTGGGAGTGCTACAGCTGTGTTAAGATATGCCCGCAGGGTGCTATTGAGGTAAGAGGTTATGCAGACTTCGTACCTCTCGGTGCGAGCTGTACACCAATGAGAGGTACTGACGCAATTATGTGGACTGTGAAGTTCAGAAACGGTAAAATCCTGAGGTTCAAGTTCCCGATAAGAACAACACCTTGGGGCTCAATTCAGCCGTATGAGGGTATGCCAGAACCAAGCACTGACAAACTCAAAGACCAGCTGCTTGCCGGTGAACCGGACATACTGGATGTTAGCGAGTTGCCAACTCTTAAGTAAGGGAGGTGTGATAAATGGTAGATGTTAAGAATGTTGAAACGGACATTTTAATTCTTGGTGGTGGATTTTCGGGATGCGGTGCTGCCTATGAAGCTGCATACTGGGCTAAAGCTGCTGGATTGAAAGTTACGCTTGTGGAGAAGGCAGCAATTGAAAGGAGCGGTGCTGTAGCACAGGGCCTTTCTGCTATAAACACATACATGGGAATGTCAGGAAGAGCAGAATATGGGCAGAACACTCCGGAGGACTTCGTAAAGTACGTTACAACTGACATGATGGGTATTGCAAGAGAAGACCTTGTCTACGACATAGGCAGACACGTTGATGGAACTGTACACCTATTTGAGAAGTGGGGATTACCTATATTCAAGAATGAGGAAGGCAAGTATGTAAGAGAGGGTCCATGGCAGCTGCTCATTCATGGTGAGTCCTACAAACCGATTATCGCCGAAGCTGCCAAGATGGCAATTGGAGAGGAGAACATATACGAGAGAGTATTCATAACCCACCTGTTGATGGACAAGAACAACCCGAAGAGGGTGGCAGGAGCTGTAGGTTTCAGCGTGAGAAAGGATGAGTTCTATGTTTTCAAGGCAAAAGCAGTTATAATTGCTACTGGTGGTGCAACTCTGCTCTTCAGGCCGAGAAACGTAGGTGAGGGTAGTGGTAGGACTTGGTATGCCATCTTCGACACAGGCAGTGGTTACGCAATGGCAATCTGGGCTGGAGCTGAAATGACACAGATGGAGCACAGGTTCATTCCGTTCAGATACAAGGATGGATATGGCCCAGTTGGATGCTGGTTCCTGTTCTTCAAGTGTAAGGCAACCAATGCATACGGTGAAGAGTACATAACAAGGAAAGAAACAATTGCAGAGTATGAACCATACGCATCTGCTACACCAGTTCCAACACCACTGAGAAACCACCAGGCACTTGTTGAGCTGGAAGCTGGTAGAGGCCCAATATACATGAGAACTGACGAGGCAATTGCAAAGCTCAAGGAGGAAGGAGCTGACCTGAAGCACCTGCTCAACGAGGCTTGGGAAGACTTCTTGGACATGACCATTTCACAGGCTCTCCTCTGGGCAGCTCAGAACATCGACCCCGCAGAGAAGCCATCTGAGGCTTTCACAGCAGAACCGTACATCATGGGTTCGCACTCCGGCTGTTCAGGTATCTGGGTAGCTGGACCTGAGGACATCTCACCGAATGAGTACAAGCAGACATTCCCGTTCAACGGTGCCTACAACAGAATGACAACAATTGAAGGTCTGTTCGCAATCGGTGACAACGCTGGAGCTTCTGCTCACAAGTTCTCAAGCGGTTCGTTCACAGAGGGCAGACTTGCCGGTAAGGCAGCAGTCAGGTACATAGTCGAGCAGAACCCGAACCCGGAGATTGACGAAGCCAAGGTAGAGGAGCTTAAAGAGCTTGTTTACAAGCCATTCAAGACGTTTGAGGAGGGTAAGGGAGCATCCACCAGAGAAGACGTTAACCCGAACTACATACTGCCCAGACAGGGACTGACAAGACTCCAGAAGATAATGGACGACTACGCTGCAGGTGCATCAACTTGGTACAGAACAAACGAGAAGATGCTCGAGAGAGCTCTTGAGTTATTGCAAATGCTCAAGGAGGACTGCCAGAAACTTGCTGCAAGAGACCTCCACGAGCTGCTCAGAGCTTGGGAGCTTATCCACAGAATCTGGACTGCTGAGGCACACATCAGACACATGCTCTTCAGACAGGAGACAAGATGGCCTGGTTACTACTACAGAATGGACTACCCGAAGATTGACGACGAGAACTGGAAGTGCTTTGTTAACAGCACCTACGATGCTGAAAAGGGCGAGTGGAACGTTTTCAAGAGACCATACGTGCAGCTCGTCAAGTAATTTCCCATTTTTATTTTTCTTCTTTCAATCTTGTTATGTACTGTTGTTCTGCATATTGTGGATAGTTGTTTAACCACATAATTTTAGCAGTTAATCCAACTCATTGACAAAATTTTGAAGCAATTCGATATTTACGAGCTTTTGAGTCTGGGCAGGTTTCGATTGATTTATAAACAAGCAGTGCAAGTAGCTGTAAAGAAAATCAAGGAGGTGTACCATGAGCGAGAAAGCTGGCGGTTGCATTCTTGTAATCGGCGGAGGAATATCAGGGCTTACCGCAGCGATAGAGGCCGCTGAGGCTGGATACAATGTTTACCTCATTGAAAAAAGACCATACCTTGGAGGCAGAGTATCTCAGCTCTGGAGATACTTTCCAAAGCTCTGTCCACCATACTGCGGCCTTGAAATACTCTTCAAGAGATTGAAAAACCTGCCAAATTTAAAGTACTTTGTGAACGCTGAAGTTGAGAA
>WAPX01000025.1 GCA_015520485.1 Archaeoglobaceae archaeon
AGAAACGAAAAAAACGTGGATGTTTTTATTAAAGCAGATGGCGAGAAAACGACTGCGAGAGTCTTCAACCCAGCTTTTTCGTCACCAGTCGCATCCTTCAGGTCTTTAAGAAAAGTTCCGGAAAGCATGAAGAAAGTCATGAGAAAGGCCACGCATAAAGTCCTGAGAGTTAGTCTGGAGAAAAGAGTCCAGACTGCTGCCGTGTACATCGGTATGGATACGATGTAGGTTAGAACTTCTGTAACGTAGTGGTCTTTCCACCTTCGAATAAACTTTCCAGCAATCAGCCTGTCCGAGTAAATCCAGGTTGCAAGCGCCACGAGGGCAAAAGCAGAAATGGAAATTTTTACATCTTTCGAATACACGCACAGAATAGTAAAAGAGAAAGCGTAGAGAAGAAAGCTTAGAGTGGCAACTTTCGACCTGAGTTCAGGGTTTTGGGTCAGGACGTTCCTTTTACCTGCAATCAAATCCTCCTCGAGATCGTTTACGTGGTTCCACAGGTTGATTCCTGCCTGAGAAACGAAGGTGAAGGCAACAGCCACAGCAAGAGCTTTCAGGCTTTTCGAGCCGGATAGCGAAAACACCAGAAATGCAAAAAGTGGAAGCGGGTAAATTATCGAAGGAGGGGTTGCGGAGAGTTTGAAAATCTTTACCAGATATTCAATAAAATTTTTGATAAAATGGGTCAAAAAAGACCCCCGTGCTCAGCAAGTTATAAAGAGCTTGACTCCCTTGAAGACCTTCTCAGCCTCTTCCTTCATTCTCTTCTCGTCCTTCACTTTCACCACCTCCGTGCGTACGTATGAAGAGAGGTTATTATATTTTATCAATTTTATATATGTAAGTATAATAATTATTATGTACTTGTTTTAATAAAATTTATTAAATATAATTTGCTGAATAACTGGGAAAACGACCTGTTACTTTTATGCAGGAACAAACAGATACAGCAAAACGTGATTCTAAGTGTCATTATCATGAGAATTTCGAATGGTATATATATTAGTTTCTATTTCTCACCCGAGATTTGAAATTGAACAGGAAATCACTATAACAAGAATCATAACTCGATTAAGGATTTTAAACAGGTAGCGTAGTTTACGGGTATGTCAAAACTGATGGAAATCAGAAACACGTTCCTTACAGGATTGCTGATACTGATACCTCTCGCCACAACGACTTACATCGTTTACTGGACGTTCACGACTCTTGACAACTTCATGAGGCCGGAACTGAGCAGACTATTCGGATTTTACGTGCCGGGCATGAGTTTAATTGCACTCATAGCAGTGATATTCCTGCTTGGAGTTTTTGGAAGACTCACCTTTGGAAAAAGGCTGATAGGATTCATCGAATCAAAACTTATGAAAATACCGGTAATAAGAACCATTTATTCAGCTACAAAAGAGGCGAGCAAGGCAATTCTTGTTTCAGAGACTGAAAAGATTAAAGGAGTCGTGTTAGTTGAATATCCGAGAAAGGGTCTGTACGCAATAGGATTTACCACGGGGGGTGAAATACCGGCTGCCTGCAAGAAGACTGGAAAGAGGTTGCTCAACGTCTTCATACCTACCTCGCCAAACCCCACATCGGGGCTCGTTGTGCTCGTGCCGGAGGATGAAGTTATTTACCTGAACATGAGCGTGGAGGATGCCCTGAGAATAGTAATTTCAGGAGGATTCACGAGGGTTTAAATTTGAAAAAAACTTAGGTATACCGAAAGTATTATATAATTTAGGCAAGCCTAATTCAGTGTGAGCGAGCCGTTATCAACTCTTAAAAGTGGCGAAAGAGGTGTTGTTAAAGCGATACTCGGAGGAGCTGGAGCGCACAGAAACCTTATGGACCTCGGTATAGTCGTTGGCAAGGAGATAAAAGTCGTGAAAAACTCTGGAGGAGCAGTTCTCGTCGCTGTTAACGGAACGAAGCTTGTTGTTGGTAGAGGTTTGGCCATGAAAGTTCTCGTGGACAGGAGTGGCGAAAAATGATATCCGAGGATATGAAGCTCACAAGAAGAACTGAAGATTATTTAGAAGCAATATACTACTTAAGTGGGAGAAAAGGATACACGAGGGTAAAGGAGATTGCCGAACATCTCGGGGTTAAACCGGCAAGCGTTTCGGAGATGCTCTCCAAGCTATCTGACAAGGGTTTTATTGTGTACGAAAAGAGGTTGTTTGTATCCCTGACTCCAGAGGGGAAAAGAATAGCAGAATGCGTTAGAGAGAGGAGGGAAATTCTCGTAAAGTTTCTTGTAACGCTCGGAGTTCCCAGAAGTATAGCTGAGGAGGACGCATGCATCATGGAACACGTTCTTCACAAAGAAACGGTAACACAGTTAAAGAAGTTCGTGAAGTTTGTTGAGGAATCTCCCGCAGACCCGATGTGGTTGAACCACTTCAGGGAGTACTGCAGGAGTGGCGTGCATCCCTGTCTCAGAAGTTAAAATAAGCATATAAATGCATCAAAAAATAAATACCGGTAATAAACAAATTCCAATTTAAACTATTCTGCATCCAAGCATTTCTAAGTGTTTCAGAGCGAACTTCTCGTTTTCCTCGCTTGTTCCGGCTGTACAGTCTTTAAGCACGCTGGTAGTATAGCCATGCTGTAACGCATCAACTGCAGTATGCATAACGCACACGTCTGTTGCAACTCCAGCAATGGTTATCTCTTCAGCGCCGATCTCCCTCAGCAAAAGCGGTAGATCCGTCATTAGAAAAGCCGAATACCTCCTTTTCTTTACGAAGTAATCAGGCTCTGGCAGTTTGTCAATAACTTCTGCTCCCCAGCTACCCTCCAGGCAGTGCTCCGGCCAGAGTTTAAATTCAGTATCCTGTTTTCTGTGCCAGTCCTGTGTGTAAATTACAAACTTTCCCGCTTTCTTAGCCCCTTCAACTGCTTTTACAACGTTATCCACTATGTTTCTGCTCCGTTCGAGAAAAAGGCTCCCCTCCTCTCTGCAAAAATCGTTCTGCATGTCCACAACCAAAAGTACGTGAGACATACCACTACTCAGTCTGGACGACTTAAACTTTCTGGGCCGATAGCTCGTTGGGCAATCGGTCTGATTCTGCTGTTTAAAGTTTTTAAACTGCTACTCAAGCACGGCGTGCCTCCTTTCAAGGTCTTTTTCTGTAAGGTTTTTAATGCTCATCAGCTCAGCAATCAAGCCGTCGAGGAATATCAGTGCTGTGAGTTCGAACATGGTTCCAAGAGGGGCTATACTGCTGAGAGCTTCATCTCTCTGGTGCTTGTTCTTTCCGTTCAGCAGCACGACTATGTCACTCATCTTTGCTAAGGTGGAGTTTTCGTTCTGGGTTATTGCAGCTAACGTTGACCCTATCTCTTCCTTGGCTTTTCTGCTGATGTTGACGACCGACGTCGTTTCTCCTGAACCAGAAATTGTTATGAGCAAATCTTCTTCACCTATTCTTGGAGTTACCGTTTCTCCGACAACGTAAACGTCATAGCCAAGGTGCATGAGCCTCATGGCAAACGCTCTCGCCACGAACCCGCTCCTTCCTGCACCCATGACAAAGATTTTCCTCGCTCTCTCTATTGCGTCCATGAATTCCGCTACCTGCCTCATGTCAATGGACTTCTTCAGGTTCTCAATCTGGTCTGAGATTACGTCAAGGAACTTCAACAGATTAGCCCCCACAAGTTGCTGCATAACCCGCACCTCTCCGCCGGCTCTCCCGTTACAGCGGAATACACACTTTTTCATCCTCAGTTTTTGAGCATACCAATTTAAATTTAAGCTTTTCTGATTGCAGAAGATTAAAAAACCCTGAAACATGTTCTGAGCTTTAAATACTGAAAACAAAAACAGACAGCAGGTAAGAAGAAATTAAATAGGAAAAGAACGAAATTACCAGCATGGAAATTACCGAATTTGGTAAAAATTCAGAAGTCCTTTACGAGGAGGTTGAATTCGACGGCAAAAAAGCGGCGTACATAACCCTGAACAGGCCCGAGAAGAGAAATGCTCTCTCTTTCGAAATGCTCAACGCCCTCTGCGATTCCCTGGATGAAGCAAACAGACCAGAAGTCAGGGCTGTTGTCATTAAAGGTGCTGGAAGCTGTTTTTCAGCGGGACATGACCTGAAAGAGGTAGCGGAGGGTGATGAAACGTTTGTGAGGTCGATATTTGAAAACTGCTACAGGGTTATGAGGAAGATTAGGCAGATACCAAAACCCGTCATAGCTCAGGTTCACGGTTACGCTTTGGCTGCCGGCTGTCAGCTCGTTGCCGCCTGTGACATGGCTTTGGCTGCCGAAAATGCCAGGTTCTCCTTACCGGGAGTTAAAATAGGGCTGTTCTGCACGACACCTCTCGCAGTTGTCAGCAGAGTTATTGGAAGAAAAAAGGCTTTTGAGATGGCCTTTACCGGGGAAATGATAGACGCATTTGAGGCTGAGAAAATCGGGCTCGTGAACAGGGTTGTGGAAGATGACAAACTTGAAGAAGAAGTTAAAAAACTCGTCGGGAAACTTTTGAATTACAGCAGGGACGTAATGGAGAAGGGAAAGGAATTCTTCTACAGACAGTACTGCATGAACGAGTTTGAGGCGTTACTATACGGAATAGACGTAATAGTTGAGATGAGCAAGAGTGAAGCTGCAAAAGAGGGGCTTTCAGCTTTTCTGGAGAAGAGAGAAGCCAGACGGGATTAATTGATCGCTTTATGATTATTTTAAAAGTTCCCTCTTCATCAGCTCTATTCCCTCCAGCATCTGTTCAACATCGTCCTCCTTTACCTCACAACCGAACTCATCCGAAACTCTCCTCAGCATATCCACATCGTAGCACGCTGTGTAAAACTTCGCCATCTCCTCCCCATCAAGCCTCTTTCCAGAACTGTAAAGTCCGAGAACGAGCTCCATGAAGACGTCATTCATTCTGTTGTATATCTCCGCTCCCTGATCCTCTATCCATTCTTTTACGCTCCACTCCTTCTGCTGCCTGTGACCTTCGCAGAAGTCCTCGTAAACGATGTGGTAGTACTCCTCCTCGGGACTCCTCATTCTGACGAGCGGGTAGAGCCTGCAGGAAGCAGGTCTGTCTGAGTAAACGCTGCAACCCTTCTCGGTAACGAACGGACAGGCGTCGTTTTCAGGCTTCAGCGTAACAACGGGCAATCCCGTCGCAGCACCAACGTGCCACTCGGTGTACTTTTCAAGAAATTCCGTTGAGCTCATACCCAGACAGTTCTTCAGCCTGACTATGTCGTAGGGCATGAGAATCAGGGTTAAACTCCTGCAGCACATGTTGAAGCAGGAAAGTCCGGGGTGGCACGAAAACCTGAAAGTATCTTCTAACCCGAGTCTCCTTTCGTTGTCTATGAGCATGAATTGAGTTTCAGGACGCGTTTATTAAAGTTGTCAGTTGTGACCACTGGCTGTGAGTTACTGAAAAACAAAAGAGCTAACTAACGCTGCAAAAATTTAACTTCAATGAAGCACACGGGCTGGCTCCTCGACGTGGACTACGTAACCAAAAACGAAAAAGCCGTAATCAGGCTCTGGTGCAAGAACGATAGCGAAACTTTCATAGTTTACGATGATTCCTTTCAGCCGTATTTCTACGCCTTCAGAGAAGAAGGAATAAGCGAGGGCGATTTGCTCAATCTCAGGGTTGAAAGAAGAGGCGAGCTCATTTCTCCGGAAAAAGTGGAGGTCGTTAATGCGAGGTACCTCGGAAAAGAGGTGGAGGTTTTTAAAATATATGCAAAACATCCCCAGCACGTACCAAAGCTAAGAGAAGCTGTTTCTTCTCTTGGCCTAGAAGTAAGAGAAGCGGACATACCGTTTGCGTACCGCTACCTGATCGACAGAGATCTTGCGTGCATGGATGGAATTGTCGTGGAAGGAGAGAAGACGATTTTCAGAGGAAGGTTGCCGGAAATTAAAGCTAAAAAAGTTGAGAGGCTCGAAAGAGACGAGTTTCCAGAGTTAAAAGTTCTCGCCTTTGACTGCGAAATGTTAACACCTGTAGGCATGCCAGACCCGGAAAAAGACCCAATTATAATCATCTCCACGAAATGCGGAGATTTTGAAGAGATAATACATATTGGAGAGGGAATGGGTGAAAAAGACGTTATCGTCAGATTCCTGCACATCATACGAGAGTTAGATCCAGACGTAATTGTGGGTTACAATCAGGATGCGTTCGACTGGCCGTACATAAGAAAAAGGGCTGAAAAATATGGAATAAAGCTTGATATAGGTAGAGACCTGTCCTCTCTCGTATTTAAACCCGGAAATCCGAGAAGACCAAAAATAGCTGGAAGATTAAACATAGACCTGTACGACATAGCTCTGAGGAGCATAGACGTGAAGATCAAGAAGCTCGAGAACGTCGCTGAGTACCTAGGCACGAAAGTGGAAATTGCAGATATAGAAGCTAAAGACATATATAAAAAATGGAGTTCTGGAGATAGAGAGGCCGTTTTGAAGTACGCAAGGCAGGACGTGCTGAACACTTACTACATTGCTGAAGAGCTGTTACCGATGCAGTACGAGCTGAGCAAAATGATAAGGATTCCCGCCGATGACGTTGCGAGAAGTGGAAGAGGAAAGCAGGTGGAATGGCTCCTGATGAGCGAGGCGTATAAAGCTGGAGAAATAGCTCCAAACCCGAACGAGAGAGAGGAAAGCTACGAAGGAGCGTTTGTACTCGAACCTGTTAGGGGGTTGCACGAGAACGTTATCTGCCTCGACTTTGCGTCCATGTACCCCTCGATAATGATAACGTTCAACATAAGCCCGGACACGTTAGTCAGGAGGAGGTGCGACGACTGTTACGTAGCTCCCGAGGTTGGACACGCTTTCAGAAAAGAGCCTGACGGATTCTTTCGAAGGATTCTCAAAATGCTCGTCGACAGGAGGAGAGCTCTAAAGAAAATAATGAAAAAGCTGGACAGAAACAGCGTTGAATACAGGATGTTAGACATAAAGCAGACGACTCTGAAAGTCCTTACGAATTCATTCTATGGATATACGGGATGGGGTCTGGCAAGGTGGTACTGCAGAGAGTGTGCTGAAGCAACAACTGCGTGGGGTAGGCACTTCATAAAGAGTTCAGTTAAAATAGCAAAAAATATGGGTTTTGAAGTACTCTACGGAGATACAGACAGCATATTTATAAAGAAAGACAATCTCGATCTGGATGAACTTGAAATAGAAGCAAGAAAGCTAATGAAAATGCTTAGAAAAAGAATGCCAATTCAGATAGATATAGATGAATTTTATATAAGTATATTTTTTGTGGAGAAGAAAAGATACGCTGGACTTACGAGAGATGGCAGAGTCGTCGTTAAGGGTCTCGAAGTTAGGAGGGGAGACTGGTGCGAACTCGCAAAGCGCGTGCAGAAGGAGGTAATAGAGATAATACTGAAGGAGAGAAACCCGGATAAAGCAGTTGAATTCGTCAGAAAGGTCATAGAAAAAATAAAGTCCGGAAAGTTTCCGCTCGACCAGTACGTGATATACAAGAGCCTGACTAAAAAACCTTCGAAGTACGAGAGCGTTCAGGCACACGTTAAAGCCGCTTTAAAAGCAGCGAAGAAAGGTATAGTTTACCCCGTTGGCTCGAAAGTTGGCTACGTGATACTTAAGGGCTCAGGGAACGTGGGAGACAGGGCATTTCCGGTTGATCTAATAGAGTCCTTCGACGGAGAGTTCATAGTTGACAAAGACAAAAACAAGTACAGGCTGGACAAGGAGTACTACATAGAAAAGCAGGTCGTACCAGTCGTCATGAGAATTCTCGAAAGATTCGGCTTCTGCGAGAGCGAAATTAAGGGGAGCGGTCAGAAAACTCTCGATTCCTTCTTTTAACTGTAAAATTAACTATCAATTAATTAACTGAGTTATATTGACTGAGTTATCGCAAGACGAACTTTACAGATTTACCATATCGATTTAACTGATCTTTTCACCCACGGATAACAAACACCTCCGTTTATTATGTTGTATTCACAATTCCAGCATTCAACATCCGCTACTTTAAGAAGTTTCTTTTTCTCACAGAACACAACTTCTCCAATCATATTCAGCACTATGTTTGTTTCAGAATATAAATATTACTGCAATCAAATTACTATGTTAATAATGATAATATTCTGATATTTCTCTTAAACCACCCAGAATTCAAGATATCACTTGAAAAATAGATACATATACCAAAACAAAATATTAAATAATATTAATTTATAAAAAAATTATTAATGAATTTTTAATGTATTAGCACCGTAAACAGCAGGTAGGCCATTACCAGCATTATTAAGGAATGCTTCACTCCGGAAGAAAGGCTACCTTCACCCATCACACCTGCGACGAGTCCACCAAAGATGCCTTGAAATACCGAAGCGTGCATGAATATGTTCCTGTACGTTTTTATGTTTACGCCCCTGAGCATGTTGATGTGAGCCCCACTCGCCGCAACTTTTGCGGCACTCTGGGCTAAGGTGGCGAGAAACGTTGTTGTTATGATGTAAACTATCCCTATGAACACGAAGAACGATATGTATATTATTATAACGTACATGAACATGTTTGACTGCCTTTCCTTTCTTAGCAGCTCAGCATTGCTAGCATCCTTGGCAGAAATCATCAAAACCTCCGTAACGTTACCTGTTGATTTTAAAGCCTCGTTGAGCAGAGATATCGTTCTCGTCAGCTCGAATATCTTCAACCTGTTGGCAAACCTTATCAGAGCGTCGTTTAAACTTATACCCCAGTCGAGGTCTGCTTTTATCTTGGAGATTTCCTTCTTCAACGGCGTTGTGTCGGTCTTTGCAATCATCGCTATGGCTCGGTATATTGACATACCGCTCTCGTTTGCGGAGGCGAGTTTGTTCAGAAATATTGGTGTTAGCCTGAGAGTTTTCCTCGTGTTTCTCATCTTTAGCTCGTGAAAGATGACAAAAGGTAGTAACATTATAATCAGGCCTATGAACACGTAGTCGTCTATTTCAAACACCCAGTTCATGCTCCTGTAGAACGGGTACATCTTCAATCCGTAGGCTATGAATAGAAGCCCTAACGGTACAGAAAAGGCGAATGCGTAAATCGGCTTCTGCTTCACTGGCCTTAAAGGATGTCTCAGAGCTTTTCTGAACTTCCACGACTTTACCTTTTTCTTAAGCTTCTCTATTCTCTTTAGCTCTTCCTTGCTCTCAGCTCCGGAATGAGGTATTCTAAGGTAAGTGTACCTCTCTTTAAGTTCTGGAGGTTCTCCCTCTTCAGTTGGCGTAAGCAGCTTTATCACCATCGCGAAGAAGAAAGAACCAATGGGTATAACCAGATATATCACAGCGTACAGCGCCGTTAAATTTCCCTGACCCATAACAACCATAACGGTCTGGATTATTATCAGAAACAGAGGACCCGCCACAAATGCAGTTATGTAGCTTTCAGCCATTAATCCGAGAAATTCGAGAAAGTTCTTCTGTTCCTGTCTCGCCCTTTCAAGGTAGAAATCCGCTCTCTCTTCCAGATATCTGCTTATGTCTCCACCGCTGTCTATAACCGTAATCAACCCGTGCAGGAACTCCCTGAAGTTTTCTGAA
This sequence comes from Archaeoglobaceae archaeon, assembly GCA_015520485.1. Classification (GTDB taxonomy): domain Archaea; phylum Halobacteriota; class Archaeoglobi; order Archaeoglobales; family Archaeoglobaceae; genus WAPX01. The sequence goes on from WAPX01000025.1 coordinate 9,582, forward strand.
GGAGAGAGCTCTACTGCTTCTGCTAAAACGCTTCTGAGGTCTTTTCCAAGCACTTCCATGTCCCTGACTATTCTTGCTGCCTCTCTTGCAACTTCGCTGTAAACCTCGTAGTAGTTGGAGAGAGAACGAAAGATCTCTATTAAGTTCATTCCGCCCCTGCTTAAAGAGTACATAAACGTTATGGCGTGAGGTAAAGCCCGGTCTATCTTGCTTTTTCTGTCGCTTATTATTGTGGAGGGATAAATTGAGAAGAGGAATTTTCCGAATGCGTAAAAAGCTGCTGTAAGTATAGCTACCAGCACTCCAGCAATAACGTACTTTCTTATTTCCACCCACGTGCTGTAAACGTTTCCGGGAAGGGCTATTGGAAACAGAGCTTTCGGTAAATGCACAAAGTAAATCAACACAACTGCAAGGAACAGACCGAGTATCAGTCCAGCGATTGCGAAGAAAATCGAAACAACCTTTGCAGTTGCTATGTACATTTCGGGAGGCATCGATATCATTGCCTGTCTGAGTTTTTTCTCGAGGTCGTAGTACTTCTCAGCCTTCTTCCTTATACTCTCTCCAAACAGCCTGTAACCGAGATACGTAAAGTAGTTAGCTTCCCTGAACAGCGTAATCACCTCCTTTTATCTCCATTTTTTCGAGAACTTTCTCCGGTTTGCTCTGATAAGCGTGTATCACGTTTGCGACTTCTCTGTAATCCCTTATACCGTGTTCAACCATGAATTCTAAGACAGCTTTTCTTCTCTCAAGCTCCTCCTCAAGCTCTTTCCTGCTCCACCCCCTGACGAGCCTGATTTCCTCAAGAGCCTTGGAGCTTCCAATCATGATCTGTTCATCCTTGACGCTGTCCCACTTGAAAACAGTCGTTGTTCTCAGCATCTTTGTGTGGGGGTCCAGACCAACTATTTCAGCTATTTCGACGTTTCTCCTCGCTCTTTTCTTGCCTATAAACACCTGAGCCTGAATACTTATTATGTCGAGAGCCTCAATCATAGGCCTCGGAACGTTTATGGGGGGATTTTCGAGCCTGTGTATGACACCTTCAACTGAATCTGCGTGAAGTGTGGAGTAAGTTGTGTGTCCCGTACTCATTGCCTGGAAGAGTGTTAGAGCTTCTCTGCCCCTCACTTCACCAACTATTATGTATTCGGGTCTCTGCCTCAAAGCTGCTCTTAGTAAGTCGTACATGTCTATCGAACCCTCTTCACCCTGAAAGGTGTCTCTAGTAACTGCGGGAATCCAGTTCTCGTGTGGAAGCGTGAGCTCTCTCGTATCCTCAATGGTCACAATTTTCGCCCTTCTTGGAATGAACAGAGCTGCTGCGTTCGTCGAAGTCGTTTTACCGCTCGCAGTCCCTCCGGCAAAAATCAGGTTCTTCTTGTTCTCTATGCACAGCCAGAGGTAGGCCATCTGCTCACTGCTGAAGGTTTTCCACGCAATCAGGTCAATAGGCGTTATCGGTACATCTCTGAACTTCCTTATCGTGAAGGTAGAACCGTGGTCGGTAACTTCTCTGCCGAGAGTCATCTGAATTCTGCTTCCATCAGGCATCGAGGCGTCGACCATGGGCTCTGCTATGCTTATGTGCTTTCCACACTGCTGAGCTAACTTTATTACGAAAGAGTCGAGTTCGTCGCTTTCAAAGCTGATGTTTGTTTCTATATTGGCGTAATTTCTGTGAAACACGAATATCGGGCTGTTGTATCCGTTGCATGAAATATCTTCAAGCATCTTATCCATCATTAACACACTGATTTTATCGTAATAAATGAAATCTCTAATTATGTAATACAAAATTTTGTAGTATGATTTAATATCAATGTCGATTTTCATGTCTTTTATGAGGTAGTCTACAACATCCTTTAAGACGACTTCTCTCAGCTCGCTTTCAACGTCCCTCTCTTCAAGTATGTCCCTGAGAGCATCTCTGAGCTCGTTCAGAACTTCAGTTTCGTAAGCCGTTAACTCCGGCTCGACGACAATATACCTCTGCTCGTCGAGCTCTTCGTTCTGCACTATGACGACCTTGCTGTAGGGTTTCTGAATCCAGTACTCGTCTATTACCTCCCACCCTTCCTCAGGCTCGTATTCCAGCAGAGGTCCCACCTTCTCCTCACTGTACGGTTCAAAAAGCGGTTTCTTTCTGAGAAGTCCTTTTTTCCTGCCAATTTTACCTTTCAATGCACCTTCTACTTTTTTTGCTGCTTCTATGGTCTCAACAGCCTCTCTCTCGTAATCTTCCAGTTTCTCCTCTTTCTTCTGACGACGAAACAACTTCATCATTACCATAGTAATGTATAATTCCTTCAGTAATAAAGTTTTCCGTAGCCATTTCACTAATACTAAAAGTTAACATTAAAAGAGTAAGCTTACTCTATAGTTACTCGCTTTCCCACGATTAGACCGCTCGCAAAAGAGACAGCATTTACTCCACTTTTCAGGCAAAAATCTATGGCAGAGTCGAATATGGCTGCTTTTGACGCAATCAACGGTATTTCAGCTGTGTAGCACATTTCAACAATGCTCCTCGATATTCTTCCGGAGAACAGGACGTAGCAATTTTTTACGTCAATGCTTCTTATTGTGCAGCTTCCGATAACCTTAGCCAATACAGAGTGTCTGCTCACGTCGTGCATTCTCGCAACGACCTCCCCATCCTTTACGGCAGCGGCTATGTGATATCCTCTCGTGTTTCTGTACTCTTCCACATCGAGATAGCCAATCATTTTCTGCAGTTCTTTAACGGTTATCCCGGAAAGTTCAGACCTGAGTTCTTGCTTTTTTACCCTTTCACTTCCCGCTTCACTCTCTGCTTTGCATCCTGCCTCAACGTAAACTGTTTTACCCTTTACCTCCACGCTCACGATATCCTTCAGTCCAAACCTCGTTACAGCCACACCAGCTGCGAGCTCCACGAGGTTTTCTGGAGTGCAAACAACCTCCACGCCCTCGCCATTCACGACCACATCAATTCTATCCTCTTTGGCTATTTCAAGGCCTTTTGCAAACCTTCTTATCACGCTTCCACGAGTCCCATCACTATTTTTATCTTTATTCCTGAAAATTCAGAAACGGGGAAAAACGAAAAAAACATTATGGTTCTCTGTGCATGCAGAATTATGTCACTCACGTTTCGTGAATTTGCAGAATTCTGCAGTTCTATTGAAAAAATATCCTCAACTCTCGAGATAACTGCTAAAATAGCTGGATTTCTGAAAAAGATTGAGGATGACGAAGATCTGTACGACATCGTTCTGTTTCTGACGGGCAGAGTTTACCCGCCGTGGGACGAAAGAGAGCTTGGAGTAGGAATAGGTCTTGTTTACGAAGCTCTGAAACTTGCCACGGGTGCTGAAAAACCGAAAATTGAAAACCTGCTGAGAGAAACGGGAGATCTCGGGAAAACAGCAGAGCTGCTCATGAGAAAGAGGAAACAGCTAACTCTGTTTCAGGAGGAGCTGACGATAAGGAAAATCAGGGAAGTGTTCGATACAATGAGCGCTCTTACAGGAGAAGGAAGTCAGAAGAGGAAAATCAGACTTCTTGCAGACCTTTACGTTTCGTCCACACCCATAGAAGCGAGGTACCTGACAAGGCTCGTGCTCGGGGAGATGAGGCTCGGAGTTGGAGAGGGGATAATGAGAGATGCAATAGCCAAGGCATGGGGCGTCAGCAGTGAGCTTGTCGAAAGGGCGTACATGATAACCAACGACTTCGGCAGAGTTGCAGTTGTTGTTAAGAATGAGGGGAAGGAGGGGCTTAAAAAGCTGAAGATACAGCTTCACATCCCTGCCAAAATGATGCTCGCTCAGGTCGCTGAGAGTGTTGACAGCGCCGTGAAGGAGATGGGAAAAGTAGCGGTTGAATGGAAGTTCGACGGAACGAGAGTCCAGATTCACTGGGGAAATGGAAAGGTAACGATATTTTCGAGGAGGCTGGAGAACGTAACAAGGGCGTTACCGGATGTAGTCGAGGAAGTAAAAAGAGCAGTCAAAGAAGGAGTCATACTGGATGGTGAGGCAGTTGCAATAAAAGACGGAAAGCCAATGCCATTCCAGCACATACTCAGGAGGTTCAGAAGAAAACACGAGATAGGAAAAATGCTCGAAAAGATACCGATAAAGGTTTACGTTTTCGATATACTGTTTGCCGATGGTGAGGAAACGATAGATTTACCGCTGAGCGAGAGGAGAGCGCTGCTGGAGAGCGTCGTCGGAAAGTCGGAAAAAATCCTTCCAGCAGAACAGAAAGTTACTGACAGGGTGGAGGACATAGAGGACATGTACCATCAGGCTCTGAATGCGGGACACGAAGGAGTCATGATGAAAAATCCAAAGTCTCCATACATACCGGGGAAGAGGGGCAAGCACTGGCTAAAGCTGAAACCCGTAATGGAAAATCTGGATCTCGTCGTTGTCGGTGGAGAGTGGGGAGAGGGAAAGAGGAGCCACGTTATAAGCTCGTACGAACTCGCCTGCATAGATGAACAGGGAAGACTGCTCAGAGTCGGAAAGGTGGCAACCGGTTTTACAGATGAGGAGCTCGAAGAGCTAACAGAACTGTTCAAACCCCTTATAGAGTATCAGGAGGGCAAGAAGATAAAATTCAGACCATACTACGTATTCGAAGTTGCATATCAGGAAATACAGAAAAGTCCAAAGTACGAGAGCAGTTACGCCCTCAGATTTCCGAGATTCGTGAGACTCAGGGACGACAAGAGCGTTGACGAGGCGGATACGATTGACAGGGTTGCAAGGCTGTACGAAGCTCAGTTCAAAAGTAAAAAACAGATTTAACTATTTTTACACTCTACAAAATTTAAGTTAAAACGTGCTGAGTTCTCCGTTGATAACCTTCTCGGTAATTCTCGTCGTGTCTTCGAGCCAGCTTTCCGCAATTTCCTCGATTCTCTTTTTCATTTTTTCCACTTCGTACCCTTTTTCGGGTATTATCTGAATGCTCAGCGCTCTCGGCTCGTTTATTGGCCTGCCTATCTGGCTGAGTATTCTCACGTATATCTCTTCTATTCCCTCAACCTCATCGACGCACTCACTGGCTATCAGGTTTGCAAGCAAGTTGTATATCTTGCCTACATGGTTTATCGGATTTTTGCCGCTCGTCGCCTCCATGCTCATGGGTCTGCCGGGAGTTATGAGCCCGTTACACCTGTTTCCCCTTCCAACGCTCCCGTCATCTCCGTTCTCGGCAGACGTTCCCGTTACCGTCAGGTAGTAGCAGTTCGTTTCGTAGCAGTCTGCGGTGTTGACGCAGACCTCAACGTCCCTTTCAGTGTACTCTCTGGCTATGTCCTCTATCCAGCTCTTGAGTTCCTGCTTCAGAGAATCGTATTCCTTTAAACTGGATATGTACTCACCTATGAAAGCACAGGCAACGGTTAGCTTAATTTTGTCTTTCTCTCTCAACCCCATGACCTTTACGTCCTCACCAACTCCGGGATTTTTCTTTCTGAACTCGCTGTATATCCTCTTTTCAACGTTGTAAACGAGCTTTTCGGTATCGCTAAGAGGAGCGTAGCCTATACCAAAGGAAGTGTCGTTTGCGAGAGGAACCTTACCTCTTCTGAAAACATCCTTCAAACTCGTGCTTCCCTCGCCGAGCTTCACGTCAAACACTACGTCGCTCTCAACATCCAAGGCGTGCATGCTCTGCCTTACGTAATCCTTTGCAGCCTTTAACGCAATTCTGTCTGCGGGAATGTAAACTCCGTCGAATTCCTTGGTTGCTCTGCCAACGAGCAGTATGTATATTGGCTGTATTACCTCCCCTCCACCAAACTCGGGTCTCGCTCTGCCTGCGACTATCTGCGTTTCGTCTGTGTTGTGGTGCAGAACGGTTCCAAGCCTTTTCATGTACTCCCGGCTTAAAGCTCTGCTCATCGCCTCGGCTATGCCGTCTGCAAGACTGTCGGGATGGCCAACTCCTTTTCTCTCGACGATCTCTATGTCCTGCTGTTCTATGGGCGTGTGGACGATTTCCTCTATGAATACGTTTGGCATCGTTTCACCTGTTACCTGTACTCCCTGTCAACTACCTCTACCACTTCAGCCTTTACCGCCGCTCTTCCCCCTGTTGGTTCGGCAAGAGTTCTTCCACAGACGAGACATTTAACAACAGTCGAAGCGTGGTCGAAGATGACCTGTACGTTTTCACAATCGGGACATTTGACCTTTATGAAGTGGCTTTTTTTCTGCACGGCAATCACCTCTGTCATGGTATCGCGCTCACGTTTAAACAGGTAACCTCTAACTTCCGGTTTTACTTCTCCACGAGCTCGAACCTCTTAACCCTCCACGTCGGGCGGTGATGTGCTTTTTTGCACACAGTGCATCTGAACCTTATGTTGACCCTTTTCGTAGGCTTGTCTCCACCGGGAACCTTGCTGAACTTGCCGAGGTTTCCAACCTTACCTCTTCTCTTCTTCTGCCTGTTGATCCACCTGAGTGAGCTCTGCTTACCCTTGCTTACCTTTTCCACTTCGTGAATCGTGTGCCTGCCACAGTACTTGCAGAACGTCTTAACCTTCTTTGGGTACTTCATTCACGACACCTCACGAAATTACCTCTTTATTTCAACTATTTCTGCGATACCGCCCTTTATCAGGGCATTAGCGTTAAGTGAAGGGAGCACTACTACATCTTCCCTCCTCAATTTATATGTTTTTCCGTCAATTCCTTCAAATTCGACACTGTCGAGAAGCCTTACAACCCTGTAACCTTCTGCATCCTCTATTTCTTCGCTTTCCTCTTTTTCAGCTTCTATACCGTATATCACCTCGTCCTTGAAAGACGAAATCAGGTCAACCAGTTCTCTGTAAAACAGCTTTTCTCTCGTCGTCAGGTTTTCCAGACCTTCAATTCCGCTAACAGTTCCGCACACCTCAGCCCATGCAGCCCTTATTATTTTCCCCGTTCTCTCCTCGAAGAGCTTTCTCTGTATTCTCCTGAGAGTTCTCAGCTCGTCGTCAATCCTCTGAATTTCCTCATCGCTGTCCGCAGATTTTTTCAGCTCCTCGAGCTCCGATATCCTCTCCTTCAGATCGTCAAAAAGCGACTCCTCAATAACAACCAGAGCTTTCCTGCTCTTTTCAATCAGTATCATCAGTTCTTCAATGTCCATAAAGCACTATCCCCCTGCAAATCAGGAATACAGCCACGTATTCAGGAAGCGTCGTTTTATCACCCGGTTTAATTTTAACGCTGACATCTCCAATTCTCAGTTTTGCCGGTTTCAGACCTCTGACTTTAACGCTTTCGCTTCCGAAGGCGATGGCATCCTCGAACGGATTGAAGTCAGGAAGTTCGTCAACTGTAAGGGGTTTAACGACGAACCCGGTTTTTCCGTGCAGGGAGTTTGGAAGCCTTATCAGCCTGTGCGTGTCCGACGTAACGGGCTCATCTATGTGAATTTTCATCAGCTCCGTGCAGGAGTTAAAACACTCTTCAAAAACCCTTTTTTCAGTTTTTGTGAGCGGACTGAGGTCGCATGCAGATATTCTGTCCAGCACGTTTTTACTTAACTTGTTTTTCAATCTTTCAATGGTTTTTTTACTGATTCTACCGGTCTTGCCGATCTTTAAATTTTTCTCTTTTATTCTGAACAGCATCAGCCTTGCGGCACACCTGCACAGCCTCAAGCCCTGAGTGGAATTTCTGCTGCTAATCCTGTTGAGCGTAAAGTAGTTGACTATTTCTCTCCTCTCCGCTGAACCGAGAGCTGAGAAATCCTCATCGTGAACGTGAATGTGGTAACCCCTGCTTCCTGAAAAAACGAGGCCCATGTCCTCAACTCCAAAGTCTTTTTCAAGAAGGGTGTACAGTCTGCCTATCTCTTTTTTCGCAATCTCCAAAGCCCTTACCATGTCTTCAAATTCGTTTCCGGTCTTTTTCAGCGGTATGTGGTCGGCATCTATGTCGAATATCAGGTCGGCTTTTATCCAGCGCTTGTCCTCCATTTTCTCCTCTCCCGGCTTTTCGTAGTGGGCTGAGGAGTGGTAAACGTGAAGTGGCGGATTTGAAAGGATGTACGCCTTTAACTCGTTTTCGCTGGAGAAAGAGAGGTGTCTATGCATGACAAAATCCGGAATGGCTTTTAAAGGTACGAATGCCCACTCCCTCATCTCAAGGTTCCTGACCTTTATTTTTGCTCCCGCATAGTACTCCCGAAATTTCTTCTGCAGGTACGCTCTGGTTATCTCCACCGCTACCACCGTTTACCTCTGCTTTTCCCCGTCAGTAAGGAATTAACGGCAAACTTCAACTGCAGAAAGCCACCCGTCGTTTCATGGAATACGGGTTGAAAGACCTTATGGAACTCTACGTCAGAGGTACTCAGGTTAACTACTACTTCGTCTGCAGAACAAAACTGTGGTTGTTTTCTCACAACATCAGCATGGAAAGGGAGAGCGACCTCGTAAAGCTCGGAGAGCTTTTACACAGGGAGGTTTATTCGAGAAAGGAAAAGGAAGTGAGGATAGGTCCGATTGCGATTGACGTTGTGGATAGAGGAGACGAGGTAGAGATAAGAGAGGTGAAGAAATCCGACAAAATCGAGAAAGCCCATGTCTATCAAACTCTTTACTACCTGTACTTTTTGAAGGCACACGGAATAAAGGCTAAGGGGAAAATCACGTATCCTAAGCAGAAAAAAGTAGTTGACGTTGAACTGAGCGAGGAGGCTGAGGAGGAAATCGAAAAACTGCTCGGAGAGATTGAAAGCATTGTTGAGGGAGATATGCCCGAACCGGAGTACAGGAAGATATGCAGGAAGTGTGCCTACTACGAATTCTGTTTCTGCTGAGTTTGTAAATTCATCGCCCGATAAAACCAAAAAACAAAAATAATGTGAAAATATAACTTTGCTGTGGATTTTAAAAGAGCCGACGAAATCGAAGAAATCGAAGAGCTGGAGGAGACAGGCGGAGAAGAGAGCGAAGACGGGATGTCTGTGGAAGAGCTGGAGGAATACATTTCCAGATACGCAGTAAAAATTCTCAGGGAGAGAGGCGTTAAAAAGCTGTTTCCTCCCCAGAAGCTCGCAATCGAAAGGGGCCTGTTTTCAGACAGAAACCTGGTCGTGGCAGTTCCAACTGCAAGTGGAAAAACGCTCATAGCAGAGCTGGCGATGCTGAGAGAGGTCATACAGGGAGGAAAGTGCCTCTACGTCGTTCCGCTGAGGGCTCTCGCCAGTGAAAAGTACGAATGCTTCAGGGACTGGGAAAAAATCGGACTGAAAGTTGGAATAACAACGGGCGACTACGAATCGAAAGACGAGTGGCTTGGAGATTGCGACATAGTCGTTACGACGGCGGAAAAGGCAGATTCCTTGATAAGAAATAAAGCGGGCTGGATTGACAGAGTTTCCTGTCTTGTCGTCGATGAGGTGCACCTGCTCGATTCTGCAAAGAGGGGACCAAATCTCGAAATACTGATATCGAAAATGAAGGACAGGAGAATAATCGCTCTATCCGCAACGATTCCAAACGCAGGGGAGCTTGCCGAGTGGCTCAATGCCGAATGCATCGAAAGCGAGTGGAGACCCGTTCCGCTGTACGAGGGAATTTTTTACAGCGGCAAACTCCAGCTGTACGAGGGGTTGAAGCTGAGAGAAGAAAGAGAGCTGGGGAAGGATTACACGTCCCTCGTCAGGGACTGCGTTGAGAGCGGTGGACAGGTTCTCGTTTTCGACTCGACTAGGAGGAATGCTGAGAGCACGGCGATAAAGCTATCAAAGCTCAATTTTGAAGGCAGTGACGGTAAAAACCTCAGCAGAGTTGCCAGTGCCATTCTCGAGGAGAACGACGGAGAAATGAGCAGGAGGCTCGCTGAGTGCGTTGAGAGAGGCGTGGCTTTCCACCATGCAGGACTCCTCAGCTCGCAGAGAAAGGCTGTGGAGGATGCGTTCAGATCCGGTTTGATTAAGGTGATTGTTTCAACTCCAACTCTTGCCGCCGGTGTGAACTTACCGGCAAGGAGGGTGGTGATAAAGAGCTACCACCGCTTTTCCGGATACGCGAGCACTCCGATAAAGGTAATGGAGTACAAGCAGATGGTTGGAAGGGCTGGCAGGCCGGGAATGGACGATAGAGGGGAGGCTGTGGTGGTCGTAAAGAGCGAAAGGGCAAAAAAAGAGGTTTTTGACAAGTACATAGCTGGAAGCGTGGAGAGAATAGAATCGAAGCTCGGAAGTGAGAGCTGCATGAGGTTTCACACTCTCGGCTTGGCTTCGGAGCTCAAAACTGTTGAGGGAATTGAAGAGTTCTTCGAATCCACGTTTTTCTTCCATCAGAACGAAATACCCGTGTGGTTCGAGATAGAAAGAATTCTCAGAAAGCTCGAAAACTGGGGTTTCGTGGAAACATCAGGGAGGAAAGTTACCGTAACTTCAATTGGAGAGCTCGTGTCGAGACTGTACATAGACCCGATGACCGGGAACGTATTCTGTTCGGAACTCGACAGACACGAAGAGTTCACCGAAATCTCCGCATTACACCTGATATGCAGAACTCCAGACATGGAGAGACTTTACGTCAGGAAAGACGACGACTGGTTAGAGGACTTGCTGTTTGAAGTGTACGACGAACTCACCTACGTTCCTTCATCCTCCTCAACCGATTTTGACTGGTTCCTCGAAGAATTGAAGACTGCTTCATGTCTGTGGGAGTGGATAAACGAGAGGGATGAAGATTCAATCTGCGAAAAGTACAGCATAGCTCCCGGAGACCTGAGAAGAATAGTCGAAACTGCTGAGTGGCTCGCAAACGCGCTTTACAGAATTGCCGAATTCAAAAACCACAGCGCGAGAGGTTTCTTCAGCTCGCTCATCCTCAGAATTAAACACGGAGTGAAGAGCGAGCTGCTTGAACTCGTTCAGCTGAGGGGCATCGGGAGGGCGAGGGCAAGGAAACTGTACAGCTCCGGTATAACTGGAATTAAAGAATTGCTGGAGGAGAAGGAGAAAGCCGGGCAGATCGTCGGAAGAAAAGTTGTCGAGAACGCTTTGAAGTCAATCAGTCCTTTCAAACTCAGAAAATGAACCCAAAACCTTAAGTTATGTCAAAATTACTGATGGTGCATGACACTCGCTTACAAAAATACTTACCTTGAGAAAGTAGGAGAACTAATGAAGTACTGCATGGAGCTATCAAAAACCGTTGATGAAGCTTTAGACGACATAAAAAGGGTTTCCAAAGATTTAAGAGATCCCGAGCTCGTTGCCGACATGTTCAGAAATGATGCAGAAGCGATGGTCAACATATTCGTGTCGGGAGAAGTTTCGATGGACGACGTTCAGGATAACCTGAAAAAGCTGAAGAGATACGCATTAACCCAGCTTGCCGAGCACTATTCCATGGTCATAACGATCCTAAGGGATACTCAGAAAAAGGTAAACGAGAGCATAGAGAGTACGATAGAAGAGATTGACGTTGAACTGCCGAAGTCAACTTTAGAGGAAGTGAAAAAGAGCATAGACAGAGCAATGGAGGAGATAGAAATCATAGCAAAAGAGATGCAGATCTAACAGATAGAGGTTCTTGAAATAAAAAATAGGTTGAGATTGATTATTCCTCGGATATCTTTCTTTTTACCTCTTCCACAGCACTCGTGTCTTCGAGGGTTGTGACGTCTCCCACTGCCTCGCCCTTCTCTATTGCTCTCAGAATTCTCCTCATTATTTTACCGCTTCTCGTCTTCGGTAGCTTGTTCAGAAAGTGTATTTCTTCAGGCACCGCTATAGGACCTATCAGCTTTCTTACGTGCTGTTTAAGCTCCTTCTTGAGGTCAGGACTTGGCTTGTACCCTTCCTTGAGCACTACGAACGCAACGGGAACTTCACCTTTCACCTCGTGTGGCTTGCCTATTACTGCGGCTTCGCTGACTGCCTCGTGTGCAACTAAAGCACTTTCTATTTCCGCCGTTCCCAGCCTGTGACCGCTGACGTTGAGCACATCGTCAACTCTGCCAAGTATCCAGAAGTATCCGTCTTCATCTATTCTCGCACCATCACCGCTGAAGTAAACGAGCTTACCGGGATATGCGCTCCAGTAAACCTTGACGTACCTGTCTGGGTCGCCCCACAGTGTTCTGAGCATTGATGGCCATGGTCTCGTTATAACGAGCTTTCCACCGGCATTTGGCGGGCACGGATTGCCGTCATCATCCCATACCTCAGCCTTTATGCCGGGGAACGGTTTTGTTGCTGAACCGGGTTTGAGCTTGGTTATTCCCGGCAGTGGTGTTATAAGAATCATTCCCGTTTCGGTCTGCCACCAAGTGTCCATGATCGGGCATCTTTCCCCTCCTATAACCCTGTAGTACCACTTCCAAGCCTCCGGGTTTATGGGCTCTCCAACAGTTCCGAGTATTCTGAGTGTGCTCAGGTCGTGCTTCTTGGGCCACTCCTCTCCAAGCCTCATGAAAAACCTTATTGCAGTTGGGGCCGTGTAGAGAATCGTTACTCCAAACCTCTCGACTATGCTCCACCACCTGTCGGGCTTCGGATAGTCAGGAGCACCTTCGTACATTAGAGTCGTTGCGCCGTTGCTGAGCGGTCCGTATATAACGTAACTGTGCCCGGTAATCCAGCCAATGTCGGCTGTACACCAGTAGATGTCCTCGTCCTTTACGTCAAAAATCCACTTTGTTGTGATGTGAGTTCCAACGTTGTAGCCTCCGTGAACGTGAAGTACACCCTTTGGTTTACCTGTAGTGCCTGACGTGTAGAGTATGAAAAGCGGATCCTCAGCATCCATTACCTCTGGCTCGCATTCGGGCTTTACACCATACTGCACATCATGCCACCAGAGGTCTCTGTCCTCTTCCATGTTTATTTCATGACCAATCCTCTTGAAAACGACCACGTTCTGTACGGATGGAGCGTCCTCCAAAGCGTCGTCAACTATTTTCTTTGCTTCGATGACCTTTCCTCTTCTGTAAAAGCCGTCCATTGTTATAACGAGTTTTGCCTGAGCGTCGTTTATTCTGTCCCTCAGGGCTGAGGAGGAGAAGCCGCCGAAAACGACGCTGTGTATTGCACCAATCCTCGCACAAGCGAGCATTGCAACTGCGAGCTCGGGAACCATTCCCATGTATATCGTAACCCTGTCTCCCTTCTTAATGCCGAGGTCTTTCAGGGCATTTGCAAACCTGCAAACTCTCCTGTAGAGTTCGTAGTACGTTATTACCCTTACTTCGTTTTCGGGCTCGCCCTGCCATATTATTGCCACCTTGTTCTTCCTCCAGCTATTCACGTGCCTGTCGAGACAGTTGTACGTGATGTTTATCTTGCCGCCAATAAACCACCTGTAAAACGGAGGGTTGCTATCGTCCAGAACCTTGTCGTAGGGTTCAAACCACTCCACTTCAGTTTTTGCTATCTCATCCCAGAACGAGATGTAATCCTTTTCGGCCTTTTCGTAGATGCTCTCATCTTTAACCCATGCCTTCTCTTTTATCTCTTCTGGAGGTTCATAAACCTCTTCTACCTTGAGCAGGCTGTCAATTACTTTTTTTTCCATCTAAACACCCCGGACACAAATTTTTACCAGTCTAACCGTAAAAATCGTGATATATAAATCTTTCTACGTTAATTGCCGAATAAAATTAAAATATAAATATAAGCTGATACGTGTAAGCACAGGTAATACAGTATTTGATGTATACCTGTCGTTCCCGACAGGTATCTGGGCGTTTTTACACGTTTCACCCGTAGTTGACTTTTCAGGCGTTCTCATTTAAATATTTGACGAAATTGAGCTTATGCGTTTCAGAAAACTGAAATCAAGAGAATTTCGAAACGAAAAAGAAAACGATTATAAATGAATGATCGGTAGAGCCCTCATGCGAATTTGTTTTGCCAAGCTTGGAGCTATAGGAACGGCCGTGCTTGCAGAGTACCTGCTCGACGAGAGGGCTGAGAGAGATCTGGAAGTTAGAGTCGTTACAGGTGGAGCAAAAATGGGGGAAAAAGAGGGCGAGGAAGTTGCGAAGAAAGTTCTGGAGTTCGACCCGGAGCTCGTAATTGCAATCTCTCCAAACGCAACTCTACCGGGGCCGACAAGGTTGAGGGAGATTTTGAAGGAAGCAAAAAAGCCGGTAATCGTCATAAGCGACTCTCCGACAAAAAAGATCTGCGACAGATTGGAGGAGGAGGGTTTCGGGTACATCATAGTTACGGCCGATTCGATGATAGGCGCGAGGAGAGAGTTTCTCGATCCCACAGAAATGGCACTTTACAACTCGTACATAATAAACGTGCTTTCAGCAAGTGGAGCCCTCAGAACCGTACAGCTTGCGCTCGACGAGTGCATAAACAGCTTAAAGAGTGGAAAAGTGGAACTTCCCCGGTTAATCGTTGACGTCTGGACGGCTGTGGGAAATGGAGGATTCTCAAACCCTTACGCCTTTGCAAAGGCTTTTGCAGCTTACAGCATAGCGGAGAAAGTTTCAGCCATAACAACAAAAGCCTGCTTCGCAGAAAAGAAGATGGAGAGGTACATCCCCCTGGTCGCTGCCGCTCACGAAATGATGAGGTACGCCGCTAAACTTGCAGATGAAGCAAGAGAGCTCGAAAAAGCGGGAGACAGTGTTTTTAGGACACCTCACGCAAAGGATGGGAAGGTTTTAAGGAAAAAAAGATTGCTGAAAAAACCTGAATGATTACCTGCCGCCGAACTCCACGACGAGCAAGTTTCTGCCGGCAGTTCTGTACCTGTAGTTTGCACCAGTAGCATCGAGGCATTCGAGTATTTCGGAAACTGCTGGAAATCTCCTGAACCCGGGTATCAACCTATAGTACAGCGACATCAGGCTTTCTTTATCGGGCTCGAGATCCCTGAACACCTCCGAAAACACTATTACCGTTCCATCGTAGTCGAGCAACTCTCCCGCGTTGCGCATCACAGCCTGAATGCTGTCAACGTACTGCAGTATTGAGGAACATATAACAACGTCGTATTTTCTTGCGGGTATAATTTTTGATTCCACGTTACCTTTTTTAATATTAACCCAGTCGAGCCTTTCAGTCTTTACCCTGTGTCTCGCTATGCTCACCATTGAGTGGGAGCTGTCAACGCCCGTGTATAATCCTTTAGAGCCGATTACGCTTCCGTAGTATACCGGAGAAACGCTACCACACCCAAAATCGACGACTTTCAGTTTATCGCTGCCAATATCTGCTATCTCTGCTATAGCCTCTCTTGAAATTCTGAAAGGCGATTCGGCAAGCCATATGTTCCAGAGGTCGGCATCTTTTATGAATCCAAGAGTTATGTTCGGATGGTTCGGGTGAATAAGTGCAAAGTACGAAGCTCTGTCTAATGTGTCGCAGAGGTCAAGGCATGAGACGTCCGCATTGAGACTCAAAAGCTTTAACGCGTGCTCCAAAACGTTTTTGTCCACGCTGCACTTTTTCCACTCTTCAGCGTAGGAGTGGTTCGGGTATTCAGACTGAATTACTCCCGTTCTCAGAACGAAGAAGTACGCCTTGAGCAGCATGTAACCGTACATGAAATCGAGGCATTTTTCAAGCTCTCTCTCGAGTTTTAAAGAAATCATAGGCCGTACACCTCTTTCATGTACTTTACGACCTTTCTGCCGAGTTCGGTAATTCTGTAGTACTTGTAACCATCTTTTTCAATCAGCTCCACCAAACCGAGTTCTATAAGTGAGCTGTTACCGTTGTACCTGTTACCCATGCCTCTCAGACAGCCGAGCACGTTTGAAGGGTCGCTACCTATGGCTCTCGCTATGTTTGCGAGGTAGTCAGAGTTTGGATGGACTGTATCAAGATGTAAAAGTACTTTTTTCCTCAAAACACTCTTATTTAACGATCTGAGTATGTGTGGGTCTATCGTGAACAGACTCTGAACGTGCATAGTCCATCACTATAGTAATTGTTATGACAATGTAATAAAAATGTTTCTCTACCAATTAGAAAGAAATAAATTTTTTTCCTATAACTGCATTAAAGGTTTAAAAATTCACCCCGAGCATGTTGATCATTACAGTGTGAGATACGTATCCAGCAATGGCAGCCACCCACGTCATTCCAACGAGGTGAATGAGGGAACTCATGTACCTTCCCCCATCCATTGCCTTTATCGAGAGAGAAGACACCACTGCGTGTATTAGCAGTATGAAGAAGACTATTCCGTTGAGCATCGCAATACTCGACGCCGGAACCGTGTGAAGAATACTTCCAACAAACGTATTCGAAATGTGCAGCTTTGAGTACAGTTTGTTCATTGACTCTACAACACCGAAAGATATGTAGAGTGAAAACGCAACGCCGATAATGACTCCGTAGGCTATTCCGATGAATGAACTCGTGGTCTGATTTCTCTTGGCTCTCAGCGTGTTGATTATCGTAAAGTTTTCGGCTATTATCTCCGCAACATCTTTTGGATCGCTGCCGAGACCTATCGCTTCAACGAACATATCGGTAAACCTGTATATCAGGTTACTTCCAGTCTCTATGCTGAACTTCTCCCACGCTCTTTTCTTGTTTATCCTCGCTTTCAACCTCCTGTACAGTCTTCTCACGTCTTCTGTCAGAGCTCCAAAGTCATGAGCTGTTAAGAATTTTAGAGATTCGAGTACATCTCCACCTCTCGCTGATGCTGATGCTCCCAGACTCATTATGAAGGATGGAGCGTTTTTGTCCTTGTCCTTGATTACAGCTTCCTCTTTCCTCGACTTGTAACCGGGAATTGCGAGAGGTGTCACGGAGAGAGCGATTATAAACGGTAGAGGTATATTCACGATTCTGTACACGTAGTTCAGGACGAGTAGCACTGCAAAAACAATCAGACAGGCCGCCATTGAAATGTAGAAGTACTTGTACAGGGTCCAGTCGACCGACGTTACCTCTCCAGAAGTCTGCCAGATTGGATCGTCAGGAGCCACTGACTTCAGGTAAACAAAAACTCCAACTTCCACTATTATAAAAACTATAACTATCGTATTCAGCATGAACGTTATGCTTATTCCCGTAAGGAAAGGCATGATAATTGCAAAAGCTGCGAAGAAAGACAGAGAAATAACTATGGACGTGTAAACTTCCTTGAATACATCTATGCTGTACAGCTTTCCCTGATAGTTCGTTGAGAAAGCGTTCATAACTGTTCTCTGTTCTCTTTTTATAAATTCCTTGAAGTCTTCACCGCTATCGAGTTCGTGCGCCATTCTGTCGAGAAACTCCGAAAATATTTTGCTCGGCGTCCTCCTCGCAATGAACCTGCACGCCTGAGACAGGTTCCTGTTCCACTTCTCCATCAGCAGGAAAATTTTTCTCGTTTCTTCAGCCAGAGCTTTGTACTCCTTCCTCTCCGAAATTATCTTCATCATTTCTTTTCTGTCGATATCTGAAGTGGCGAGAGCACCCATGTGAGTTATGTAGAAGTGTATGTTGTTGTCTATCTGATTTCTCATTCTGCCTATAACCATTTTCGGGTAAAGCAGAGCTATGGATATGAGAAATACCGGTATAACGTAAATCAGCAGTGTGTACAACCCAATAGTTTTGAACATCTGTGCTGAAAACAGAGTAACTAAGATAAGCACGGCTAACGCTATACCGGATAGAGGTGCAAATACAAGTTTGAAGTACTTTTCTGGGGTTAATCCACAGTGTCTCAGGTTTTCGAACATGTGCACACCTCACAGTCTGAAAGGTAAACCCTGCATACCCTTCTTGTAGAAGTCCCAGATTACCTTAACAACCTTGTAGTAGTCGAAAATTTTTAATTCAACCATTCTTTCGAGAATTTTCGCCCTGAGCATCATTTCCTCGTAAATCTGCCTCGGATCTTCATAACCGGCAGTTTGAGCAATCTTGTTTTCCAGTATGTATGAGTTGTAAAGCCCTCTGAAGATGTGCTTGTCCGTTACTGAATCCCACTCGAAAACTGTTCTCGTCACGACCCCTCCTATGTCTTCGTAGTAGCCTTCAATCTCCTCCACAACCAGACACCTTCTGAGAAACTGTCCCCTTCTGTAAACTGCCTGCTGTATGAGTGCCACGTTCAGGTTATCTACGAAAGTTATCGGAACGTTTATCGGATCTCCTGTAAGCCTCTGTATCAGCTTCTTCACGCTGCCGGCGTGAAATGTTGAGAGAACCGGGTGGCCTGTTTGCATTGCCTGAAATGCGACAGCACCCTCCTTTCCTCTGATTTCACCAACAATTATGTAGTCCGGCCTGCTCCTCAAAGCCGCTTTGAGCAGGTCGAAGAGGTCAACCTTGCCGACCTCGCCTCTTTCCCTCGTGTTGAGCTGCTGCCATACCGGGTGTGGAACCTGAACTTCAGGAGTATCCTCTGCCGTATATATCTTTGAGTGAGGCTTTATGAAGGGAACCATTGCATTTAAAGTCGTAGTCTTACCGCTTGCGGTTTCACCGCTGACCCATATGCTCATTCCGTATTCCAAACAGAGCCAGAGGTACGCAGCCACTTCCGCTGAGAGAGTTCCCCAGTTTATCAGCTGGGTTATGCTTATCGGGACTGCAGTGAACTTACGGATTGTGAAGGATGGGCCTTTTAATGAGACATCTGTGCTGTATATTATGTTAATTCTGCTTCCATCCGGCAGGGAGCCGTCAACTATTGGCGTTCTCTCGCTGACGGGCCTGCCCATTCTTTCTCCGAGGTTCTTCAGGTATTCAGCCATGTAAAGGTCGTCTTTGAAGTCTATGTTTGTTGGCATCATCTCGAAGATCTTGTGGACTATGTGCGTGTTGTGAGGTCCGATAACGTGGATATCTTCAATGTACGGATCCCTTACGAGAGGTTCGAGTGGGCCAACTCCAACTACCTCCCTCTTTATCACGTATCTGAACTTTATTGCCTCAGCCCTCGTTATCGGTATTTTTTCAGTTTTAATTCCAAAAGAGAACAGTTTTTTTTTCTGGAATGGTTGTGGATTTTTCGTAATTACAGTAACCTTGTCAAATAACGTATCTATCAGCTTATCCATTTCCTCTTCGTTGCTCGGAACCTTCTCGTAAGGTGCGAGCTCGAGCATGCTGTCCATGATGCGGTTGAACTTTTCCTCATCCTTTTCCTCCAGTCTCGGTTCTACGGCAATGTAGTGCTTGTCTCCCTCTCTGTCAGTCCATATGTGTATGAATATTGGATCTCCCACTGGATAGATTAAATTGGGCCTCGGCAGGGACTTCATGTCCCTTGTTAAGGAGGGGACGAAGCTGGGGATGGTGCCCTCTCTTTTCTTAAACTTTGTCAGATACTCCTTTAGGTGCGGATTTCTTCTGAGTGCATCCTCAAGCCTGTCAGATTTGACCACCTGCATAACTCTCACCTCTTTTATACCATTTCTGCCCCAGCTCCGTCCCGTGCTAAAAGTCAGAGTTCATGCTACAGCAGCAATCTCCACGACCAGACCTATCTTCGGCTCGACTCTGAATGCAGTTTGCTTTGAATACTGACTTGCAGCAAAGTTATATTTTTTAATTAGCATTATATTTTTCAAATCAGTACCAACTTTCTTCGTAGTCGTTTCAATTATCAGCGAGGAGCACGACTCGACCTCGTTCATAACCGGGCTTGGTAACTCATCCTCAACTGCGGTCAGCACGACAGCTTTTCCCGTAGCGACAACTCTTTTGAGAAAGCCCATCAAATCGACAACAGCGTTTTCGTCGATGTCGAATTTTATTAAAGAACTAAAGCTATCTATAAATATTACTTCCTTTTCAAATATGGACTTTGCGGAAATTAACCTTCTCGTGTAGTCCCCTCTTTCCTTTATTTCGTTTATGAGAGGATAAACGGGAAAGAAAGTTAGCTTGCCCTTAATTATGCTATGCACGATGTTGTAGCCGAGAGAGAGCATCTGCTTGACGAAATCAGTCGTCGTCAGCTGGGTGGACACGTAGCTGATCTCGACATCGTTGTTCAGCATTCCGTAAACCATTCTCTGACATATTACAGACTTTCCGCTACCGTGTCCACCTTTTATAAGGGCTATCGTTCCAGGAGGTAATCCACCTCCAAGCTTTTTGTGAAACTCGTCGTTGTGTATCTGAACCGAGAACACCCTCATGAGATCACCTCCCGTTATATACTAAACTCCATGCTCGCGGAAACTCCGTTGTAGAGAACTATCCTTATCGTGTGATCCCCGGACGAAAGAGTCGTCACGACGTCAACCTCTCCGGTCTGTCCCGGGCTGAGAACGGGAGGAGAGGTCGTCACGTTTGCCTGAGAGATGAGAGTACCGTCTATCATAACAGTAATGGTGCTGTTTTCCAGCGGAAAGGAATCAGTTCCGGTATTCTTGACGTAAAAAACGTAGGCTGTATTCGTTCCTACAGTCTTCGTTGGTATATTCTCCGGGTCGTTGATAATTTCGAAACTCGTTACGAGTAACTTTTGAACGTTACTACCCTGCTGCTCGATACCCATGGATATCTTCTGCACAGTCGTGGCCATCATTACCGAGAGAGACGAAGCCACTATCACCACGGCTATGAACAGGATTATGTGTGCCGCACACTCTCCAAACCCCATTTCAATCACCTCTGATAGCGTCAGCTAACTGCATCTTTGTCAAATCCCTCGAAAATCAGAAACGAACTCAGCTCACCGTGTACTCTGCGAACTTTGCTATTCCGTTACCCGAAACGACCTCAAGCCTGTGAGTTGAACCAACAGTTCCCTGCAGCCCGTCTATTGTAAACTTCATGTAGCTAAGCGGGTAGAAGTACGTGACGTTGTACGTTACGTTCTGCTGCAGAACACCGTCTATCAGGACTGAGAAGTCATTAGACTTCAGGGTTGTTGAGCCGTCGTTGTACAGAACGACCGTTAAGTCGTAAGTCGATATCGTCGTATTCGTGGCATTTACTGAAGTTATTTTGAAATCCGTGTTCGCCTTCTCGACCTTTAACTCAGTCTGCTGTTTTTCTGCGGCGTTTATTGCCCTTATATTGGTGTTCAACACTGTAACTATTGCTCCAAATGCCACGAGGCATGCGATCATCATCAGAGCAAACGCGGCAGTTACGCTAAATCCCATGGAGCTCCGCTACCTCCTTCTTCATTCTGTAAAGGTCTTTTTCAACCTCCATTATCAGGTTCCTGTTGAATCTCCCGGTTCTCAGTGCTTCTATGTAAAGCAGGCTCATCAAGTGATCCTGAACGTTCATGTAGCCAACCGGTCTCCAGTCGGAGTTTTCGTGGTAAAGTTTGATGCCTTTCGCATACCTCAACACGCACATGAGAACGTCCTCACTGATCCAGTATATGTCTACGTAGTAGTTCAGAACGTCCTCCAGACCCTCGTAGCCGACTTTTTCCATCAAAAACTCAATCCACTTCAGCAGAAGCATTATGCTCTTAGCATCGTCCGGAATTCTCGTGAGCCTCGGTTCTTCTGAAGGCAGCTCGTATTCATACGTGTCTTCGCAGTACTCGTACCTCTCACGCCTGTCTCTTCTTGCAGGATAACGGGGACTACTCCTGCTCCTTTCTACCTCGGCATAGGCCTTGGGATGAACGTGAACTTCAGAGGGAACGCTCCTCATAACACCACCTCCAACAAACTCAGACGAACTTTCGATTTCAGGTCTCACTTCTGATTTTACTTCTACCCTTTCTTCAGACTTTATTTCAGGAATTTCAACAGGTTTTTCAGCCGAAATATCCTCAGCTTCAATTTTTTCGCCTTCAACACTTCTCTCAACTCTTTCCTCAGAACTCTCAGCTTTTTCAGCAACGTTCTGACTCACACCCGATACATCGTGTTTGAGTAATCTTTCTAAACTTTCTAATTTTCTATATATATCATCAATCTTCCTAAGCTGATTGTCCGAATTCAGCACCAGCTCGACTCTTTCAACTATTCTGTCAATCTGAGCCTCTGTCACCCTTCTGCCCTTCAGCATCTCGTAGATGTCTCTGAGTATAACCGAAGGAATCCTACCCCTGTACCTCTCGAGATAGGACTTTATTTCGTCATCAGACAGGTATGGAGACCTCGTCTTTGGCTCATTCTTTTCCTCGCTTACCTCGTTCTCTTCTTTTTTCTCCGTCTTTTCCTCCTTTAAATCCTCAAGAGAAATTATATTTCTGTTATCCTGCTTGTTCGAAATCATAATGATACCTCCTCATAAAGAACTTGATTTACTATATCTTTAAGGCTTATGTTCTTTCTGAAAAGCATCCTCAGGTCGTCAACCACGTCGTTTACAAGCTGCTCGAGCTCTCTCAGCTCCTTCTCCATGTTGTCGAGCCTCTGTATGCTGAGGGCGGTAACCTTTGAGGAACCGACAAAGGGGTTTATCTGAGACGAAACAACTTCGTAGAGAGTTAACATGTCCTTTAACGAATCGTCCATCTTCTGTAAATCCTGTTTAAGTGAATCCACCTCTTTTTTCAGGTTGTTTATTGCAATGTCGATTCTCGGGAGCTTGTTGTCGATTTCGTTCAGCCTCTCCATTATTTTCTCCACTGTTTCGTCGCTGCCGCCTGAGCTTCTCGTTTCTTCCTCTTCCTGCTCCTTCTCTTCCTCGTCCTCTTCCTCCTCTTCTTCCTCTATTTCCTCTTCTTCCTCTTCCTTTTTCTTGAACAGCTTCAGTCCCATCGCTTGCACCTCCCCAAAAATAATTAAAAAATTCAAAAAAATTGTGTATTTATTTTACTTATGATAAAATATAATTTTACTGGAGGTCCACTATGTTCACAGTGTACGTTGGCGGAGTTATGAAGTCGATTATACCCGGAGCGCCGAATTCCGGCCTGACCTGTCCGGTGACGTGTGTGCTGACAGGCAGACCAGAGCCAAACACGGCAGAGACGTTTATCGTAAGAGCGACTTTGTCTCCGGAGTTCATGGTTGGTGTAGTGGCTGTTATTGAACCATCAGGATCCTGAAGAACGATTATACCGAAGTTGCTTGAACCGAGGTTGGTTGAGTTCCAGGCAGCGAGAGATGTAGAGAACAGGTCACCACCTGTGGTAAGGTCGGAGAATGCTGCGGTATTGCTGTACTGCAACACAGCAGCTTGCTGACCATTGCTTATTGTTACAGTAACCTTGCTCAAATCTATAGGCTGACCACCTGTGTTCGGCTCAACGAGAACGGCAAGTTTCGTTATATTACCACCCGGAGCGTTTGGATCATAACCAAGAACCTGAGCAACCTTGAGACCGCTCGCAACTTCCTTCGTAGTTTCTCTACCCGTCGCCATTGCTTTCTGCTGCAGGTAGCCGACTGTCTGAATCAGCACTGCAGCACTCACTGCGGCAACCAGCACCATCGCTATGAAGACAATCAGTGTCTCTATACCTATCGCACCTCTTTGGTCCTTTCTAAACCTCTTACTTACCACCTGCTCCACCTCCTTTGCGATGATTGTTGTGATTATCACCATATATAAGCTTTCTTTACTTTTAACATGGTAAAAAAATTTGTAGAGATATTTGCAGATGCTTACGCGGGAATGTGTGTAGGTACACATGTATAGCACAGCAGGTGAGTCATTCGTGAAGGTTAAAATATAATAGGAAAGTATAATTATAT
Source organism: Archaeoglobaceae archaeon (assembly GCA_015520485.1). GTDB lineage: Archaea > Halobacteriota > Archaeoglobi > Archaeoglobales > Archaeoglobaceae > WAPX01. The sequence continues at coordinate 33,149 of WAPX01000025.1, forward strand.
AAAAAATTAAAAAAGTAATTGCTAATAAAAACGATTAAACGTGTACGACGGCAAATCCCATGTTCCTGAGAATCCACCCGATGTCTTTTCTTATCGATTCCTTCCAGTTTTTACTGGAGTCTGCCACAATCAGCCTTCCCTTAGAGTAACAGTCTATAATTTTGCCAACACCATCTAGAAACTCCCTGCTGTTTACTTCATTTCCCACTTCAATACGCGTGCAGTTGTTTGCTTCAATGTCAATACCCACATCAACTACGTGAGCTTTCAACTTTTCAGCCAAGCTCAGAACTTTTTTCCGGCTTCCTCCGGCTGTGTACACGATCATATCGTTTAAAGCGTTTTTTAACTGAGAGTGAAATATGCTCGTTTCCAGCACGTTATCATCTATGCCCCTAACGTGCCCGAACCAGTATACTATGTATCCATCTCCAAACATCTCTCTATACGCGCTGAACTGCTTTCTGCTGTAAATCTGGTGGGTTTTTGGATCGCCGAACAGGGCTTTGCTCTCCACCCACCTGACTTCAGCCCCGTTGAACCTCACTGGCTCTTCGAAAAAGAAATCCGGAGTTTTTGAGAACCTGTTTCTCAAGTCGTTTTCAGTGTAAAAGTCAATTCCCTTCTCTCTAAGCCACTCAAGCACTATTTCCTCACCAAGCTTTCCTCTCGCTCTCTGATGTCTCGCAGCAAGTGGAGAGTATACGTAGTCCGTGTAAAGAGCTTTCCATATCATTTTTTCGAGTTCCTCGGGGTGAAAAGAGGAATCAACCTCGGAATAAACTTTTTCAGGATCGTTTAAAATCCTGTTTGTTGCAGCCCTGGAAATGCCCATGGCTTTCAAAAGAAGCCTGACCCTCATTACCGGCGTCAATCTGAGCCATTCCGGTAGTTTTTTCTCGTTTTTCCATTTAGAAACTATATCGTCAAGTTTTTTTATTGCTTCTGGATAAAATTTCTTTACGGAGTCAACTTTTTTCTGAGAAAGTATTGTAAACAGCATTCCTCTCGGATAACCGGGTATCCCGAGACTTCTTACGTTAAAAACACTTCTTCTCAACCTCTTAAATTCTTCAACGTCTATCTGTATCATGTTCAGGTTTTACCTCCAGCTTTGAAATTCAGTACTTCAAAACGTTAATCGGCTTTAAATAGTTTTTTCAACGTTTAACGTTTGGCGTTTGCGTCCATCGTTTTCATAGAAAAATCAGAGTGAAAAATCAGAGCACGGGATTGTAGCAGGGATTTATTTCTCTGCAGGTTATTCTTTCGACGTTTCTCCTCACACCTGTTACGAGTTCCACTGCTTCTCTCACCTTCATAGCTATGTCCGGGCTTTCCACAGGCTCTCCTGACAAAACAACGTTTGGACAGTCAGTTGAAACGTACACGTAGTAAACGTCATCCAGCTCGTAGAGAGCCAGCCCGGCATCTTTTGCAGGTCTTTTACGAACCAGAAAAGGAAATACCTTGCACGAAAGGGGCTTCATTTCTCCCTGCAGAGTACAGAGATTTCCCCTCTGAAACGGGCATGAGCCGTTAACTTTCTTCAAGTAGTACCTTCCCACCCTCTCTTCTACGAATCCAGTGCCTCTCAGTTTCAGGTATTCGTAAAACGTTAACTTAGGTTTGAATTTTCTGCAGCACTCCCCACATGCTGTACAGTGCCATGAAGCCACTCTCCTCCACGGCACGTACATCACTGAAAGTTAGGGGAAGTGAATTAAAGTCTTTTGAGGATTTTATATATTGTTAGTACAAAAATATAAAATAGCGAGTAACGTAATGAAGTAATACAGACCAGAATAACTAAAATATCGGATGTGTTACCAGATACCTTACAACCCTTTTAGCTGCGACGTCTCCAGCGTAGCCTGAAACAAAGGCTAAAATGCCGAGAACGACTGCTGCCTCCGGGGAAATTTTAACTATGCCTGCGTAAAGCGCTGCTGCCCAGTTCAGCAATATGCACGCCAAGTTACCTACACCACCGTTTACGTATTCCGTCAGCACTCCAAGCAGCAAAAATGAGAAGAAACCGGCCACGCTGAACCAGTACGGTTCTACAATACCATACCACGGGCTGACGAACAGGCAAAAAGATACTGACAGCAGGGCTGTGGCAATTCCGTATCCCCTTCCGCAAAACCTGTACGGGAGGGATATCCAGAAAACTGTTAAAAACCCGAGAACCACTAAGTTTTTGAAAGGTGCTTTTAGAGGTAAAATCGTTTCGAGAAAAGGTTTCAGGTTCAGGTACATCAGCAGTGTAAAGATTATGTAGGCAGAGATAATCGTTATCAGCATCCTCTCAACAGGTCCAAGAGATTCACCAGAAACACTTTTTACATATTTCATGTTTTCTCATCCCCGAAACGAATTTTACATGCCTTTTTAGCATGGTTTCGTAATCTGTCCTCGCGTCTCCGAGGTATTCCTCACTCAGATAAACGCAGGAACACTGCATGCACTCCCAAGTAACAAACATCGTGTAAAGTGCAATTCTGCAAGGCTTCAGGTGCCTTGCTGGAAGATACACCTTTTTTCCACCAATTTTCTTAACCTCCTTGAAGAGTTCTTTCTCCTCCTTCTTTCCTATGTACTTTACATCCGGATCGACCTTGTAAACGTTGAACAGCCTGTGCAGAACTATACCATCAACGCCCATCCCGGCAAAAGTCCTGACGAGTTCAGGTATTTCCAGATAGTTGTCTCTGAACACAGTTATGTCAACGAAAATCACCGGTTTTTCACTCTTTCGCTCTTTTCTTTCGTTTAAAAGCAGTTCAAGGTTGTTTAAAGCCTTTTCCCTTCCGTCAAAGGTGTAGATACCAAAAGAGATTTCGTCGAGTTTGCTGCTGAAGATCTCTTCAACGCATCTGTCCACCATAAACCCGTTTGTCCCCATACTGGCTTTTACGTTCAGGCTCTTCACGTATTCTACGAGTTTAAAGATGTCCGGATGCAGCAAAGGCTCCCCCCATCCGTGTAAGCAAACTTCTTTGAAGCTCGAAAGCGGTAATTTCCTGAACTCCTCGAAATTTATGTAACCCACAGGCCTTTCAAGGTATCTCCTCATGCAGGGTCTGCAGTTAAGAAAACAGTCGTTTGTTGATTCCACCTGCAGTATTTCCGGCTTTATCAGCTTTGAGAGCAATACAATCCCCCGGACGTTAACAGTTTAACTGTACGCTTAAACATTTTATATAAATCTAATATTAAAAATAAAATTTTTTCTGTAAAAATTACTTACCAAATTTTGTAAGCGTCCTCAAAAGCTTTCCCACGCCACCCTTAAAGCAGAGCAAGGCGGCACTCACAACTCCGCCAGCGCCCATCAAGTGACTAACCATGTACGCCTGAAACGCATTTACAGCAACTACCTGATGCAGGGCTGTTACAGATGCTGGTGCACACATCTTCCTACCTCCTGACACCCAGTCCAGTTAACTTTTGAGTTGCTGGGTATTTATAATTTTGCATCTTGTGCGTAAAGTTTATTAAACTTTCGTGAAATCGTATTCACGGTGGTTAACGTGTGCACCCCTGTTTACGTTACTGTAAAGGCAGCATCAACAATGGCACCGATAGTTAGCTATGTCGTCGGAGCTGTTGTTCTCGGAGTGGGATCGGCTCTCTGCTTCGTGAAAGCTTTAAAGGCAAGGATCGCTCCAAGCTGAGGTTAAATTTTTTTACCTGCTTTTTTTACCCGCTGCAGGCTTCCAGAGTTCTCACGAGCTCTTCCCAAACTTCTTTTTTGAGGTAATCCCTATCCGTGTTGGAAAAATAGTTCTCCTCGCACTCAACCTCAAATTCCGGTACGAATTCATCAACGTCCACTCTGCTTACGATTTTCCGGTATCCGGTATTGGGAAATGCGAGGCAGACGACCGAATCAAATACCCTGTTTCTCCTGTACCACTCTTCAACGACTTCGGACAGTTTATCCCAGACTCTTTCAGCAACATCTTCTCTCCACTTGTAACCGTACTTCTCTATCCAAGGAAAGAAGGGTGCATCGTAAATCAGGTTTATAGTCTTATTGCCTCTCCTCCACTTAAAACTCCAGAACTCTCTTGGCTCGAGAGCTAAGGGCTCAGAGACCGAGACCGTGTAAACGTCGTACTTTTTCTCGAGCTCAATTAGTCTTCTGTGAAACTCATCTCTCGGGGGGTCGTAGGGTTTTCTGGGCGTGCAAGGCACGAACAGCAAAATTCTGGTTTTCTTTGCTCTGTGTTCTTTGCTTATAAAATTGAGCCACTCTCTAACGATTCTGTTGCTTTCCACGGCTCTCAAAACGTCAAGTGGAGAGGGGAAAAACAGTTCCGGGTTTATATCTGGGTTTAACTTTTTTGCGTCCTCAATCGTTATCAAGCAATTCACCCGCTTTTTGTTTGTCGTTTATTCTGTTGCTCAACGTTTTAACCTTTTCACGGTACCGTCAACTTTCTCTGCAAGCTCTCTGACGTCATTTCCCCTGACAATCGTAGCCGGTACCTCTATCATCAGGTTCACTTCCTCGTAGGGGGAAAAACACCTGTGATCAGTCCTCACACCTATTATCGGTTTTCCTCTTGCAAAGGCGTATCCAAGTTCAAATGCAACGCCGCTGTCCACGTCAATTCCGTCGAGAATCGCGACGACAACATCGCTACCTTCAAGTCCTTCAAGATCCATGGAAAAAATCTTTTTCTTATCCTCTTCGCTCTCGGAGTTGAGCAAAGGAAGCTCCTGAGCCAGAAACACTTCGTATCCTCTTTTCCTCAACTCCTCCGCGAGTTTTGAGTTGAACTCCCTTTCAGCTGTGGAGAATATGGGTGCTGCGAGAAAGACCTTCATCGATAGAAGTTACGCTGAGAGTAAATTAATCTTGCCAGCCTGTTAACTGCAATTCTGTTTCGAGCAAAAATTCAAAAAATTTAGGAAAAATTAGAATTCGCTTTCAGATTCGCCCTCAGATTCTCCTTCCTTCTCGCCTTCTTTCTCGCCGCTTATGCCCTTTGCCGCTATGACGTCGTCGATTCTCAGTATCATTATCGCCGCTTCAGTTGCACTGCTTACAGCCTGTTTCTTGATTCTGAGTGGTTCGAGGACACCGAGCTCCTTCATGTTCTCCACTTTTCCGCTGAATACGTTAACTCCAGCGTACTTCTCTCCGTTTTCGTGAGCCTTTCTGAGCTCGACGATTATGTCTATCGGATCAAGTCCGGCGTTCTCAGCCAGGCTCCTCGGTATTATCTCCAGTGCGTTAGCAAACGCTTCAGCGGAGAGCTGTTCTCTACCACCAAGTGTTGGTGCCCACTGCCTGAGTCTCAGGCTGAGCTCTGTTTCTGGAGCACCACCGCCAGCAACGACCTTTCCGTCCTCTAAAGCAGCCTTCACGACCTTGATTGAGTCAGTAAGCGACCTCTCGACTTCATCGACAATGTGCTCGGTTCCACCCCTGATCAGTATCGTTACGGCCTTCGGGTTCTTGCATCCGGTGACGAACACCATCTTTTCGTCTCCGACCTTCCTCTCTTCAACGAGCTCTGCCTCTCCGAGGTCTTCGCTGCTTATGTCTCTCAGGTCGGTCAGAACCTTCGCTCCGGTGGCCTTCGCGAGCT
>WAPX01000026.1 GCA_015520485.1 Archaeoglobaceae archaeon
CAGTCTAAGCTTTCTTCTGTACGCTTTCTCTTTTACTATTCTGTGCGTGTATTCGAAAGATGTAAAAATTTCCATTTCTGCTTTTGCCCTCGTGGCGCTTGCAACCTGGATTTACTCGGACAAGCTGATTGCCGGAAAGTTTGTTCGAAGGTGGAAAGACCACTACGTTACAGAAGTTCTAACCTACGTCGTATCCATACCGATGTACACGGTAGCAGTCTGGACTCTTTTCTCCAGACTAACTCTCAGGACTTTATGCGTGGCATTTCTCATGACTTTCTTCATGCTTTCCGGAACTTTTCTTAAAGACCTGAAGGATGCGACGAGCGACGAAAAAGCTGGATTGAAGACTCTCGCAGTCGTTTTCTCGCCATCTGCTTTAATAAAAACGTCCATGTTTTTTTCGTTTCTCTACTACCTGAGCACAGCCGTTTTTTCCTGCTTTTTCCTGCCGTCAGCACTTTTAGCCTTAACACCTTTTCCAGCTTTCGTTTATTCAGTTTACTCTCTCCACAGGGAGAACTGGATAATATCTCGCAGAGTTGTTAAGACCATCAGAACCTTTATCTTTTCGAATTTGCTCTCCCTCACGCTTCTCGCTACGGCAGGTCTCGTATTTCGAGCATGAACGACGTTCCCGTTCCGTTAAAGCATATTCCCCTCTCAATCTCCGTCATGTACCTCCTTTCGAAACTGTTTTTCTTAACAGACGGGTTTGAAGCTATAATTCCAAAATAGCAGTCAAAATTACTTTTTGCGTAATTGTTTAGGAGATGAATTTTTTTAGAAAACATAGGTATTACGTTGTAGTCCAGTACGAAGAACTTAAAAGAGTCTCTGCTCTTTGCCTTATCAAATAAACCATAGAAGTTGAAAATCCCCTCTTTAAATAACTCACCTATATACACACAGCTCTCGTAAAACCTGTCGAGCTCAAATATCGATGGGTAAATCCCTATTGGATACGACTGCAGACCGAGTGCGGAAGAGCCGTGGGTTTCTCTGCTTATGAAGACGAGCCCGTAAGGAGAAACCATGGGCAATCCGTTTTTTTCAAGCTTATCTTTTTTGAGTTCCTCCTCGCTTATCTTTCTTATCCTTATTTTTTCCTTCAGAAAGTCAACTGCACTTTTTCCGTTGATCTCGCCAATTGCTATACCGCTGAAAACCGTTTTAACTCTTTCAACCTTTCCGAAGTAGTTTTTGAGTATTTCAAACGTATCGTCAAAGCTCTTTCCCCTCTCCGGAAACGTATCGTGGTAGTGTATGCTTGCGTTTCCCTTCATTCCCAAACATACGCAGCACCTTTGACACTCTTTGAAGTTCAGGTAGAGTGCGGGACTCCTGTAACCGCCTGAAAGTGGCATTAAATTCATCCCAGCCACTTCTCCGTCGAGGTACCTGAGTGCCTTGTTTGCCGGGTATATCATTTTTGATTCGAGAATTCTGGAATACTTCTCCAGTATTCTCTTTTTCTCTTCCATGTCCTTGGCTCTGATGTACCTGAAGTGGTAGTACCTGTCGTACGCAAGAAGCTTGAGCACGCTGAAAGGATCAGGTATGTAAACCATTGGAAATGCAACTACTTTTTTCTTTGCTTTAACCTCCCTGTTTAGCTTTGAAAAAGCCTTCTCTGTTGTTTGACCAGAGGTGTAACCAATGCTGATTTTTTCCGAATCTATCAGCAGAGCTGCCATTCCTCTCGTCCATACTGCTTCTTTAGTCATGTATCCCTCCACAACACAGCCTGTCATCTGTGCCTGAGGGTATTTTTCAGCCAGAATTTCCATAACTTTCTTGGCCATGTTTTTGGTTGAAGTTGTTGTGAACAACAGAACAGTACTGGCATCTATTCTTGCATCCTCAAGCTTTTTCCTCAAATCCTCTATCAGGTTCGTGCCCGTATTTGGAGAGGTTACTATTTTTAGGTTCTCCATTCAACCAGCTCTCTTAAACTTTCTACAACGTTTTCAATATCCACGTCAAACTTGTACCTGCTCGTGTACTCATCTGCTTCAATCACAAGCACTAAGACGAGGGTTCTGGATACAGCAAGCATCCTCACCTCTATGTTGTAGCACGTAAAAGAGATTTCGTCGAGCTCTCTCGTAAATATGTAGTACAGAGAGCTTTTTATCTGGCTTTCAAGCCAGTACAGAAGGTTCAGAATTCTGCTGCTCCTCTCGTTAACCTTGGCAAAAATGGGTACGCCATCTATTCTGTAAAGAGCTGTTACCTTAACGATCGGATCTTCTGTAAACGGGCTCAGGATTCTGGAGATTTCGAGTAGCATTTTATCACCGTCTTTACTATGTTTCTGATGTCCTCATCCGAACACTGAACGCATTCTTTTGAGAAAACGTCTAACTTCTGCAGGACAAAATCCGGAATGCTCGAAAGGTCGTATCCAAGCTCTTTAATCACTTCTTCCAGATTTATGCGACGTATCATTTTTTCCACAATTGCTGTACCTTCAACGAATATCCCTATTCCCTTCAGTATTCTGTAAGGAAATACACCTTCAGCGTGCCATGAGCTTCTGTGTTTGATTATTTTCAGAGTTCTGTTAAAAGCTTCCCCGTATCCTATGTTTTTCAGGTGAATTACAGTATCTCCGAGGAAAATAGGTATCTCAACTGAAGGTTTACTCATGTTTCCATTTAACGGCTCCTCCAATGTGATAACAGTTGTTCCAAGCTCCTTTAATTTTGAAAAAAACCAGTTAACGTCGTTTCTCATTTCGTAGTCAAGTGATGAAATTAGTGGTGTGAACGAATCTATGGCTATTCTTACTCTGTCGTGATTTTCAGCCTCGGAAACTATAAAGCTGAGTAAATCGTTGTTTATATACGATACATCCTCAGCAAAAAATTTATTTATCGCCAATTGATTTTGATCTATATATTTTGATATGTCCCAGCCAAACGATTCTGCTGCTTCTCTTATAGATCCAATATCCATGTCAAAAGAAACGAATATGCATTTTTCTCCTTTTTCCAGTCCTCTGAGCATAAACTGTAAGGCAAAAACAGTTTTACCCGTTCCAGCGGATCCAAGCACTACATTTACCGAATTTGACCACAATCCTGAACCGAGTAATGTATCCAAGCCAAATATGCCTGTTTCTATTCTGACTCTTTCACTCATTGTTGTGATGTTATATTAGTATGCTTTATAAACCTTTTTTGTGAGATAATCAAAATACTGGAGATAAATGCCCGCCAATTATTGCACAAACCTGAACGTAAAGCGTAGTGAGCACGACAGAATACCACAGTACAGGTACAGGTTTATATATCTTCTCCCCCCACTCCAGTTATGGTCAATCCAGATGGTTATCCTGATTACTGTCTGAGGTGCATTGAATGCGGTAAAGAGTACGATATTGAAGACATATACCTGTGCAAGTGCGGTGGTTTGCTGGAAGTGTACATCAGAGGTGCTGATATAAGCTTTAAACTCGACGGAAACCTGGAAGGTGTATGGAAGTACGGTTCTCTTTTACCTGTAAAAACAAATCCTGTAACACTGAAGGAGGGTTCCACACCCCTGTACAGGTGCAGGAGAATAGAGGAAATGCTGAAGAACGCAGGAGTTAACGTTAGCGTTTACGTGAAGCACGAAGGAGCAAATCCTTCCGGGTCTTTTAAAGACAGAGGCATGACTGTTGGCGTTACGAAAGCAATAGAACTCGGAAAAAAAGCCGTTGCCTGCGCTTCAACTGGAAACACCTCAGCTTCAATGGCAATGTACGCTGCAAAAGCAGGCATAAGAGCGTACGTTTTGCTCCCGGCCGGAAAGGTAGCTCTTGGAAAGGTCGCTCAGGCGTTAATGCACGGTGCCAGGGTGATAGGAATAAAGGGAAACTTTGATCAGGCTCTGGCGATAGTGAGGGAAATATGCAGCAGCGAGGGTTTTTACCTGTTAAATTCGGTAAATCCCTTCAGACTCGAAGGGCAGAAAACAATAGCTTTTGAAGTTGTGGACGAAATAGGAGTTCCGGATAGAGTAATTCTTCCAGTGGGCAATGCTGGCAACATATCTGCAATTTACAAGGGATTTAAAGAGCTTGAGAGGTTTGGTCTCACGGAATCCATTCCAAAAATGTGCGGAATACAGGCAGAGGGAGCAAATCCAGTATACAGGGCAGTTAAAAGTAAAAAAGAGGACATAGAACCTGTTTTAAATCCCGAAACCATCGCTACAGCTATAAGGATAGGTCAGCCCGTAAACGCGAGAAAGGCGATAAGAGCGATTTACGAGTCAAATGGCGTGGCTGAACAGGTAAGCGATGAGGAGATAATTGAAGCTCAAAAACTGCTCGCTTCAAAAGAGGGGATTGGCGTGGAACCGGCGAGTGCGGCGAGCGTCGCAGGCCTGTTCAAGCTTGCTGGGAAGGGGGTTATCGAGAACGGGGAGAGAATCGTGTGCATAACAACGGGGCACCTGTTAAAAGACCCTGAAACAGTTATAAACATCTGTGGCAAGCCTGTAGAGGTGGAGGCGAGCGTTGAGGCGGTTAGAAGTGCCCTGTAATATCGGGTGATTGCATGCCCGGTAACACGTTTGGCTCAATTTTCAGAGTTACGACTTGGGGGGAGAGTCACGGTAGAGCTGTTGGTTGCGTCGTCGATTCGCCTCCAGCTGGAATGGAGCTGAAAGAGGAAGATATACAAAAAGAGCTTGACAGGAGAAAACCGGGCGGAAAGCTGTCCACGAAGAGAAAGGAATCGGACAGAGTTGAAATCCTTTCCGGAATCTTTGAAGGGCTGACAACGGGCACTCCAGTTTCGATGCTCGTGTGGAACAGAGATGCAAGGCCAGAGGCTTACGAGCCGATAAAGGATTTGCTGAGGCCGGGGCATGCGGACTATACCTACCTCGCTAAATTCGGTTTCAGGGACTGGAGAGGTGGTGGAAGAGCCTCTGCAAGAGAGACGGTGGCGAGGGTTGCCGCTGGGGCGATTGCGAAGAAAATACTTTCAATCTTCAACGTGGAGGTCGTTGGCTTTACGAGAGAAATAGCCGGTGTGAGGTGCGAAATCAACGCAGGAGACTTCGAATTAAAGAAAATTTTCGAGCTTGCAGAAAAAAATGCTGTCAGATGTCCTGATGCAGAAGCTGCAAAGCAGATGGAGGAGAAAGTCGTTGAGGCTATGAGCAGAGGAGATAGCGTTGGAGGTGTTGTGGAGGTCGTGGCGAGAAACGTTCCTGCAGGAATAGGAGAGCCTGTTTTTGACAAGCTCGACGCACGTCTGGCCTATGCAGTCATGGGAATTCCTGCTGTTAAAGGCGTGGAAATAGGATCCGGGTTTTCTGCTGCCAGAATGAAGGGGAGTGAGAACAACGACCCAATAGTTCTGAGGAATGGAAAAATTTCTTTTGAAACCAACAACGCCGGTGGTGTTCTTGGCGGCATATCTAACGGAGACGACATAGTTGTGAGAGCAGCGATAAAGCCCACGCCATCCATATCCATGCCCCAGAAAACTGTAAACGTAAAAAAGATGGAGGAGAGTGAAATAGTCGTAAAGGGCAGGCACGACCCGTGCATAGTGCCGAGAGCTGTGCCCGTTGTGGAGGCCATGGTCGCTCTCTGCATAGTCGACCTCATGATGGTGCAGGGGATGATTCCGAGGTCTTTTGTAAAGCGTTAAAAAATTAAATTTTGAGTAAATTTTTTGCACTCCGCTGTTATCACTACCCCAGAAAATTGCTCCTGCAAAAATTATCTGGAAAATAACCGGTAACTGGAGAATTGAACGGATTTGGTTAATTTTGAACGGATTAAAACGATTTTAGAGCCATTCTCTTTTTCCATTTCCTTAAAAAACATGGATTTTTCTTCCGTTTATGCGAAAACTTTAAAAGCAATTCATGCAAAGTCAGATGCACTCATTGAAGAGCAATCTTCGCTCTCCAAAAACAAAAAGGTTGAAAATTAAAAGGTAACGGATGGATTAGAGGTGTAAAAGCGTGTGGAACTGGATTATCTTTCCTGAGAGGTGAGAAAAAATGAATGTGGGTGATGACCATGATAGTCGGGAAGCACATAATTGCGGAGTTGTATGGAGTTCCAAAGGAGCTAATTTCATATGAAAAATCCGTTAGGGAAGTAGTGGAGGAGGTAGTAGAAAAATCCGGATTGACCAAAGTTGGAAGCGTTTACAAACAGTTCGAGCCGTACGGTGTTACGGGAATTGTGCTCGTTGCGGAATCCCACGTGAGTTTACATACATGGCCGGAATACGAGCTTGTAAACCTCGATATCTTCACGTGCGGCGACGCCAAAGCCGCTGAAAAAGCTTTTGAGCTGTTTTTGGAGAAATTTAAACCCCGTTCTTACAGGCATTACGTTCTTGATCGTGGCTGATTTTGTCTGGTTTTTTGTTTTTATATTTAAAACTGGTGGTGGTTATGAGCTGGGACGAAACGAGAATAGTGAACCAGATTTTGCAGGCAGTGGATGGTGTAGTTTCCGTTTACAGGCTTATAGATTCTCAGGATGCGAGCCTGCCGGAGTTCTTCTCGATTCTACAAAAACTTCAAAACGATGGCGTTATCGTCGTTGAAAACGGGAAAGTGAAGCTCAGCGAAAAGGGTGAAAAGCTGAAGGAAGAGCTAAGGCTGTTCTCATCAAACGTCAGGTGCAGGTGCTGTAACGGTACGGGATATACGATAGCAGATGAGTTCAGGGAGGCTTTTGAAGAGTACAAAAAGATAGCTGAGAACAGGCCAGAAGCAATAGAGGAGTACGATCAGGGATTTATAAGCGTTGACGGCGTCATGAGGAGAGTCGAATTCATTTACGAGAGGGGGGATCTGGCATCCAACATATTTGTGGTTGGTGATGATGACCTGTTCAGCATAGCTTCTTCTCTTACGGGCGTGCCAAAAAAGGTAACCGTTGTGGAAATCGACGACAGACTCGTAAAATTTATAAACGATACTGCTGAGGAGTACGGCTTGCCCGTTGAAGCTATGGTTTACGACGTTCAGCAGGCGTTTCCGGATGAATTGAAGAGGAAATACGAAGTTTTCGTTACGGATCCTGTGGAAACTATTCCGGGGCTGAAGCTGTTTCTTTCAAGAGGCGTTTCCACGCTGAAAGGAATTGGCTGCTCAGGCTATTTCGGACTCACTACCTTAGAAGCATCGAGGAAGAAGTGGTACGAGATACAGAGAATGATAGGTGAGATGGGTTTTGTTGTAACGGACATGATAAGAAAGTTCAGCGTGTATCCGGGAGAGGAAAAGAACTTCTTCAGGTTCCAGCAGAAACTCATTGTGGTCGAAAAGCTGAAAGCTGAAATTGACTGGAACTGGTACAGTTCAACTCTCTACAGGATAGAAGCGGTTAAACAGCCGAAACCACTCATAGAAGGAGAGATGGTGATAGACGAAAAAGTCTACAAGGATGACGAGAGTTGGGCTACACCTTACTAATATTTTTTGATGTTTAAAATTAAAATAAAAAAGTAAAAGAGGTGGTAAAATGCAGGAAAAGATAGTAACAGGCAAAGATATAGCTGAAAAGCTGAAGAACGTTAAGCACAAGATAGTTGTTACAAGCGGAAAAGGAGGAGTTGGCAAGTCAACGATTGCTGCACTGCTTGCCGTGCACTACGCGAGACAGGGAAAAAGCGTGGGAGTGTTTGATGCGGACTTTTTGGGCCCTTCAATACCGAGGCTTTTTGGGATAGAGAGAAAGGCTCAGGAACTGACAATAGGAACGAAGGGAATAAACCCCGTTTACACAGACAGATACGGAATAAAAGTTCTGTCGATTCAGTTCATGCTTCCGAGAAAGGAATCTCCCGTAATATGGAGAGGTCTCGCCATAAACACTGCAATAAGAAGCTTTCTCGGCAGCGTGGACTGGGAAGAGCTCGATTATCTTATATTCGATATGCCTCCCGGTACAGGAGATGCTATTCTCACGGTTATGGACTTTGTCGAGCTTGACGGATTGATTATGGTAACTATACCTCAGGACTTATCAGCTTTGATAGTTGAAAAGGCAATAAACATGGCGAGAAAGATGGATACAGACGTTCTCGGCATAGTGGAAAACATGAGTTATTTTGAATGTCCGAAGTGCGGTGAGAAGATCTACCTTTTCGGAAAGGACAAGGCAATTGAACTCTGCAAGAAGTACGATGTTGACCTGATAGCCCAGATTCCATTTGACAGGGAACTTCTGGACTACTGTGAAAGAGGCAGAATTGAGGACTTTCCCTGCGACTACTTCGAGCACTTTTACTACTGATTTTTATTTTTGCCCGTTCAGACGTCGACTGTTAACATCGGCGTTATATTCTGCATTCGTTCTGTCTGCAGGGACACCTGAGCTTTCCTATGGCTACAGCAATTCTGAGCTCCTTCTCTTCGTCGAAACTGAGATTTAGCGGTTCTGCTTCTTCTGCATCCGGTATGTCCTCCAGCTTCACGTGCTCTCCGTTGTCAACTCTCAGACACATCATCTCCTCTCCGTTGGATGTTACGGCAAATCCTTTAACGCCCAGCAACCTCGCTACAGCAACGCTGAAGCGCTCGAGAGGTATTAACGGTCTGTTATTCTCTTCTCTGCGAACAGAAACGTACCTAAACCCCTTCGTTTTTGCTATGGCGTTTACAAAGATTTCAACGTCCTCAAACTTCCGTGTAACGTTCCACTCAATTTCGTACCCCTTATTCTTCAATACTTCCACTATTTCGTCCACTTCGTAAGCCATACGAATTCTTTCGTGTTGAAACTTATTAAGCTTTCATCCTGCAGTCTATCGATTTACCTTTTTTGCTGTTTAACCACAAATCTCTTGAAACTCATGGATGTCAGGGCTTTACACCAGCACTCGAGCACTTTTAAATCCTCATCGCTTCTGCAAAAAACGATACCCTCTGGAGTGAGTATCGCGACGTCTTCTGAAGCTCTTCCGGAATTTTCCTCCTTCAAAACTATTTTATCTCTGTCCATTTCCAGCACGTACGGAGGGTCGTAAACTCTGAACTTCTCACCAGCCTTTTCTCCGCAGCTCACGACTCTGGCTATTACATCTATAGACGATAAAATTCTGCTACACATTTCTGACAGTTCTTTTTCTCTTAACCGGGTTTTATCGTTTTTAGTTTTACCTCTTTCGTTTCTTCTTGCAGCATCCACGCTCATTTGCCTAACTTCAGTCATCTCATTTTTTACGTTTTTTCCCGTAAACTCGGGCTCGAATACGAAATTGTAGTGAATTTACAAATAATCCATCTACGTGCTTACCGACTGTGGTAACCCACATGATATAAAAAAGTCAGCATGTTCTCTGCACTTGCATTAAGTCCAGTCATAAACGAAATCAAAGATACGGGCTCTGATGTACCGGTGCGGCACCAGTAATGTATCCTGTGTTGCGCAAAACGAGAAACATCAGGAAAATGCGTTCGGAGCATTTAAAGCATTTAAAATTAGCGAAGAAACATCTCAAAACCTATGAAATGTTTCTTCGAAAACCAGCTCGTTGACAGGCAGAAATAAAGTGCTATTAATTTCTGTTTCTGTAGTTCTCTCCTCTTAAAGTTTTACAGTATGTCCACGTGGTGTAGCGTATTTTAAAAATTTCAACTTGTAACCTTTTTATATCCTTCTACAAACGCTCTGATATGATAGCTGATGTTTACATAGAACTTAAAAAAGGCGTTACTGATCCGGAGGGAGAAGCGACGAAGAAAGCTCTCAAGCTGCTGGGATTTAGAAACGTTAAGTCCGTCTCCTCCTGCAAGGTGTTCAGAATTGAGCTGGACGCAAAAAGCAGGGAAGAAGCTGAGAGAGAGATAGAGATGATGTGCGAGAAATTGCTTGTCAACCCCGTTATTCAGAATTACCGCATAGTCTGGGTGGATTGAGCAGATTAGGGTTTTAGAATTATAAAATTTATATTTTAGAAAAATTGAAAATTACAACTTTTCAGCATAGGTCAGCGACAAAATCGTTTTAAATTGGCGAAGTCTGGGAGAAAGCATGAGCGAAATAATGGAAATGCTCATAAGGAGAGGATTCCTCTGGCAATCATTCGAAATTTACGGTGGAATGGCAGGTTTCATAGATTTTGCCCCTCTCGGTAACGGGTTGAGGAGGAGAATTGAAAATCTCTGGAGAGAAATGTTCGTCATAAACGAGAGGGCTGTGGAAATAGACACTCCAACGATAGGTATCGAGGAAGTGTACATAGCCTCCGGACACGCAACTTCCTTTACTGATGTGGCAATAGAGTGCAGGAACTGCGGCAGAGTTTACAGAGCTGACCACTACATAAAGGAGAAACTTGGATTTGAGGTTGACGAGAGCATAGAGGCCGTAAAGGCTGTGCTGCAGGAATTCGACCTGAGATGTGAGTGTGGTGGCGAGTTCGGGGAGCCAGAACCATTTAACCTGATGTTCTCGACCAGAATTGGTCCGGGGAAGGGGAAAAAAGGTTATTTGAGGCCGGAAACAGCGCAGGGAATTTTCATAGCCTTCAAGAGGCTGGCGGAATACTTCAGAGACAGGCTACCGTTTGGAGTAGCTCAGATAGGGAGATCGTACAGAAATGAAATCAGCCCGAGACAGGGCGTAATCAGGTTGAGGGAATTCAATCAGGCGGAACTTGAATACTTCGTGCATCCAGAGCACAAGGAACATCCGGGTTTTGAAAACTACAGAAACGAAGTTGTAAAGCTCCTCGATAAGAGCGGTGAAGAGCACGAAATAAGCTTGGGGAGAGCAGTTGAGGAAGGCATAATCCTGAACGGGGCTATAGCGTACTTCATAGCGAGGACAAAGGAATTCCTTTTGAGAGCTGGAATAGACGAAAAGAGGCTTAGGTTCAGACAGCACAGGGATGATGAGAGAGCGCACTACGCTTCGGATTGCTGGGACGCTGAAGTTCTGACCTCTTACGGCTGGATTGAGGTCGTCGGTATAGCTGATAGGGGATGCTACGACCTGAGCAGACACTCCAGGTTTAGCGGAGAGGATCTGTCTATATTTATACCTTACAGGGAACCCGTTAAGGTCAGAAAGAAGCTGGTTATTCCGGATATGGGCAAGCTGGGTCCGAAATTCAGAAAAAAGAGTAAAAAAATTGCTGATGCCCTGAAAAGTCTGGAACTAGGCGAGAGTGAAAGCGATAAAGATAGAATAGTCGTGGAAGTTGATGGAGAGAAAATAGAGGTTCCAGAGGACTGCTACACAATTCAGGAGGTGGAGGTAACACTTCACGGCGAAAAAGTAATTCCACACGTAATAGAGCCGTCATTTGGCTTAGACCGAATAACCTACGCAGTACTGGAGCACTCGTTTGATAGGGATACGGTGGATGGTGAGGAAAGGAAAGTTTTAAGGCTTAAGAGGTGGATCGCCCCCGTTCAGGTAGCAGTTCTGCCCCTCCTCTCCAGAAAACCCTTTACGACAAAAGCAATGGAAATAACAGAAATGCTCAAGAAAAGTGGAATCTTTACGGAATACGACGATTCCGGGAGTATAGGCAGGAGGTACAGGAGATACGATGAAATAGGCACGCCGTTTTGCGTTACGATTGATCACCAGACTTTTGAGGATGAAACGGTAACAATAAGAGACAGGGACGACACGTCTCAGATCAGGGTTTGCGTTAAGGATTTAAGAGAAGTATTAACGGAACTGCTGAGTTCAGAGAGAGATATAAAGGAGTTTGGAGAGGTTTTCAGGGGATAGGGAAGAGCAGGATTAAATCGTGTTTCCAAACCCAAAACTGTTTTATTTTTTGAGTGCGGTGAACCGTTATGAGCAATACTGACGACTTCGATATGCGAGTTGGTGAAGCGCTCATAGGTACGGGAAACGAAGTGGCACACGTGGACCTGCTTGTGGGGAGTAAAAAGGGCCCGGTTGGTCAGGCTTTTGCAAACGCACTTTCACAGTTATCCGCTGGCCACACGCCACTTCTCGCAGTACTCAGACCAAACCTGATTACAAAACCTCCTGTAGTTTTGGTGCCAAAGGTAACGGTTAAGGATCTGCATCAGGCAGAGTTAATTTTCGGTCCTGCTCAGGCAGCTGTTGCAAAAGCCGTTGCCGATGCGGTGGAAGAGGGCGTGATACCTAGGGATAAGGCTGAGGATCTCGTAATAATTGCGAGCGTGTTCATTCATCCAAAGGCTAAAAACGTTCACAAGATATACTATTACAACTACGGTGCCACAAAGCTTGCTCTGAAAAGGGCGATGAGAATGTTTCCCGATGTTGATAAGGTTCTTTACGAAAAGGATCGCAGCGTACACCCGTTTGTTGGCAGGAAAATGACCAAACTGTGGGATCCACCCTACCTGCAGATTGCTATGGATTTGACGAGCCTGAACGAAGTGAAAAAAGTTCTGGAGCTCGTGCCGGAGAGTGATCACATAATTTTCGAAATCGGAACGCCCCTAGCAAAGAAGTACGGTGTCGATGTGGTGCTTGAGCTCAGGGACGTCAGACCAGACGCTTTCTTCGTTCTCGACATAAAGACGCTCGACACGGGCAATCTGGAAGCGAGAATGGCAGCTGATGCAACTGCGAATGCGGTGGTTGTTTCAGGACTGGCCCCCAGAAGTACTGTTGAGAAGTTCATAAAAGAGGCAGACAAGACGGGAATTTACAGCGTAATTGACATGCTGAACGTTGAAAATCCAGTTAAGCTGCTCGAAAAGCTGTCGGTAAAGCCGAACGTAGTTGAACTGCACAGAGCTATAGACACCGAGGGGACAGCTCCACCGCCATGGGTTAAGGTCGGGGACATAAAAGAGAAGTTTAACCTGCTCGTTGGAGTTGCCGGCGGGCTCAGGCCTGAGAACGTTGGAGAGGCTATTTCTGCTGGAGCCGACATACTGGTCGTTGGCAGGGCTATAACGAGGGCAAGGGATATAGAGGGTGCTGCGAGGAGGTTTCTCGCTTCTATGGCTGAAGCCAAGGGGTTAGCGGACACAGATCAGTTCAGGGTTATGACGGACTTTTAATTTTCATGTAATTTCATTTTTTGTATGCCTAAACTATGTTATTCGGATATAAGAATAATAAAAACAAAAAACAAAAACTGTAAAAAACTGACAGTACATACTACCCTTTGGCAACGCCAAGCGGTAAGAGTTTGGCAACGAGTCTGGAAATTCCGGCTCTGTGCACAACATCAACAACATCGTCGCTGCTCTTATAGGCTTCTGGAGCCTCCTCAGCTAACAAAGCTCCGTGTGTGGCCCTGACGTAAATCCCTCTTTTTTCCAGATTCGCCTTTACCACGTTACCCCTCAGTTTTCTCTTCGCTGCAGCCCTGCTCATAACCCTCCCACTTCCGTGACACGTGCTGCCGAAAGTTTCCTCCATTGCCTTTTCGGTTCCGGCGAGAACGTAGCTCGGCGTTCCCATCGAACCGGGTATCAGCACAGGTTGACCTATATCTCTGTACTTGGAAGGAATTTCCCTGCTCCCCGGACCGAATGCTCTTGTTGCACCTTTTCTGTGGACGCATAGCTTTCTCGTTTTACCGTTAACCCTGTGAGACTCAAATTTCGCTATGTTGTGTGCAACGTCGTAAACGAGTTTCATTTCCAGATCCTCTTCGCTCATGCCAAACACTTTCTGAAAAGTCTCCCTCACCCAGTGGGCTATTATGTGTCTGTTGCACCACGCAAAATTAGCTGAAGCTGCCATTCCAGCGAAGTAGTCCTGCCCCTCTCTGCTGTTTATTGGGGCGCAGGCGAGCTGTCTGTCTGGAAGTTTTATTCCGTATTTCCTGACAGCTCTGTCGAGAACCGTTAAGAAATCCGAGCACACCTGATGACCGAGACCTCTGCTTCCACAGTGTATCATAACTGTTACCATGCCCTCTTCGAGTCCCATGACTTCAGCTGCTTTTTCGTCGTAAATTTCAACCACGTACTGGACTTCCAGAAAATGGTTTCCGCTCCCCAGCGTGCCGAGCTGGGTTCTCCCTCTGTTCCTCGCTTTCTTGCTGACGACTTCCGGTTTAGCTCCATCCAAAGCTCCATTTTCTTCGCAGAACTCTTTGTCCTCCTCGTTTCCAAAGCCGTTCTCAACAGCCCAGTCGACACCCGACAGAAATACCTCGTCGAGCTCTCTGTCACTCAACTTTAACCTTCCCTCACTGCCAACGCCGGAGGGTACGGCCACGAAAAGTGAGTCTATCAGCTCTTTGATTTTTGGTCTCACCTCGTCAACTTTCAGGTTACTCCTGAGAAGCCTGACACCACAGTTTATGTCGAATCCCACACCTCCGGGGCTGACGATCCCTTCTTCAACGTCAAAAGCAGCAACACCACCAATTGGAAAGCCGTAACCCACGTGAACGTCCGGCATAACCAGGCTTGCCTTCTGAATCCCGGGCATGGTTGCGACGTTAGCAGCCTGTTCGACTGCGTCCCTTTCCAGTATCTCCATCAGTTTGCGGTTGATGTAGAATATCGCCGGTACCCTCATTCCCGGTTTGTGCCCTCTTGGTAATTCCCACTTGTAATCTGTAATCTTTTTGAGTAACGCCTCCATGTCAACTCCTCGATCTTCTGAAATAAGAGCTGTTCGATTGAATAACTTGGTGACTTTCTTTGAACATTTTTAGATCGTTTTCCCTTCTGGGGGCGTTAATTTGGCACCTTTGGATAAACTATATAAAAATAAATTTAAATAAAAAAACAATATCTGACAAGCATTAAGTCAGGATAAAACATTAAAAACTCTCCTACTCAGTATCAGCAATGCTCGTGCTCGTAAGTCCTGCAAATGTTGAGGAGGCGTTGGAAGCGGTGGAGGGAGGAGCGGACATAATAGACGTCAAAAATCCTCTGGAAGGCTCTCTTGGAGCAAATTTTCCGTGGGTCGTAAGAGAGATTGCAGAGGCCGTTAGACCAACACCAGTCAGCGCTGCTATAGGAGACATGGAGTTCAAACCCGGAACGGCATCTCTCGCGGCGTTCTCTGCCTCCCTGTGGGCGGACTACGTCAAGGTAGGGATGATGGTTGGAAAAAGCTCTCAGGCTCTGGAACTCGCAAAGTCGGTTGCCAGAGCCGTGAGAGAAAACGGAAAAAAGACAGTTATCGCTGCTTACGCAGACTACTACGAGGTTGGGGCTGTAAGTCCGGCGGAACTGCCCGAGATAGGTGCGTGCTGCGATGTTGACGTTGTGATGATTGACACGGCTCTCAAAAACGGTAGAGGGCTGTTCGACTGCATGGACTTTTGCAGCGTGGCTGAGTTTGTGGATTCGGCCCACGACTACGGGATAGCCTGTGCTCTCGCTGGAAGTGTTGGGGTTGATGACCTCCCCCTTGTAAAAGAGGCAAAGGCTGACATAGTTGGAGTGAGGGGGGCTGTGTGCGAGGGAGGAAGAAAGGGGAAACTTAAAAAAGAGCTCGTCTCGGAATTCGTAAAAGCAGCAAAAAACCTCAGGGTTGAGACAGCTTTTTAACGAGCTCGTCTTTCTTTTTTATCGCCTCTTCTGCTGCTTTTCTCAGCCTTTCTTTCATTTCCTCGTAGTTTTCAGGTCTTTTTTCTCCAACGACTTTCTTTATGGGTGTGTAAGCAGATTCCCTGAACTTCGGTTTCAGTCTCTCCATTCTGCCATTTTTCAGCACGTACGCACCCGTGTCCTTTTCTCCATCAGCTCTCTCAACAGTGCCAGCCTCGTATATCTTAACTCCAGCTTTCCTCACGACTCTCTTCACCTCCTCAGCAACGCTCTCATCGCAGATAACCATCAGCGAGTCCACAGAAACTCCCAGATAATCTATACCAGCTTCCTCGAAAAATTCCATAACCCTCGGATTCACTATTTTCCTCAGAACTTCCCCATCAAAAACAATCCTCGTCCCGGAAACCCTCGCAATTTCCTCTGCGTCACCCCTTATTCCTCCGTTTGTAACGTCCGTCATTGCGTGCACGTCCAGCTTTCTCCTCACAACGGGCTCGCAGGCTTTTAAGAAATCCACGTTAAGCGTTTCCTCCACAACCTCAGGTCTTCCGTAGTATATTGCTGCGGTGCTGACGGTTCCTCCCCCAGCTCCTTCGGTCAGAAGTATTACGTCTCCGGGAGCTGAGTGCCTTCTCGCCGCAATCCTGTCTCCAACTCCAATACATCCAACGCCACCGCTGAACCTCTCGCCTATGACCATGTCCCCTCCAATTCTCAGAGTGCTTCCTGCGACAAGAGGGGTTTTCGTGAGTTCACACACAGCACATATCCCGGCTATGTGGTCGAATATCTTGGAGACATCTCCATCATCCGCTATGTGTACATCGGAGAAAACGGCAACCGGCAACGCGTTCATGACGAGAACGTCTCTCATTGCCGCTCTTGTAACGTGAAAGCCAGCAATAAACGGAAATTCGCTGAGCCGGGAGTGAATTCCATCCACAGCCACGTATATGTACTTAAGTTTCTGAGATTCCGGAATTCTAACCACTCCTGCATCGTCGAGGTCTCTGGAAGAAACGACACCTGAAACTTTCGTTGACGAAATTACCTCGGCTATCAGGGAGTGGACGTAGAAGTCGCCCTCTCCCCTACTGCCCACTCCAGCCTCCCCTGCCCTAACCTTTGATTTGTAGTAGGAAAGGAAGGGGTATTTGCTGGATTTTTCGGCGTTTTTTACCTCAATTACTGTAGCTCTTGCCCAGTTAATCCAGTCTTCTGCTTTTCCTCCTTTTATTTCAGCTATTCTCTCCGAAAGCAGCTTAATTACCTCTTCCTCCCCGTACCTTTTCAGTGCTCTTCTCGCAAAACCTTCGATGTCCATCAAAAACACCTCACGAAAACATGACAAGCACTATCCCGGCAACTATGAGCAGAGTTCCCGTAACCGCTTTTGGAATATTCACCTTCTCCCCGAGTATAAACGCCGAGAAGATGACTGTGAAGAGGGGGTATATCGACGTTAAAGGAACAGTTTTTCCCGCTCCAAGCTCCTTCAAAGCCATGTAGTACGTCACCATCGCAAAACCTCCGGCTATTGCACCGGCCAGAATTAAATAAAGGGCTTTTTTAGCGTCTATTGCAGAAAAACTCCACTCTCCAGTAAGTGTAGCTAAAAAAATGAGCGCTACCACCGCACCCACGCATCTAACGATGTTTGCCGGAATGGGAGTGACCTTGGAGTTTGCTATGGCGAGCTTGTCAAAGAGGGGAGCAATTCCCCAGAGCAATGCAGAAATCATCGCGAAAGTTACACCTCTCATAAACTCAGGTAGCGCTGCAGGTTAAAAATCCTTAGTTTGCAATCGTTACAAATTTATGTTGCGATTTTCAACCACGAAACATGGTCATTGGAGTAACCATGATAAACGTTCAGCCCGGAAAGGAAAAGGACGTGTATCTGGCTGTTAAGGACATGAAAAACGTCAGGGAGATATACCACGTTTTTGGGGAGTTTGATTTTGTCGTTATAATTCAGGCGGACAGCCTTTCTGAGCTGAACAGAACGGTTGACGACATAAGAAGCACTGAGGGTGTTACGAGAACGCAGACAGTCGTCGGGGCTGAAATATAAATGTGCTAACGTGCTGATGGGATACGGTTGCCTGCTGAAATGTGCTGTTAGCTGAAACAGGAGTTAAAAGTTTAAAGGAGAAAAAATGACCGGAAAAGTTAGAACGGCAGAGGAGCTGGCAAAGGGGCAGAAAGAAATAAGCATAGCCGAATTTTTCGAGAAAAACAAGCACATACTCGGTTATTCTAATCCATCAAAGGCAATAATAACCTGCGTAAGAGAGGCTGTCGATAACAGCCTTGACGCCTGTGAGGAGGCAAACATCCTGCCAGACATATTTGTCAGAGTTGACAAGGTTAACTCCAAGTTTTACAGGGTTACGGTTGAAGACAACGGTCCGGGCGTTGTGGAGGAGCAGATACCACGAGTTTTCGGGAAGCTGCTCTACGGGTCGAGATTTCACACCATAAGGCAGAGCAGGGGGCAGCAGGGTATCGGGATTTCAGCGGCAGTCCTGTACGCCCAGCTCACGAGTGGAAAGCCCGTCAGAATAGTATCCAGAACCTCTCCCGGCAAAAAGGCTGTAAAAGTCGAGCTTTACATAAACACGAAGAAAAACGAACCGGAAATAATAAGCAAGGAGGAAATCGACTGGCACCTTTCGAGGGGGACGAGAATTGAGCTCGAGCTCGCCGGAAACTACGTGAGAGAAAGAAAGCAGAGCGTTTACGAGTATCTTAAGGAGACTTCTGTTGTCAATCCACACGCAAAAATAACGTTCGTCGAGCCCGATGGAACTGTTCACGAGTTTAGGAGGGTGAGCGAAGAGCTACCGCCGCTGCCAAGGGAAATAAAACCCCACCCTCACGGAATAGAGCTCGGACAGCTTATAACCATGCTGAAAACGACGAGGGCTAGGGACTTGAAGTCCTTTCTCAAGCAGGAGTTTGTGAGAGTTGGCGATAAAACGGCTGCAGCTGTTATAGAAAAGGCTGGATTGAAGCCCAACCTTTCTCCACAGCTCCTTGGCAGGGAAGAAGCAATGGCGATTTTAAATGCTTTCATGCAGACTGAATTTCTCCCGCCGCCGACAGACTGCTTATCCCCTATAGGGGCGGAGAACGTAATCAAGAGTCTTCAGGAAGAGTTTAAACCCGAATTCGTTTACGCCACGACGAGAAAGCCCAGGGTTTACTCAGGCCATCCTTTTCTGGTCGAGGCTGGAATTGCTTACGGCGGGGAACTGTCCGAGAACAGGATTCAGCTCCTCAGGTACGCGAATAAAATACCTCTGCTGTACCAGCAGGGGGGATGTGCTTTAACGAAGGCCGTTGAAAGCGTAAGGTGGAAAAACTACGGATTGCAGCAGAGTAAAGACGAACTGCCGGTTGGTAGAGTAGTTGTGCTCGTCCACGTGGCGTCAACGAACATACCCTACACCTCTGAATCGAAGGAAGCTGTGGCGTCAGTTCCGGAGATCATAGACGAAACGAGGTTAGCCCTTCAGGAGTGCGGAAGAAAGCTGAAGGAGTACCTCGATAGAAAAGAGAGACTCGTGAAGAAAAAGAAAAAGGAGAACGTGCTGAGAAAAGTTCTCCCGCTTTTAGCCAGAAAGCTGAGCGAAATAGTTGGAGAGGAAGAGCTGGATTGCGACCTCGTAGTTGCGAGGATAGTCGGAAACGTTTACGTCAGGAGAGTTGTTGGTAACTCAACGGCGAGAGTTGAGGTTTACAACTTCACGCAATCGAAGAGAAAGCTGAAGGTTTACGAGATCTGCAGCGGAGAGGTAAGAGTGGAGAAGTGCGAAGGAGAGGTGAAGCTAAGAACGTCGGATCGCACGACACTGGTGTGGGAGCTGGAGTTAACGCCGGGTAAAAAAGCAGAGCTGATTTATTCATTCCAGGGCAGACTGGTGAACAGAAAACCGGTTGTGAGCGGTGTCGAAGAAGAGCTGCTCTCTGGTGGAGAGGTTTTCGGCTGAAGTTACCTTTAATTTTTCCTTTAACGATCTTTTAACGATCTGTGTCAGCAAAAACATACGATTACGGCAACAACCCTATGGGAGATTTGCATCCAATTGGAATTGGAAAAGTTCTTGCTTCTATTGAACTGTATTCGGAACTTTCATGTGGGCAGTCTTTCTTGCAGTTTTCGCAAGGAAATACATGAGGTAAAAGGAATAATCTAAAAGTTTTTCCAGCAAACAGAATTTGGAGGTAGTTTAACGGCTGCACAGATTGCAGAGGAGATAGAGAAAAGAAAACTGTACTGGAAGTGGACAAGAGGAGATATAGGAAGTTACCCGAAACCAAGCCAGATAAGAGCTCGAATCCACAGCAAGTACTCCGGACTACCTAACCAGCGAGGGATTGAAGCTTGCCAAGAGTATAGTGAACGAAGATGATAGCGTGTAGCTGGCGGCAAAAGACGTCAAGTGTGATGGTGAGGATATGTGTCCGCCTTGAATGAAGCCTATGATTCGATAAAGGTATTTACTCGAGATGCGAAAATTGGAAAGTACCTCAGTGGAGTATATGAAATCGGTGCAAGCCCCGCAATAATGCAGCTTAGCAGTCCTCCTTTAGTTAAGAATAGACAACACGAGAAGATTCGACGAGTATTTCCACCCAGATGCCTGTGGTTTCTTTATCTGTGCAAAATGTTCCAGACAGTTTCACTTAAATTCAGGAGTACACATCATTGCTGACAAGATTGCAAGATACCTTGAACATCTGAGCTTCTTAAGCCCTCGAGTGTTGTTTCGATACGTTTTTCTTCACGAGCTGGCGCACCTGATCCTCCACGGCATACTGCCAAAACGTATTAGGACGGAGTATATGCGTGCCAAATCGGAAATAGAGTTCAACAGGAACTTAGAGGAAGCCTACTGTGAGTTGTGTGCAATACTCGCTTTGAAAAATGGTGCCTGGAAATTCTTAACCAGAATGTAGAAACACCGATCGAAGAAGACTTTGAAGTGGCTTTGACGTCTATGCTGCCGAGATCGGCCCCATACAAATACTTTAAGGAGCTTGGAAGAATCTGGCAAACTGGTGGTAAAGAGAGGGTTGACAGTATTACGCTCTCGTTTATTGAGCGCATAACAAAGTCGCAAAATCGATTGATTGGGTTTAAGCAGCTTTTTCCTAACTTAGCAGTCAAACGCTGCTGGTTTGGGACTTCCAAAGGTATAGTCAAAAAGACAGGGGATTTGCTGGATGACATTGAGCCCTGTACAGATTATGGTCTTTACATAGTGATATAAACGTAAGTGAAGGTAATAATATGTCAAAGATTATAGGGGAGATAAATTTAATTGTTGCATATTTAGAGATAATTGACGACCGTATTGACCTTGTTGAAGAACTTTGTACTTCGAGACGAGATGTAGAGAAGAAGAAATTTAACTTGATAAAAGATAGGTTCAGTAAAGCCAAGGATGTCTTGGGGAATAAAGAGTTCATGAAAGAGTTATACTTGACTGATCTAAGAGTCGAGGTTGGAAAATCTGTGAAAGAAATATCGTGGCAATCTTTTGAGAAGGAGCTGCCAGAACAGATGCGTAAGTGCGAGGAGGTAATTCAGAGTGGCACTCTTTCCAAGGGATCCTTGGAGTGTTTTAAACAGTTATGCCCTCTGCTGTTAATTGCTAAGGTGGACCAATTATACCACAGTCAACTTTACTCATGGGACGCATCTAAGTTTAGAAGTACCGAGTACCCACATCCGTCTGCAGATGCTGTTGAGAGTCTTAAGGATCTGGCAGTTCTTGTCCATGTTGAGGAGATCTGTTATATATTTTGGCTGATTTTGGTCTTGTTAAAAAAAGATGTAATATGGTTTGCAGAATGCTTGAAGGACAGGCACTGGAGCTATGATGTGACAAGTACGATTGAGATACCTAGAGATAACTAATAGACCACTTGTTTTACTTTTACAGGCTGTATGAGTCCGTGGAGGAGTCGCACAATATAGACAACTTCGTTTTACTGCTCTCTGTAACTACCGAAGTTCTGAAGTCAGAGGAGCTGAACATGCGGTGTCTGAACGACGAGACTTACGGAGCGGGAGTTCATACTCGTCTTGCTTAAAATTATATAAGCTACTAACAAAGATCGTACTCAAAGAGCAATTAATAATTTTGATAAACTCCTGAACTATTCAGTGTATTCGGCGTCACCTGAAAACGTGCTTTTTGTCCACATCCATCCTGACGAGGGGTTTTGACAGGTGTCTTCTCGCACACGGTGGCACCTCGTAGTAACCTTCTTCAAGATCTCTTTCAACTCTAACCCTTATTCTGTCTTCTGCCTTAGTTTTACACTTCCTGCACCTGTACCCCTGTCCCCTTCCGGCAGACTCCATTCTCCTTCCGCAAACGGGGCAGAGCGGGTTTTCAAGCCTGTAAATCTCAGCAAGCTTCACAACGTTTATTTTTTCAAGGTTCAGGGTATCCTTCTTTACGGAACCGTAAACGTCAACGACATCACCAACTTCGAGCTTTCTAACGACATCGCGAAATTGCTTGGTCGGCTCGAAAGCTGCGCACTTCAGCTTTCCAAACCTCGTTTCCACGTGAAAGAATACATGCCCCCCCTCTATGTCGTATGGTTTTTCAGCGACAACTCCCCTGAGCCTGTAGGAGTGAAAGTTTTCCACCGCCTTTACGTCTCTCTCGTCTATTATGTGCATGTCCGTTCCCTGATTTGTTACGAAAAACTGTTTTTTGTCAACTCTTTCGGTGATCACGATTTCACTCGCCTTTTTTATGGCATTCAGGTCGTCGCCCCTTATTCCGTAGAGAACAGGGTCAGGAGAAGACGGAACAGCTACAACGACATCGTTGTGCCAGTCAACAGTATCCCACGTGAGCGGGTACGTTTCCATGTCCGCTCTGAAAAAACTGTCCCTGTCGTACTCCCTTTTGCTTCCGAACCTCTCCGGCTCTCTGTAGGACAGGAGCTCGAGAGTACTGTCGTTGAGCTCGGCCCCAACAGCAGCTAAAGCACCAATTAGCCCTCTACCAAGTTTAAACTTTATGTGCGGTATGAAGTACTTGCCAATAATAAACAGAGCTTCGTCTATCGAGACCACGCTCTTTATGACTTTATCCGCAAATTTGGGTAAGTAATCCATCGCCCTGCTCGCAGCTTCAACGAAAACAGCTCCGGGGTTCGTTTTCTCGTCGTCGAGCATGGAGTACTCCTCCATACACGACTTCGTTATTTCGTAAGCCTCCTCCAGATCTCCGTTTACGAGAAAGGATATCGCTCCGTTACCTCTCGTTTTGAAGGGTACTGTTGGATTGAGCCTTATCAGCCTAGGAAATCCCTCAACCCTCATTCCGCTTTTTTCGAGCTCCTCCATTAAAATCACAGACAAATACGTCGTGCACATACCCTTTGCAGAATCCGTGTCGTCAATACCTATCCAGAACCTCATTCACAGACCTGCCGGCTGTGCCGTTATTTCTACTTTGTCCACTCCATTTGTCCTTTTGTTTCTTATTTAATTTAAAAAATTTAAATTTAAAAAATAAAATATTATAAACCAGTAAACTATTAACTAAAACCACCAGAACTAAAAAAGCTAAAACCAGTCTTCCAGCGTCATCTGTCTGGCTTCAATTCCGGAACTCAGCTTTTCGACTGCTTTTTCAACCCTTTCCCTGCTGAAGTCGTGCTCCTCGCACAGAAATTCCATTATCCCGTCCACGTCGGGTTTTCCAAATTTTATATCGTATTCGTCGGTAACCACCGGATTCAGGAAAAATTCCCTGATTTTTGCTATCCTTTCAATGTCGATTTCAGCCTTCAGAAGCTTCAGGGCTTTGAAGATGTCTCCACACTTTTTTATAATTGACAGCGCTTTCTTCGCTCCCACTCCCTTAACACCTTCGTTGTAATCCGTTCCGACGAGCAGAGCAACGTCAACGAGCTGTTCTCTGGATATGCCGAGTTTTTTCAGGTTCTCGTCGAGCAGTATTACCTCTGGCTTTACATCCACGTAAACGTTTTTTCCCGGCAGCTTTCTTTTTCCGGTTATGGCGAGGTTTCTTGCGAGTCTCGGACTTCCGAATAACAGGGAGTCGTAATCCTGAGACCCCGTGTAGTCCGTATCACCCTTAGCCGTCATGTATGCTGCCTGAGCCTCACCCTCGCTCGGAGCCTGAACGACCGGAATTCCCATCAGCCTGAGCAGTTTTACTGAAGATTCGATTATGTAGTCGTCAACCCTCGCCGCTGCCTGAGCGTACTTCTTTGCGTCTTCACCCCTTTCTATTGCTTCTTTCCACTTCTTTTCCGCTTCTTCTCTTCTTTCCTTTCTCTCTTCAAGTTCCTCTTTTTTGAATTCGGGAGGTTCACCGTCAAAGACGAAAATGGGTCGAATTCCTGCTTCCACCATGTTTGACACTCTGTAGAGTATTCCGGAAAGGTGAGACGTTATTCTGCCCTGAGAATCTTTAAGCGGAGTGCCATCCGGCTGCCTTATTATCGAGATGAACTGGTAGAGCGTGTTCAGAGCGTCAACGGCAATTTTCTTTCCCGCAAAGTATTCGAGCTCGACGCTCTCCCTCTGGAGGACGTCTCCGATATCCGTACCCATGTTTACAGTTTTACCGGCTCGAAATAAGTTTTTATCTGAAATCCGCAGTACTCTGAAACTGTTTTGCTGCTTCATCGTACTGTAAAACCGCAAGCCGTTGTGCACAGACAATCCCCACTTCGTTCAAATTCATGCATAACAGGCCATGAAGTCTGCAAAAAACGAAAGCAATGGGGAACTAAACAGAAATATCTGAATCGAAAATATTAAGACTTAAGTAGCATCGAACAGTAGTTACTCTATGAAAGTTGTCATAATGGCTGGTGGTTACGCTACGAGACTGTGGCCCATAACGAAAACGAAGGCAAAACCGCTTTTACCCGTTGGAAAAAGAAAAATAATAGATATTATTTATGAAAAAGTTAAAGATTTTGGTGATGTAATAATTTCAACGAACAGGAGATTTGGAGACGACTTCCTCAGGTGGGGCAAAGGAAAAGACGTGGAGGTGGTCGTGGAAGAGAGTACGAGAGAGGAGGAGAAGCTCGGAGCTGTGAAAGCTCTCTCTCAGGTTCTGAGTGGAATATCTGATGACGTACTAGTCGTTGCGGGAGACAACCTCTTTTCGTTCGACATCTCCGAATTCGTTTCCTACTACGAGAGCAAGCTAAAGCCGTGTACGTGTCTTTACGACGTGGGAGATTACGAACTCGCGAAGAGGTATGGAGTCGCAGAACTCAGCGAAGACAGAATAGTTAAATTCCTTGAAAAACCCGACAACCCCCCG
The DNA here is from genome assembly GCA_015520485.1 of Archaeoglobaceae archaeon. Taxonomy (GTDB): domain Archaea; phylum Halobacteriota; class Archaeoglobi; order Archaeoglobales; family Archaeoglobaceae; genus WAPX01. Next base: position 24,816 of record WAPX01000026.1, read on the forward strand.
TCAACTCTTGTGGGAATTGGTATTTACGCTTTTCCGCCTTACGTTGCCGATTTGCTGAAAGAGTACGTCTCAGCGTCAAGAGAGGCGGACAACATAGGGAACTTCATGGCGTGGCTGTGCGAGAGAGACGAACTCTACGGTTTCTCTTTTTCCGAAGGCATGTGGTACGACATAGGAAGCCCCGATTCGTACATAGAGGCTCTGAAAATGTTCATGGAAAACTACGTGGGAGATGTGGAAATAGACAGGTATTCCAAGATTATAGAACCCGTGTGCATAGAGGACAACGTTAGAATAGTCGGCAGGTCGATGATCGGGCCCTATGCGTGTGTGGGGGAAGGATGCTTGATAGAGAACTCTGACATCTGTGAAAGCATACTTTTCAGAAACGTAATACTCAGAAACACAACGATATGGAGAAGTTTAATAGACGACGAATGTGAAATAAGAAGGCTGCACCTGAGCGGCTCAATAATAGGTTCTCATGCGAAAATTCAGAGAGCGTAGTTCCGCAATCCATAATTCGTTATAAAAATTTAAAAACGATTTTAGCAAAACGTTTTTATCAGCTCTTCGAAGTCGAGTTTCCCCGTGTAAATGGCAGAACCTATTACAGCTCCTCTCGCTCCGATGTTTCTCACAGCCCTGACGTCTTCCACGCTTGAAATACCTCCAGCAACGTAAACGGGAAGTCCAACGCTCTCAACAACCTCTTTAACTGACGACACCTCAATACCCTTCATCAATCCCTCGACATCAACATTCGTGTATAGTAAGGACAGTTCGTAACCTTCGTAAAGCTTTGCAAACTGCACCGGGCTGAGTTCAGTGCTCTCCTTCCACCCCTTAACGACAACCCTGTTTTTCCTTGAGTCTACCGCTACCATTATCCTTTCCGGATATTTTTTTGCCAAAGAAATAACTTCCTCGGGCTTTTCGTATGCCAGAGTTCCGACAATCACCCTGTCTATCCCTTTTTCAAGCATTTTTTCTGCAATTTTCACGCTTCTAATTCCTCCTCCAACCTGTATTTTTGCGTCAATTCTTTCTCTAATTTCCAGAATTACGTTTTCGTGGTACAGCCTCCCTTCAAAGGCTCCGTTCAAATCTATGACGTGCAGGGTTTTCGCTCCCTTTTTAACCCAGCTTTCAGCGATGCGCACCGGATCGTCAATTGAAACTATTACAGAATTCGCTTTTCCCTGCTGCAGTTGAACGCACTTTCCGTCTTTCAGGTCCACTGCAGGTATAATCTCGAACATATGTTACACCTTGTTTTCCACTATTTTTTCGTAATCTTTTTCGATTTCCCTGAGGAATTCTTCCGATTTTATCCCCCTTTTGTATGCTATGAGTGTTGCCGCTCCGGCACCCACGCCTTCTTTAACGAAACCATCGGCATACGCTCTCAGCCCGGGCTTTGACGAGTTTTCCAGCATTGGATTAGCTGCCACAACCGGCAGGGGAGAAATAGCTGCTATATCCGCTGTTGCATCTTCAGCTACGTACTTCGTGGTAACTATCACCCCCTCCCCTCTGAAACCAAGCTTAAGGGCTACATGAGCAATGGCCGCCATCTGGGTTCCACCGGCAAAAATAATCGGTTTCTCACTGCCACACGCTATCGCCGACGCAACGAGAATTACCGGATCTCCAACCTTTGCCACGACTTCCAGAGGAGACTCATCACCATTAAGCCTCGATACGGCTTTCCAGATAACTTCTTTCTTCAGTTCCACCGGATTTTCGGGCATGCTTGAAGATACTTTGCTTTCCACACCAAACGCTCTCAGCACAGCTCCAGCCGTTGTCGTTCCTGCAGGAATGCTCTCCCCAATAACGAGCGCGTCTGCAAGCTTTGAGAGGTTTTTGCCCACGATTTTTGCTAAAGCAAAACACTCTTTTGCTACTTCCAAGTCCATGGCGTCTTTCTCCGCTATGTTTTCTCCGGTTGGGGCTTTTACGTCTATAAACGGTGTGTGGGGTTTGACCATCAATCCCGCATCAATAACGAAGAACGGCACTCCCGTCAGCCTGAGAGATGTGTAAGTTATTAGAGCGGGAGTTGGTTTTCCATCTGGAGTCGCCGGTGGGAAAGGTATTACCCTGCACTCTCCGTAGTGCAACAGCTCAACATCTGCTGGTGGTGTGAACTTTATTAGTTCAGGATTGGCTCCAGCAACTGTAATTCCGGGAATGTTTGCTGTCAGAGTATTTCCCACCGTAAACAGAAACAGTAGCTTACCCTTCAGTAAATCAATTGCTTCTGGGTCTCCCTTAACAACACTGTACATGGATTAAGCTTTAAACAGCGAGATAAAACGTTTTCTGGCTTTTAAATTCAACAACGTGGTAGGAAAAAACAAAAAATAAAAAATTATCTAAAAGTTTAAGAATATATGTTACTGACGTTACCTGGCCATCCACTCCAGTAGCTGGTGTTACCAACACCGCTCGTGTTACCCCACGATATTGCAGTTGCAGTTCCATTAACCTTCCAGTCGGTAATTGACCAGTTGTGCACACCGTTAGGCAGCGTAACAGGGTTGTTTATAGACACGTTAAATTCAAGGCTTCTCTTGTGGTGCCAGATGATTTTCACTGCAACGTGGGTGTGGCAGGCGACACAAGCTTCAGTAGAGTCCGGGAATGTGTTGTTCTTTATAGCCATTGCAATGAATGCGTTGTGAGCTGCCCATTTTCCGTTGTACGTGGCGTTGGAGTAGTTGTACGGTGAAGATACACCAAATCCACTTATGTTGAAACCACCAGCGTAGAATCCAGGCGCCCACGTTGCAGAGCTTGCGTTGGCCTGGTGACAGAGCATACACGCAACAACGCTTGCTGCGTGAGCCTGCTTACCCGGCTGGTATTTGGTGACGCTGCCGTTAACGAGGGCATACTGGATGGAGAGGTTGCTTCTGTGGCACGCTGCACAGTCGTACTGGTCGGCTACACCGGGAGCGCTTACATTCCATCCACTGGCACTCCAGTGGGTGTGGAAGTTGCTAAGGGCAAGCTCCTCGAACACATCTGCGTGGCATTTCTGGCAGGGTACCTGATTGCCCGTACCGCTTATGTTGTACCACCAGTGCTGCCCCGCAAACAGCGAAACTGTCTGTGGCATTACAACTGCCCCAACAGCGACGAGTGCTATTGCGAGCAGCACGAGTTTTCCACCATTCATATTCTCATCCCCAACTTTAATCTTAATTAATCTCAACTTTGTCGAAACTCATTATTTAAATTTTCTCTTTTTTAGAAATAGTGATAAGCGTAATAATACTCATACAGCTACATAGTAGCCCACTAAAAATTTAAACTCTCGATTCATTTACAATTTATGAAAGCTCTGATTTCCTACGTTTCTCACAGAGCGGAGCTTCTACCCTTATTACTGCAATTGGTGAAAAAATGTAAAAAGTTTGTGCTTGAAGAACCAATGACCGTGGAACTAAAAAAACTACTCTCCGGTGAGATGAACGTCAAAGAATACGTAATGTGGGCCGATACGACTTTTCCAGTATATACAACCCATTTTGCGAAAATTCTGCTGGATTTAAAAAGTAAGGGCGTGGAAATTTTACCAGTTGAGCCATATCTGGAGGTAATAGAGGGAATACACAGGGCTGTGGAGGAGAACCGTTACGAAGAGTACGTGAAGGATGAGGTGGTGCAGAAAGTTTTGAAGGCTGAAAGGGCGGCAACGGGTGCGCTTATAGAATATCAGAAGGCTTTTATGAGCAGAGATTTTGATTTAGTCGTTGAGTCAACGCTCAAATTTGCAAAAGCTGATGCGAACAGGTTCGTTCTGAGAGACGAAATGAGAGCGAGGAAAATAGCGGAAATAGACGGGGAATACACCGTTGAAGCTGGACAGATGCATTTTCTGCTCGAGGACATGCTGAAAGACTTAATTGATGAAGTTAAAAGCGTAAACTTAGTGGAAAAAGCAGCCGAAATTGCGGGGATAAAATACGTAAAAAATCCCGGAAACGAGCTCACGGAAATGTACATGTGGGAAATAGCCGGTGAAAACTTTGAAGGCGATGAGGAATTGCTCGCAGCTCAGGCTCTCGTTTATATAAGTTTGCTGAAAAAAGAGGAGATGCTTCCAACTGCGAGAGAGCCTTTTCCCCACTTAAAAAACGAGGTTACGTGTGCAAAAATCGCAAAGTCGATGAACTATGGCGAATGCAGGAAATTCATAGAAAGAGTCTGGTTTAAAAAGGATGAAGTGACCGGTTGAGATAATGGGGCTGTCCGGAAAACAGTGTAAG
>WAPX01000027.1 GCA_015520485.1 Archaeoglobaceae archaeon
TATCGCTGTACTTTATTTTGGTTTTGCTTTTTGCTCAAAGCCTGTAACAGGCTGTCGTTTTCATTTAATCAGCTATCACCACAAACTATTGTGTTACTATTCTTTCAATCCCACTATGGTCTGATTTTATCTTAACGTTCCTCCAAATCGTCTTAACTCTCTGATTGCGCTTTCAATCCCACTATGGTCTGATTTTATCAACCGGTAATTTTCCTCTGTTTCGCTATATAACGTTTTCTCATCGCCCCTTTACGAGGCTTTCGTCGTCGACCTTCAGTTGTGCAGTCAGTATATAAAGGTGGACGACTCGTTGACTGAGCTTTAATTTTTCGTTAAACCTACTTAATCCATTGAATTGAAAATTAAAGGAAATTTATCGGGGATGAAGTTGTTTAACCTTCAAAGCTTCCTTAACTCCTGAAAACGAGGAAGTAAAAATAATGGTTTTAATCAATAAAAAATGAGAATTTTAAGGTGGACGACCTGTGTGGAGGAGAGATTTTGCTGGTTGAGTTGTGTAGAAGGCGTTGAAAGTGGGAAGGAGGGATTTTAGCGGGGATGAGTTTGACGCCACTGGGGATGGACACACCTATTTTTAAGGAATAAACATTTAAAACCACCGCACTTAACTTTCTTGTGGTTAACGCCGGCGTGTTTATCTGCAAATGCGGTTTCAACATAGCAGGAGTTATAAACGTTGAAAGGGTTGCAGAGGCCGTTGAGAGGAGGGGTTACTTTGCTAAGGTTGTAGATTACGCCTGCTCCGAGGCTGGACAGCAGGAAATTGCAGAGGACATAAAAGAGAGAAGTCTCGACTGTTTTGTTGTTGCCGCCTGTAGTCCGAAACTTCACGAGCACACATTCAGGAAACTCGCAGAAAAGGCAGGAATCAACCCGTACAGAGTCGTTATGGCAAACATAAGGGAGCAGTGTTCGTGGGTTCATAGAGGAGAGGGAGCACAGAAAAAAGCTGAAGAGCTAACCCTGATGGCTCTCGAAAGAGTGAAAAATTCAAAACCTCTGAAAAAGAGGAAATTGAAGAGCGTAAAGAGAGCTGTGGTTGTTGGTGGTGGAATTGCCGGAATTGAAGCTTCACTCATGCTCGCCAATTCTGGAATTGAGGTAATCCTCGTTGAGAAGAGGGCAAGTCTCGGCGGACACATGGCTTTGCTGAACGAAATATTCCCAAACAACGACTGCTCGATATGTGTTCTCGCTCCAAAGATGAACGAGGTGTGGGAGCACGAGAAAATTAGAGTTTACACGCATTCTGAAGTTACGTCTGTTGAAGGTTCCGCTGGCAGGTTTAAGGTAAAAATTAGAGTCAATCCGAGGTACGTGAATACGGAGTGCAAGGGCTGCATAGAAGACTGCTCTTCCGTCTGTCCCGTCACGGTTTACGACGAATTTCTGGGAAGTTTCAGGAAAGCGATATACGTTCCATTTCCTCAGTCAACTCCACTGTACGCAGCGATAGATGAGGAGAACTGCATCAGATGCGACCTCTGCGTTAAAGCCTGTGAGCCAGATGCCATAGACTTTTCTCAGAGGGCAGAGGAATTCGAGGTTGAGGCGGGAGCAGTAATTGTTGCCACGGGCTACAAACTTTTCAATCCAGAGGAGAAGAAGGAGTACTTCTTTGACGGAACGAACAGAATAATAACATCGCTTGAACTCGAAAGATTGCTCTCTCCGTCGGGTCAGCTCAGGTTTGATGAGGTGTTTTCGGACGTGAAAAAGGTTGCCTTTATACAGTGCGTTGGCAGCAGGGACGTTTCAACAAATCCGCACTGTTCGGTTGTCTGCTGTATGGCAAGCACCAAGAACGCCATGATCCTGCGGAGAAGGTACGGAGTCGATACGGCCGTATTTTACACAGATTTGAGGGCTGGAGGCAGAGGTTACGAGGAGTACTACAGGAAAGCCATGAGCGAGGGCGTGAGGTTTGTGAGAGCAAAACCGGCAATTCTGCCGGAAGATGGAAAGGTAATTTTGAGGTACGAAGACACGCTCCTCGGCAGGGTCGTGGAGGAGAGTTTTGACCTCGTGGTGCTGGCAGTTGGCATGAGCAGTTCTGGAGACTTTGAATTCGTGAACACAGGTAAGGATAAGTTCGTGGAGGTTCTGCACCCAAAGCTCAAACCCGCTGAAACGAGCAGAGCGGGAATTTTCGTCGCTGGCTGTGCCTCTGGCCCAAAAGACATAAGGGATAGCATTCATTCCGCAGGTCTGGCGTCTGCGAAAGCTCTCGAAATCCTCAGCGGCGATGTGGAACTGGATCCCTACTACGCATACAGCGTGAAGGAGTGCAGTGGATGTGGAGTTTGCGTAAAACTCTGTCCTTCCGGAGCGATTTCCGTTGAAAGACGTGAAAGAGCTGGTGTTAAAACGGGCGTCGAGGAAAACGGGAATGAAAGCGTTAAATCAAGAGGTAAAGCTTCCATAAATCCGAACGCATGCAAGATGTGCGGATTGTGCGCTTCAGCGTGTCCGGAAGAAGCGATAGATCAGGGCTTTTACTCGAACGCCGAAATACTTGCCGAAATTTCTCAGGTTTCTCCGGAAAGCGTAGTCGTGTTTGCCTGCAATTACTGTGCCTATTCCGCTCTCGATCTGGCAGGAGCGTTAAGAATGAACTACGACGACCGCATCAGGGTTATAAGAGTTCCGTGTTCGGGCAGAGTTTCCGTAAAAATGCTCCTCGAAGCCCTGAGAGCTGCCAGAGGTGTAGTTCTTGCTGGATGCAGGATTGGTGAGTGTCACTTCGGTGTAAACGAGCTTGTAAAAAAGAGGGCTGAAGCCCTGAAAGAGCTGCTCGGAGAGAGTGGAAAAAGGTTGAAGACCATCTGGTGCTCTGCTGGAGAGGCAGAAGCCATTGTGAGGGAGCTGAATGAATTCGTTTCGAAGCTGGATCGGGAGGGCTGATTTAAAGGCTGAGAGTGGTTGGTTCGGACAGATCACAATCAGGGGATGACCCAGATGAATACCAATATCAGGGTGGAGAGGACGGCTGACGTCGAGGATTCAAAGTTAATATTCACCCAGCTGGTAAAGTACAGAGAAAAAATTGAAAGGAGAAAGCTCGTTTTTTCTGCTGAAAGGTGCAGCGGGTGTCAGTTTTGCGTTTATTCGTGTCCCACGAACTCAATCCAGTTTGAAGGCTACGAAATGCTTTTTGCCGGAATGCCCCTCATAATAGATCACACGACGTGCTGTTTTTGCGGAATATGCTGCGACGTGTGCCCCGAAAAAGCGTTTGAGTTCAGCGGAGCCGAGGTGGGTGAAGCTAAAATAAAACTGAAAGGAGGGGCTAAAAAGCTCGAAAGCTGCGTTAACTGCATTCTGTGCAGCGAGATATGTCCGGCAGAAGCCGTGAAGTTCAGGCTTATCAAAAAAATCGACGACGTTCACGAGAGGAGAACGGGAGCAAAAGGCACGTTAAAGATTGACGCGGAGAAGTGCAGGCTCTGCGGAAAGTGCACGGCATTCTGCGACGCACTGGTTGCAGTAAAAAAGGACGTAAAGCCATCTGACCCAAAGCCGTTCTCTGAAATTCTTCTGAGAGAGGAGATGTGCGACTACTGCGGTTTGTGCGAGAAGGTGTGTCCGAATGAAGCAATAATCGTCGTTAGCGATGCGAAAGTGGAACGTGAGGTTGGAGAAGTAGCGGAAGTTGAGATAACAGATGCCTGCACAGAGTGCGGGCTGTGCAAGCTCGCCTGCCCCTACGACGGAGTTGAAGTTGAGAAAAGCTTCGAGGGTGAGATAAAAGTTCAGTGGGAAAGGTTGAAGAGAGTCTGTGACTGGGAGAGCTGCAGAGCCTGTTTAAACGTTTGCAGAAACGGGGCGTGGTTTGTTGAAAACGGAGAGCTGAAGCTTGAAGAGGAGCTGTGCAAGTTCTGCAGGGCGTGCATGTACGCGTGTCCGGAAAACCTGATAGAGGTGAAGTTAACGGACATCAAAGCCGAAATCGGGTGGAAGGGCTTTCTTAAGGCTGTAAACAGAATTTTAGAGGAAAAAACTGCGAGCGTTAAGAGGGGGTGGCTTCTCGCACAAAAATCCAAAGCCAAAGTCGGAGAGGCTTCCGAGGAAACCGAAAAGATGAGAAAAGCTGAAAAAACGGCTGAAGTGAAACCCGACGTAAAACCCGTCATTAAAGCACTGGAAACTTTAAAAAATCCTGCGTACAGGCGACTTCTTGAGCTGAACCCTGAGAAGTTCGTAAGCGTCCTGCACGAAAAGTCTGAAAGGTGAAATCGTGAGAGTGTTGCTCTGCGTAACAGCAAGTCTCGCTGCTGTTGAGAGCGTAAAAATTGCGAGAGAACTAAAGCGGAGAGGATTTGACGTAAAGATCGTTGCCGGTGAAAAAGCTCTGGAAATAGTGGGGAAAAGGGCTCTGAGCTTTGTTGCGGATTACGTGGAGCCTGAGGAGTTAAACCATGTCGAGCTCGCGGGAATAGAGGGATGGAGCGATGTTATTTTAATTGCTCCGGCAACTGCAAATACGATTTCCAAAATTGCAAACGGAATTTCCGATTCGGAGGTCTCCTTAATAGCTCTGACCGCTCTCGGTTCCGGAAAAAAGGTTATAGTCGCTCCAGCCATGCACCTCGGCATGTTTAAAAATCCAATTCTTCAGAAAAACTTAAAATTGCTCAGAGAGTGCGGAGTTGACGTAGTGGAGCCGAGAATCGAGGAGAATAAGGCCAAGCTTGCTGGAGTTGAGGAGCTTTGCCTGTACGCTGAAAGAGCAATTTACCCGAATCAGCTTTCCGGAAAAAAAGTGGTGGTTACGTCTGGTCCAACCTACGAGTATCTGGATCCGATAAGGTTCATCAGCAACAGAAGCTCGGGCAAAATGGGTCTGGAGCTGGCTCTGGAATTCTGGAGGAGGAAAGCTGAGGTCGTTCACATAACTTCAAAGCCTTCTGGCCTGAGGCTGGATGGTTTCAGGGAAGTGAAGGTCGTTTCAGTCACTGACATGCTCTGGGCCTGCCTGAAAGAGCTCGACTGCGATTTATTCGTTTCAGCTGCAGCTCCTTCGGACTTTACGGTGGAGAGAGCGAACAGCAAGATAAAGACGTGTGAGGAACTGACGTTAAAATTGAGGGTTGCTCCAAAAATAATTCACGAGGTCAGAAAGGTTTACGACGGACACGTCATAGGGTTTAAGGCAGAAACGGGAGTTGGAGACAGAGCTTTGGAGGAGATAGCTGTAGAAAAAATGCTTTCAGATGATATAGAAATGGTTGTGGCCAACGACGTGGCGGAGAAGGGAATGGGAACTGAGGATACGAGGATTCTCGTGGTAACGAGAAAAAGTAAAAATTGGTTTGAGGGTAACAAGAGAGAGGTTGCAAAGAAAATAGCTGAAGTTTACGTAACTGAATTTGCCTGAATTCGTCTAAATCAAACCGAGGCTTTCCAGAACCTTCCTTAGCTTTTCAGTTTTTTCCTCGCTCAGTTCAACGAGGGGGGGTCTCGGCTTTCCGGCAGGCATTCCCATGAGCTCCAGAGCTTTTTTAACAGGAATCGGGTTTGTGTCTATGAAAAGGGCTGAGTACAGCGGCATTAACCTGTAATGCATTTCCCTCGCCTTACCCGTGTTTCCGGATTTGAAAGCATCGTAGAGCTCTTTCATCATCTGAGGTGCCACGTTTGCGGCCACGCTTATCACACCTTTTCCGCCAAGACACAGAATTGGAAACGTGAGAAAGTCGTCTCCTGAGAGCAGTATGAAGTCGTCAGGAGTTCTGTTTATTATCTCGCAGACCTGTTTGAGGTTTCCGCTCGCCTCTTTTATTCCTATTATGTTGTCTATTTCTGCAAGCCTTTCGACGACATCCGGCGTTATGTTGCACGCCGTCCTCGACGGGACGTTGTATATTATTACGGGTATCGAAACGGATTCTGCAACCGTTTTATAATGCAAGTAAAGCCCCTCAGCGTTCGGTTTGTTGTAGTACGGTGTTACAAGCATTGCCGCGTCAGCTCCAGCCTTTTCCACCTCTTTTGCGAGGAAAATTGCCTCTTTTGTTGAGTTAGATCCGGCTCCACCTATGACCGGCAGTTTTGAAACCTCAGCAACGTGCTTAACGACATCTATATGCTCCTGATAGCTGAGTGTTGCCGCTTCTCCCGTAGTTCCTGCCGGTACGAGAGCGTCAACGTACTTTTCGAGAAATTCAAGGTTCTTCTCAATACCCTTGTAGTCAACGTTCAGCTCGTCGTTGAATGGAGTTACAAGGGCGGGAATTATACCTTCAAACATTTGTCAACCCTCTGTTGACCTTTCTCGTTATGTATCCCGCAACTCTGTTTCTGACTCTCTTGCTCGTTATGTTTGTGAGTTCCATTACCTTCTTCTTGTTTTCCTCAAAGCTTCCGGTAAACTCTTCGGGATACTTTCTCAGCAGCTCTTTTGCGATAACTTTAATATAAGCGGGTTTTACTGTACCCATAACACCACCTCCCACTGAGCTTCGAAACAAAGCTATATATTTTTTCCTTCCTTCGACAGGCTGTGACCGAAATGCTTATATAGCAGAAATTACATCTGAAATAAATACCTTTCGAATGCAAAGCCTTTGCCATTGGGGGTTGCATGAAACTGAAAAAACTTGGTAAGGGATACCCGTCAAAAACTGGAAATTTGGTTGTTCCCGTTAAAAATCTTCCACGTATCGGCGTTGAGGTTGTTAACGCAAAAATGCAGAAAGTGGGATACGTTTACGACATTATTGGTCCGGTAAAATCCCCTTTTGCCGTAGTCAGGGTTGAAAACAGAAAGGATATTGAAAAATTTGTTTTTGACGAATTATTTGTGGTGGTGGGTTATGGCGGAGATAGAAAAGGTAAAGGAAGTGGAAAAGAAAGAAAAGGTAAAAGAAAAGGAAGTAGAAAGAAAAGAGCTGGAAAAGGAAGACGTACTTGACGTCTGTCCTGAGTGCGGGAGTCCGAGGCTTATTAGAGACTATCGCAGAGGAGAATTCATCTGTCAGGATTGTGGTCTCGTTATTGAAGAAACCTACATAGACGCCGGGCCTGAGTGGAGGGCTTTTGACAGCGAGCAGAAAGAGAAAAGAAGTAGAGTTGGTGCTCCTATTACCTATACAATCCACGATAAGGGTCTCACGACCATAATTGACTGGAGCAACAAGGACTACTACGGTAAATCGATCTCCGTAAGAAACAGGGCACAGCTTTTCAGGTTGAGAAAATGGCAGAGAAGAATCAGAATAAGCAACGCTACCGAGAGAAATCTGGCTTTTGCCCTGAGCGAACTCGACAGGATGGCGTCAGCTCTCGGTTTGCCGAAACCCGTGAGGGAGACTGCATCCGTAATCTACAGAAAGGCTGTAGATAAAAACCTGATAAGGGGCAGGAGCATTGAAGGTGTCGTGGCTGCAGCTCTTTACGCTGCGTGCAGACAGGCTGGCGTGCCGAGAACGCTCGATGAAATAGCCCAGTATTCGAGAGTCGATAGGAAGGAAATTGGCAGGACTTACAGGTTCATAGCGAGAGAGCTCGGTTTGAAGCTCATGCCCACTTCTCCTGCTGACTACGTGCCCAGATTTTGTGCAGCCTTAAAGCTGAGTGGTGATGTGCAGAAGAAGGCTATAGAGATTATAAAGAAGGCTGAGGAAAAGGAGCTTACGAGTGGAAGAGGCCCTACAGGCGTTGCCGCTGCTGCGATATACATAGCCTCCATACTCGGAGGAGAGAGGAGAACGCAGAGGGAAGTGGCGGAGGTTGCTGGAGTTACCGAGGTTACGATTAGAAACAGGTACAAGGAGCTTGCGGAGAAACTCGGTATTGAGATAATACTCTAAACTCTAAGCTAATAACTTTAACTTGATTTGGCAACTCTAATATTATCACTACGGGTGCCTGTTTAGGTCAAGGAACTTTTTCATCAGCAGCAGGTCTCTGAGCATCATTTCATATTTTCTGGCAATTCTGTGCCTGAGAACCCTCATGTAAACCTTCCAGTCTCTACCCCCGCTCTTCCACTTTTCCACGAACTCACTGAGACTCATTTTTCCGTCAACGCAGGCAAGCCAGTCCTGAATGAATTCCCTCTCCTTTTTCGAAAGCATCCTGTTTTAGTTCTGTATTCGTTGTAAAAATAGGTAACGGTTTTGGAGTGTTCTGGTGTTACGTTGTTACGGTAGACTTACGTAAGAGCCTCACAAGAATTTTATTCAGAGTGCTGGTTATCCAGTCTCAATGAACCCGTTCAAGGTATTCGCGGGTATAACGCTCGTATTTGTGGGGCTGACGTTGCTATCGCTGTCATCCATACCCGCTCAAAACGTTCAGGTCGGAGGAGTTGTAATGATTGGGCCAATTCCGCTGGTATTTGGCAGCTCCCCTGCAATGGCGTCTTTTGCTCTGGTAGTGGCCCTCGTATTCTTCCTGTTTTTCCTGTTTGCCTTCAGAACTTAGCCGTTGCCGTTGGCAGTTAAACTGAAAAGCAGAGGTGAGTGCAGAATGATGGAAATGTACGGCATTTTGCAGATCATGCAGATCATAGGTATTGTAGCCGTTATTGCGGGAATACTCCTTATAATCGCGGGTATTTTTGAAAAGCCCGAGTTTCACGAGTACAGAGTTCAGGAGCCGGATTACGCTCCGGTATACAGGGATTTCGAGTTAAACCCGGAGTACCCGCACTCGGACAAAAGAGATAGGGGCAGAGGCGAAAGAGAGGACAGAGAGGACAGGGTCAAAACGGAGTTCGGCGGAGTTGTGATGATTGGTCCGATCCCCATAGTCTTCGGAAACAACACCAGAGCTGCCACGCTTGCCATAGTTCTAACGATGGTGCTCATGCTACTTGCTTTTCTGCTGTTCGTCTTTCCGAGGTTTTGAATTCTAACTTCTGCGGAAAAACGAAAGGAGTAATACAGGGCGCTCTATGAGCTTTAACATGAGCGGAACCGAAAAGAGTGACGCAATACTCATAATTTCAGCTCTTGATCCGAGCGGAGGGGCAGGCATGTCTGCAGACATAAAGACGGCACACGCTCTCAAATTTTATCCGTGCCCCGTCATAACGGCAGTAACGTATCAGAACACGTGTAAAATCACCGGGATTTTCAGAATTCCTGAAGTCGAAAGGCAGGTGAGCTCAGTCGTGGAGGACGTTGAAGTCAGCTGTGTTAAGGCAGGAGCCTGTGCCAAAGCTGATCACCTGAAGTGTGCCGAAGAAGCTGGAATAACGGGAATAAAGGTTTACGATCCAGTTTTGAGGGCAAGCGTTGGTTATAGCCTAACTCCTTTAAAGGACGCAGTCGAACTTGCCTCTGAAAGCGATGTGATAACTCCAAACAGGGTGGAGGCAGCGGAAATCTGCAGGTATCTGGGGGTTGAGTGTGGAGAAGCTGAAGAGCTTTGCGAGGTGATACACGATCATCTGGGGTGTAAGGTCGTCGTCACAGGTGTTGTAGACGTCGCTTACGATGGAAGGAAGTTCGAAAAGTTTGAAGGAAAGCACAGCGGTGAAGAAGTGCACGGTACGGGTTGCGTCTTCTCAACAGCTCTTGCGTGCTACCTCGTAACCTACGGTTTCTTTGATGCAGTGAAAAAGGCAAAGGCTTTCGTTAGCCGTGCAGCGCTCAACTCTCTTGATGTGGGGAAGTGTAAAAAAGTCGTAAATCCGTAGTTTTTTATCTAATGCTTCATTTGACTATATTACAGGCAGAATTGAGAAAACCTTCGCATCCTTGACCATGTAGTCTATAACTGCATACTCGTTCGGCTGGTGAGCCACACCGTCAACTGTACTCCATACAGCAGCCTCAAATCCAGCTTTTCTGAAGAATGAAGCGCATGTATTTCCGCCAAAACCAACTGGCCTAGGTTTAACTCCTGAAACGAGCTCTATTGCTTTTTCAAGCAGTTTTACGACTTCGCTGTCCTGAGGAGTTGGTGGTGATTCCTCCTTCTGCACGACCTCAAATGTAACTTCAGCTTTACTCTTCGTGTTAAAATTGCTGACGACTTCCTCCACAACCTTCAGAACTTCCCCGGTGCTGTACTCAGGCAAAATCCTGCAGTCAAAGTAGCTCACGTCTCTCCCCGGAATTGTGTTTACGTTTTCGACGTTGGTCTCTCTTTTCGTAGGTTCAAAGGTCGATTCTGGTGGCAGAAAAAGCTCGTTTTTCCCGTCGAATTTGGAGTGAAGTATCGAATCGAGTTCGAGCAGAAACTTCATGGCTTCTCTGCAGGCGTTTACGGCTAAGTGAGTCATGCTCGCGTGTGCCTGAACGCCCTTCACCAGAAATTTAAGCCAGAGTATGCTTTTTTCAGCTATTTCTATGCAATCTCCCTCTGGCGTTCCAGCATCCGGCACCACAAACAGATCCCCTTTCCTGAATATGCCCGAATCTATCAGGTGCTGAATTCCGTATTTACTCCCCGTTTCCTCATCACTCACGAAAGCGAGGCACAGGTCTCTTTTCAGATCCATATCCAGCTCTTTCAAAACCTTAGCAGCGAACATGGATGAAACCAGGGGTTGAGTGTTGTCCTCACTTCCCCTGCCGTAAACCCTGCCATCTTTAATAACAGGCTCAAAAGGAGGAGTTTCCCAGAGGTTTACGTCTCCTTCCGGCACGACGTCCATGTGGGTTACAATCCATATCCTGTCTCCTCTTCCTCTCCCGAGCCTGACCACAAGATTTGGTCTGACGCCTTTCTTCGCTCTCTCATCTCTCGCATCGTACCTCTCAACGTCAAATCCCCAGCTCTCGAAGACGCTCTGTATGTACTCAGCCCTGTCGATTTCACCAACTCCCCCGTTTTCGGGTCCTATGGCTTTTATTCTTACGAGGTTGCACAGCGTTTTCACCATGTCATCTCTGTAGGATTCTATTTTTCTACAGATATTATTTATACTTATATTTAGTTCATAATTCCTATTTCCGTTCATCTCTCCATCTCCCGTTTCTCCGGATTTCATTGCCGGCACCCCTCGTCTGTCAGACTTTTCCAAGTCCTGCTTTTAACTCTACTTTACGTTTTCTTTAAGCCGGCATTCCACACTTTTCATGAGCTGCTTTGCCTGTTCACAGGCTTCAGCATCTTTCTGCTCGAGGTGGTTTATTATCTCCTCGAGTTCTGCCAGTATGGGAGCGTATGCAAAAACCGCCTCAATTTCACCGAAATCCAAATTTTCATATTCTCTTACAAAATTTTTGAGCAGCGTTAATTTCTTTCTCGACACAAAATCCTTAGAAAGTACTTTTTTGAGTTCTCTGAGCTTTTCTGCGAGTTCTCTACCGCTTTCTGTTAGCTTTACTATTCTCGTTCTCCCGACGTATTCGCTGTCGATTATCGCCTCCTTTTCGAACTCTCCGAGCACCTTGGAGACGTAGCTGTAAGGAGAACCGATATCTTTGGATATGGAAAGAGGGTAAACCTCCTCCCCTCTATCTTCGGCTTCCAGTATCCTGAGCAGGACGTTTACAGTTTTCTCGTGGAGAAACAATTTTTCGATGCTCAGACTATCACCGCCGGTCTTATTTCTGACGTTTTATTTCTGTTTTGCGGTTTTACAATTAATTTATTCAATGTTTTTTCAGTTTTTCCGCTTCAGTTCCTTCAAGGCTGCGCACGGCTATCAGCTATCATCAGCTATCAGCTACTTCTGACCAAACCATATAACTCTCTGAGGGAACGGTATCTCTATTCCAGCTTTCTCAATCTCCCTCTTTATTCTCCAGAGCAATCTCATTCTCAAATCGTACCAGACCTGTACGGGAGCCCATACCCTTACGGTTATGTCAACGCTGCTGTCGGAGAGCTGCTTTACGAAAACCTGAGGTTCCGGGTATTTAAGGGCGAAAGGTTCGCTGTCTATGACGTTCTTAATTATCTCTATAGCTCTCTCCGCATCGTCAGCGTAGCTTATTCCAACCGTGTATTCGAACCTCCTCACAGTGTTGGCAACGTAGTTCATTATCCTCGAGGTGAATACTTTGTCGTTTGGAATTCTTACAAACACTCCGTCGTAAGTTCTGATGACTGTGGACATTATCTGCACGTCCTCCACAAATCCCGAAATCCCCTCTATTTCGATCTGATCCCCTATTTTTACCGGCCTTTCGAACATTATGAAGAGTCCAGAAACGAGATTGGAGACCACGCTCTGGCTCGCAAAACCCACAACAAGACCGGCAATCCCTCCAGCCACGAACAGCCCGGAAAGACTGATACCTATCCTTGGTAATACTGAGAGCAGCGCAATTCCGATTATCGAGTAGTAAACTACCCTCAGCAGAACGTCGAGAACGTCTTTTGGCAGTTTGTCACTCAGATAGAGCTTCAACCTTATTTTTGCGAAAGTGGCTATCAGAACGGCGAGTATAACTGTGACGATAAACGTTAAAACGTCAACCACCGTTACCTTTCCGTAAATCACGTGGTCGATAGCGCTGAAATTCAGAGCCATGTCAGCACACTGTTACAGTTTTTTCATGTATTCCAGTATGCTCTCGAAAATTGCCCTCCCACGCATGTTGGGATACCGGAAAGCCCTTTCGGGGTGTGGCATCAGCCCCAGAACGTTTCCGCTGACGTTGCACATTCCCGCTATGTTGTAAACGCTGCCGTTGGGATTCCACGGATATTCTGCGTAGTTGCCTTCGGGATCCACATACCTGAAAACGATTTGATCGTTCTCCCTTAAAGTTTCCACGTATTCCTGTTCCTTTTCTGCGGGAAAAGTTACCTTACCCTCTGCATGAGCAACCGGGTACATCACCACTTCTTTTCTATCCAGCTTCCACGTGAATATACACTTCCCCCTGTTTTCGTGCCTCAAAAAGCTCGGTCTGCACTCAAATCTGCAGGAATCGTTTATTGCCAGCGCCATTTCAGGTTTATCCGAGAGAGGTTTATCCTCATCAAAACCCGGAAGGGCTCCCAGCTCGGTAAGAACCTGAAATCCGTTACAGATGCCCATTACGGGATAACCCTGTCTTATGAATTCTTCCAGATCTCTTTTCAAAACACTCCTGAGTCTCGCAGAAAATATTGCTCCAGCTCTCACGTAATCTCCAGCAGAGAAACCCCCCGGTATTACGAGACAGTTGTAATCGCTGAAAGACCTCTGTTCTTCGTCCCTTACGGTATCACTGTAAAACTGCTTTAAATGCACGGCCTCAGCAAAAACGCCGTACTCTTTAAAAGCTTTTACAGTCTCCTCTTCGCAGTTTGTGCCTTCAATTCTGAGCACTGCAACCCGTATTTCGTCCCTGTCCATGCATATCGAACACCTGCGTTTGTAAAAAAGTTTGTGCTTTTCCGTGTTCTGCCCAAATTTTATTTTGCGAAAGTTCCGGATAGAGGGCATGGACACGTCCTTATCTCTGATAATCTCGATCGTCCTCATACTCCTGCTCATCCGGAAAAAGGTAACCATCTGCCTTGCCATACTGGCTGGAGCTATCCTGCTTGGATTTCTGAGCGTGGGAATGCTCTCGCTGAAGATTATAGCCCTCTCAACGGTATCTCCGGGAACTCTGAGAATTCTGTTCCTCGTGATTGCGGCGTTCACTTTAGGTTATTCGATGGAGTATCTGGGTCTTTTCGAAGAACTGCAGAGGTCGGCTGAGAAGATTGCGGGAAATTTTAGCGTTGCTCTGCTGCCGCTTCTCGTGGGCTTGCTGCCAATGCCGGGAGGAGCACTCGTGTCTGCAATAATGATAAAAAACTTAGTGAAAAAGTATAAGTTAAACGCTGAGAAATCAACATTCGTAAACTACTGGTTCAGACACGTGTGGGTTACTGTCTGGCCTCTCTACCCGAGCATAATAATTGCTTCTGGCGTTGTTGAGGTGTCACCGATATTAATTTCCAGAATATGCTGGGTTATCGGGTCTGTGGCTTTTTCAATAGCCATTGCCTACGCTTTAAAATTTGGGCTTTTGAGGAGGAGTTACTTTTCGTTCGACTCATCAGCCCTGCTTCAAATGGTCAAATCGTTTTACCCGATAATCATTGTTGCCGTACTCGTGCTCTTCCTGAAGATAGACATGCTCTACACACTGCTGATTGCGATAGGGTTGCTGTACGTGCACAAAAGAGTTGGTCTGAAGGAAGTGAGGAAGATACTGAAAAAAACACTCGACCCGAAGGTAATCGTGCTCATATTCGCAGTTATGGGGTACAAGGCTCTGATAGAGTACACGCACTCAGCAAGAATATTCTTCTTACACCTGAAGGAGTTCGGAATTCCGGCTTTTGTTGCTTCTTTTGCAGTGGCTTTTCTCGTCGGGTTTGCAACCGGCATCGAACTGAGCTATTCTTCCGTTGCTTTGCCTCTTCTAACAGCGTTCACGGGTGTTGGAAGTTCGCTCGTTCCCAGCAGGTTAATGCTTGTTATCGCCGGTGGTTTCTGCGGAGTCATGCTCTCGCCAATGCACCTATGCTTTGCCCTAACGTGCGAGTACTTCAAAGCCGATCCATCCAGGGTGTACAGGTATCTGCTACCTGCTGCCGTCGCAGTTGGGGCTGTTTCGATAGCGTACTACATTTTCGTTTAAATGTTTCAGAGTTCGCTCAGGTGTCCTGTTCAGTAATTCATGGGTTTACATCGATCATCCAGCCTCGAGCAGCTCTATCCCGTCGTCTGTTAACTTTAGCTTTCCGTTTTCCTCCACAACGAAGCCCTGTTGTATCAGGTAGTCTATGTTGAACTTCAACTGAAAGTCAGACAGGCCGAGTTCCTCCTTAACCTCTTCTCTCGTTTTTCCCTGCACACCAATGCACGCAACTATTTTTCTTCTGATCGGGTTCAGAGCTGCTTTGAATAAGCGCTCATGGTGTTCTCTATCCCTCACTTTTTCACCCATTAAACCACCTCCTAACAATTATCAGCCTGTTACTTTCTATTTTTTCTTTTCCGTTTTTAACTTTTTTAAATCTTCACAGCTCTGCTCACCTGCCATCTGACAAAAGGCCTTTTTGCATTTTGCTAAACGAACAGGTATAACAGGTATAACGAACGGGGTATAACAAATCTATGCTGAGCTGACAAACAGGCTTATATCTCAGCAGAAGTTAGCAATACAGCTGAAAGAGTTTTAAATCTGGTAAAAAAGCGGAGTGGGAGGCAAGGGCTTACCCGGTTACATCTCGAAGATAGGGTTGCTTGTGGGGCAACCTCATCTGAGCATAGTAGTCTCCTGCGAGCGCGGGATTTATCCATACATATATCTGTTTATCGTTTAAAAAACGAAAGAACTTTATAAAAAGGATTCAAAACACAGGTGAAATAAAATCAACCAAGGACTTTCTTTAAGTTCTCCCACACTTCCGCTATGGCGTCTGCAGCCTCTCCCTTAAATGGGAATTCCAGCTTGGATATCTGCTCCACAATTGCACTGTCGTACGGTATTTTACCAACGACGTCAATGTTCTTTTCCCTGCAGATTCTTTCTATTTTCTCCGCAACTTCTCTGTTCAGGTCCCATTTGTTTATTGCTACGGCACTCTTTATTCTGAAGTGTTCTGTAAGCTCAACAACTCTCAGCATATCTGACAAACCTGAAAGCGATGGTTCAGCTACGATGAGGGCTAAATCCGTGTTTGCAAGAGAGGCTATTACCGGACAGCCGATTCCGGGAGCACCATCCACGATTATTGCCGCCGCTCCACAGTTGTCAGCCTCTGCCTTTGCGAGTTCTTTAACCTCCATAACGAGCTTTCCACTGTTTTCTTCTCCCGGAAACAATACTGCGTGAACGAATCTGCCAATTTCAGTGTCAGACACGAAAATTTTTCCTCTAACTCCTTCCACCATTTTAACTGCTCCTTCCGGGCATGCGTTGTAGCAGAGAGCACAGCCCTCACAGCTCCTTTCGTCAACTTCGTACCTGCCGTTAGATTCGATTATTGCATCGAATCTGCAGAGTTCGTAGCACAAACCGCACGAGGTGCATTCCTCAGTAATCTTCGCCTTTTTCAGCCCCACAAAAGGCTTCTCCTCCAGAATTTTTGGTTTCAGCAGCACGTGAAGGTTGGGTGCGTCGACATCGCAGTCGGCAACGACAACTCTCCTAACCCTTGAAATTACGTAGGCTATCTGAGCTGTTACAGTTGTTTTCCCGGTTCCACCTTTTCCGCTTATTACGGTCAACCTCAGGGGGTTTTCTGAGGTCAGTTCAAACATCCCAATCACCTTTAAAGCAGGCTTTTCAAACGGCTAAACGAGCTCTCTGACGGCATCGTGTATGGACTCGAACTCCTCCCTCAGCTCTTCAAACAGCATTCCTCTGGAGTACTTCTCTGCGAACTCCTTTCTGAACGGTATTTTTCCCATCACCGTTAGCCCTTCTTTCTCGCATCTCTGCTCCAGTTCGAAGGGAAGACCGTACTTGTTTATCACAACGCCAAACGGCTTTTCCAGAGACCTGACGACATCAGCTGCAATCTTCAAATCGTGAAAGCTGAAGTGTGTCGGCTCTGCAACGAGAATTACGAAGTCCGCCGCCTTTACGCTCTCGACCATCGGACAGGAAACGCCCGGAGGGCAGTCTATAACAGCATCCTTCTCCATTTCCTTTTTCATGGCTTTTATTACCGGTACCGGAGAAACCTCGCCTATTTCCAGCTCTCCGTACGTCAGCAAGTTTTTGTTATCCACAAACACATCGACAATTCTGCCAATTTTTCTGTCAACCTCTTTCATAGCCTTTTCCGGGCACAGGTATATGCAGGCACCACAGCTGTGGCAGATTTCAGGGAAAACGATCACCCTGTCTTTCAGCACGACTACGGCGTTGTACTGGCAGACGTCCTTGCAAACTCCGCACAGGTTGCAGTTTTCACCTACTTCCGGGACTGGTCTGTAAACAGGTCTATCCCTCTCTTCTCCGCTAAAAAAGATTCTTGCGTTTGGCTCCTCAACGTCGAAGTCGTAGAGCTTCAATCCGGAGAAAGCTGAGAGGTTAACGGCCACGGTCGTCTTTCCAGTACCTCCCTTTCCAGAGGCTACCGCTATCTTCATTGAACCACCGTAAAAGCGTTAAAATCTCCTGCCCATACCTTTGCCCATTCCTCTACCCATGCCCCTTCCCATTCCTCTACCCATGCCTCTACCTCCGCCCCCGGAAGGAGCTATACCTCCGAGCTCGCCCCTAAGCATTCTCTCAACAGCCTCTTTCACCGTCATTCCAGACGCTTCGTAAACCTTTATCCCGGCCGAGGAGAGGACGTTGTACGCGTTTGGTCCGAGGTTTCCGGTTAAAACGCATGAAACTCCCTTATCTATCAGCAGCTGGGCCGCAGCTATTCCTGCCCCACCACTGGCCCTTGCGTTCTCGTTTTCAACAACCTCAACATCCTTTATACTTCCTCCATCCACCTCGACGATCGTAAAGCAGGGAGCTCTGCCGAATATTTCAATTACCACGTCGTCGAGACCTCCTTTTGCAGTAGAAGCAGCGATTTTCATGTTCAGAGTGAAGCCAGCACGCTATTTAAATTTTTAGGTTATCCTAAACTTGTTTTTTGACTGGAAATGAGTTGAAAAGAGTGGAAAGTCCGGAAACTTGGAATTTAACGAAGTTCACACCCTTTCGAAGACTGCCGCTACGCCCATTCCTCCACCAACGCAGAGAGATGCCACTCCGTAATTGGACTTTCTTCTCTGCATTTCGTGGAGCAGAGTTACAGTTATCCTCGCTCCTGTCGCGCCTATTGGATGACCCATGCTGATTCCGCTTCCGTTTACGTTAACGCTGTCAGTTCTGTCCTCCAGACCAAGTTCTCTTATCACAGCTATTGCCTGAGCTGCAAAAGCCTCGTTTATCTCGAAAAGGTCGACGTCGTCCATGCCAAGGCCAGCTCTCTCCAGAGCAGTTTTCACAGCCGGAACTGGAGAAAGTCCCATGTAAGCTGGATCTATTGCGGAGCAGGCGTAGGAAACGACTCTTGCCAGAGGTTTAAGGCTAAGCTGACTTGCATATTCCTCACTCATGACCATCAGAGCTGCTGCACCATCGTTAATCCCGCTTGCGTTTCCCGCCGTAATCGTTCCGTCGCTCTTGAACGCAGGAGGTAGCTTAGAGAGTTTTTCGATGCTCGTGTCCCTCCTCGGATGCTCGTCCGTATCGATTACGACCTCTCCACCTTTCGTCTTCACAGTAACGGGTATTATTTCCTCCTCAAACTTTCCTTCGTCTATTGCTTTAATTGCTCTTCTGTGGCTTTCGTAAGCGAGCATGTCCTGTTCCTCTCTGCTTATCCCGTACTTCTCCACTATGTTTTCCGCTGTAACTCCCATGTGGTATCCGTAAAACTTTTCCCAGAGACCGTCCAGAACCATGAGGTCAACAAGCTCTCCGTTAAACATCCTGTAGCCCCACCTCGCCTTTGGCAGGGCATAAGGAGCGTTGCTCATCGACTCCATTCCACCAGCTACGACAGCTCTGCAATCGCCACTCAGAACGCTCTGGGCTGCGAGAATTATCGCCTTCAACCCGCTCCCGCACACCATGTTAACTGTGTAGGAGTAAACCGTTTTTGGCACTCCAGCGTATATAGCTGACTGTCTCGCTGGGTTCTGACCCTGTCCAGCCTGAAGGACGTTTCCCATTACGACGCAGTCCACCTCTACCTCTTTTCCCCCGCCTACCTCTTTTTCGAGTTCTTTGAAGTAAGCGTCTACAGCGCAGCTCCTTTCAAGCTTTGACGGGTAGTGTCTGAAGTTCTCAACCGGTAAAAGATTCAATTTTTTAAAAAGACCCCTTATAGCTATTTTACCGAGCTCGTAAGCCTGCAGATCTTTCAGACTTCCTCCGAACTTGCCTACTGGAGTTCTTACCGCTCCGACAATGACAACATCCATGTCCTCCGGTTTTGCTCGGGGAAAATATACTTTTTCGACATTTTTAATCCATTAATTCGCTTTTTGACGAACTACTGAAGCCGTTAACCCCCCGTTAACCCGTTCTGAGCTGTTTTTAAATTTAATAAAGGAATTAAACTTAAAGTCAAAAACTAAAGGTACAGAACGAAAAAGACGGCAAACAGGGTTACGGCAAAGTATAGGATGGAGTACCTGTGGAAGTCTAGAAGTATCCTGTTTCCTGCGTACCTGACGGATATTATGTTTGCGAGAGACGCCATTATCAGACCGTTTCCCCCGACGTTTACTCCGTAGCATATAGCTTTCCAGTTCGATGTGAAGTGAGACATGAACATCGACGCTGGAACGTTACTCATAACCTGAGATATCGCTGCAGAGAGCAGGTAAACAGTTTTCCCGTCTCTCAAGTTCATGCTGCTCACAACCTCTCTGATCACACCAATTTTTGCTATGCATCCGACGTCTACGAACATCAAAACGAATATCAGTATCAGACACCAGTCAGCCCTTCTCACAACCCTTCTAAAACCCAGAGAGTAAACAGCCATAACGATTAAAAAAGCGGGAAACTCCAGTCCAGCTTCAAGAGCTACTATGAAAAAACACAGAAAGAACAGGGAGACCACAGCCAGATTTCTGTCGATTTCTCTCTCCCATTCACCTATTCTGAGTTTCAAATCCTTAAAGCTAAAAACAGCAAATAAAATCAGTATCGCAAAGCAAACAGCAACTGCTGGAAGCATTTCAATGCAGAAACGGGCAAACGAAATCCCCCACTTGTGCCACAGGAAAATATTTTGAGGGTTGCCAACAGGTGTTAGCGCTGATCCCACGTTTACAGCGAGGGTTTCAAAAATTACAAGCTTTTCTACGTTTATTTCAGCTATTTTTCCGATTGAGAGTGTAAGCGGCACTAGCACGAGCAGAGTTATGTCGTTCGTCAGCAGAGTCGAAATTAGAGCTGAGAGTGTTATTAGCAGTAGCGCTATGCCCCTTTCGGTGCTCGCTTTCGAAACTATGTTTTTCGAGAGTTTTTGAAGAATTCCACTTTCCTTGGCACCCGTTGTAACAACAACCAGTCCGGCAAGAGACACTATGGTTCTCCAGTCAACGTAACTCCAGTAATTTTTTACGTTCCCAGGATTGGCTATGGTGAACAGAGCTGTGAGAGTTATCAGCACTACCAGCACCGGTTCTTTTGCAAATCTGTGCAATCTTTTCACAACTTTTTATCGAATTATCAGAAATAAATACCTGCTGTTTCTGATTCTGGTTGTAAAATTATACCTATCGAACGCTGTCTGGATGCAATCGTAAAGATTGTAAAGTACAAAAAGTGTAAAAACAAAATTACTCCGGCGGGTATTCGGGTGGAGGGAGCTTTCCGTAGTATTCCTCGTAGTGAGCCATGGCTTTTCTCAGCATCTCTATCATATTTTCTTTCTCCTTAACTCTGAGCAGGTATATATGTTCCTTGGCCTCCATGTACTTATCAAAAGCCAAACATGCTATTTCATCCACTGCATTGCTAAACCTGACAAATTCCTCCCTGCTCATCTTCGGGTCAACTTTCAGAGCTATGTCTTTGACGTACAGAACCTGTCTTATGCTGTCTCCGGGACTGAGCTTTCCGTCAGTAGCAAGATATCTCATCAGATCATCAAGCGCCTCCACTATATCGACGTCACTCTTTTTTCCCGCACAGTATGCGTCTATGTAGTCCATTATTCTTCTCGTGCAGCTGTCTATGTATTCCTCTATTTCAATTATTGGCTTTACTGCGTACCCTGATAACAGTGCTTCCTTCCACGCTTTTGCAATTTTGTCTTTTCGGCTTCCGAGTTTCATGAAATTACCATGGGTGCGTACCTATTATAACTTCTTTTCCGAACTTCTCCTTTATTATATGCGCCATTTCACCCGGGTCGAGCGGGCAGCCTGAGAAGGATGTTGCTGCTTTAATGCAGTTTCCTATGAATATTACATCGTAGTCGTCAAAACCATCTATCCACTTGTTGAAAAGCTTTAGACGTGGAACGTAATTTCCCGGGCAGCCACCACAGCTTACAATTCCGACGATTTCCACATTGTCAAACTTCTCAAATTCACCGAGTTTTTTCCTCGCAGCAGTTAAACACCTCTCACAGCCTATGCACTGCTTATCTCTAATCAGGTCGCAGCACAGAATAACTGCCTTTACCATTTTTACCACCCCGTAAATAATTATTCGGAAAGTATTTCAAAGTTTCGAATGTCGTTTCGATTGAGCTTCTACGTTTTTACCGGACCTCGTTTTGCTATTAATCAGAACTAATGTCGAGCCGTCGTATTCTACTATTTTCTCCCCCTCACTCTTTCCACTGTTTAAATCCCGTTTTACCAACTTTACTGGCGTAACACGCTTTTCTTTCAGATCACTCGAGCAATCCCTCCCTTCAAAGTTTTTGAGTATTACTTTTCCGAGGTTGATGCCGTAGGCCGCCTTAAAAGCAACTGCGGGAGTCGTCAGCCTAGCATTTACGTCGACCACGTAAGCTCTATCCCCGTAAATCACGTCAACCCCGCAGTAACCAAAGAGTTTCAGGGAAGTTACAGCCTCCACCGCCTCCGAAACTACTTCTTCAACCACGCTTTCAGAGTTTTTTCGCCCAGTGGGGGCGGGGACTCTTGCTCCGGCGTATTCGAATCCGTCGAGTATCTGCTCGTTTAGGCTTATTACTTTTGCTTCCTCTCCCACCACGAGTGAAACGCTCAGAGGTATTCCTTCGATGTACTCCTGATACATCACACCACGTTTGAACGGCTGACTTTTGAATTGCTCAGAACTCTGAAAGTCGGTGCACATCATGCGTATGCCGGCACCGCCACAGGAAATCCTTGGCTTGACGACATGTTTGCAGTCTAAAGGACGGAGAGACGTTTCCGGGAAGGATACTTTACCCTTCAGTTTTTTGTAAACTTTCCACTTATCCGATGATACCTTTACAGCCTTAGAGGGTGAGCCGAGGTTATTGTATTTATCAGCAATTCTGCTCAGGCGATAAAGAAGCATGTCGTCTTCCGGAGCTATTACCAGCGTGCAGTCGCTAACCTCGCAGAACTCCATGAATTTTTCAAATAAATACCTAAGGTATGAGTTTCCTTCAACTTTGAGGGCTTCACGAATTTTACACTTATCAACTCTATCAACCCATTTCTCAACAGCAAAATAATCTGAAATAAAAGCTTTATATACCGGTGCATTCTCGAAAGCAAAGGATTTTGGCTTACAAAATTCGGAAAAATCCCTCATCATAGCTGAAAACATCGCCAGACCTTCGACTGCAATACTCTGAGGTACACAGTAATTGGTGCATCCGGCAAATTCGAATACGAAGGGTTCAGCAGAGTTCATCTTCGATGTAGTTTTTCGCTTCTTCTCCGATGATCACTTTTTCCTCCTTTTCGTCGCTTTTTTCTTCCGTTTCTTCCTGTTCGTCTTCGTCTTTTTCGTCTTCATCTTCATTGAGGACTATAGCAAAGTCTGCAGAATTTTTGAGAGCCGCTGAAAAGCCAGGTTCAGCTCCAATTATTATTGTTTCCTTTCCCATTTCCATGGCCTTCTTCAGCACGGATTTAAAGTCAGCGTCTCTCGTTACGAGAGCTATGGCGTCTATTGCGTCGTTGAATATTAATTCCATCGCTTCGACAGCCATCCTGACATCCACATCTCCTGACGTTATTATTGGCTCAAAACCCTGATTTTCTATTGCCTCAACCAGCTTCTCGCTCGCATACTGGTTCAGGAAAACCTTAGCAACTTTAATATCTCCATATTCAGATAGAATTTCTCTTATTTCCTGAAGGTTTATGTTGAACTCCTTTCTCAGCATGTTGGGTCCGTCAACGAGGACACCTACCTTTATTCTATCCTGTTTGCGGGACGAAAGGTACTTCTTTATCTTCTGAAGTTTTGAGAAGCTGAGCTTTTTCTTGATTGCCATAAACCCACCCGGTTTTTAATTGCTTTACTCCTCAATTTTCATATCTTCATGCTCACTACCTGCCGCATCCCATTCTCTAAACGTGAACGTGCTTGAGTAGTGTTCACATTACTGCATGCTTTAAAACTTTTGTTTTAAAAATTAACTGATCGGCGGCTCGTTTAAGTCTTTATCAACAGCTATTAAAATAAATTTTCTGTAGGGAGGTGGAGAAATTTCTAACTTAATTTCTTTTTTCAGTTTATAATATTTTTTCTTTCCTTCTGTTCTGCACTCAACAATACCACTCTTTTCGAGAATGTTAAGGTGGTATTTGGCAGTTTTCCCATCCATTTTCAGCTCATCCATCAGTTCGCTTACGCACTTCTCGCTTTTCGACAGACTCTCCAGTATCATCAATCTCTTTTTAG
>WAPX01000028.1 GCA_015520485.1 Archaeoglobaceae archaeon
GCGAGATAAAATCAGACCATAGTGGGATTGAAAGATAACTATAGCATCACAATTAGAACCATTTACAATATAGATAAAATCAGACCATAGTGGGATTGAAAGTCGTTGTTAGCTAATAAATACAATGTCAGTTCGGTTGGATAAAATCAGACCATAGTGGGATTGAAAGGACACAGTTTCCATAACATCTTCCGAGTTTTCTTTCGATTACTTGATAAAATCAGACCATAGTGGGATTGAAAGCATTACGAAATCATCTCTGCGAGCCAGTACGCACGTTCGATAAAATCAGACCATAGTGGGATTGAAAGCTGAGAAATTGGTCGTGGAGAGACGTATGGGCTTACATTGATAAAATCAGACCATAGTGGGATTGAAAGACGACTACGGTTTTGATGCAAACAGGGCAGCCGATGAACTCTCGAGATAAAATCAGACCATAGTGGGATTGAAAGAATACAAATGAAACAATTAAAAAATACCAGCGTCAAAGATATTGAAAGATCATCTTGCAACTTCGATAACCTGTTCGAATACACATCGGCAAACTTTCGAGTTACTTTAACAATCGAACATCGCCTTCAAAATTCTCTCCGTGGCTTTTCTGACGTCTGGTGCGTGAGCTATTGCCGAGACAACTGCTGGAGAAGCTCCCGCTTTGACAACCTCTTTTACGTTCTCCGCATTTATACCGCCTATACCCACGACGGGTATTGAAACACTCTCTACGATCTTTTTCAACCCCTCCAAACCTATAACTCTGCTGTCCTTCGTTCTCGTCGGAAAAATAGCTCCAGCTCCAACGTAGTCTGCGAACTCTTCAGCTTCCTTAGCCTGTTCCACAGTTTTAACGGATACGCCAAGAATTGCTGGAAAAATCTCTCTCGCCACTTCAAAAGGTAAATCGTCCTGTCCGATATGTAAACAGTCTGCTTCAACTGCTAAGGCTATATCGAGCCTGTCGTTCACTGCAAATAGTGCGTCGTAGCTCTCGCACAGCTCTTTTATTTTCTTTGCCTCGCTGTACATTTCCCTGCCACTCTTTCTTTTTTCTCTGTACTGTACAACCTTAGCTCCACCCTCAAGAGCTCCTTTCGCAACCTCGATGTGGGTATGTACCCTCTCATCAGTAATCGCGTAGAGAAAAGGTTTTTCTGGCAGTTTCTTCAGCATAAAAAGTGCTGCACAGTTATCTTTAAATACCCACCGTCTCATAGAGCCACACTCAGTATCCGATGCAGTGCACGGGTTCAGCAATTTAATTTAACTGTCAGCTGGGGTGAATAAAATGAGCAGGGTTAGGAAACTGCAGAAGAGAAAAACGGATCCTAATCTGGTTAGACTGATTGATAACCTGCTTTCAAACGAAAAGCCGTTGTGGAAGGATATAGCGAAGAGGTTGGCGAAACCGAGAAAACTTTATGCTCAGGTGAACGTTTCCAAGATAGAAAAATACCTGCTTGACGGAGAAATAGCTGTAGTACCGGGTAAGGTTCTCGGCGGTGGAGATCTCACAAAGCCGGTTAAGGTGGCAGCTCTTTCGTTCTCCGAGAGTGCGAAAAGAAAAATTGAAGAGAGCGGAGGCAAGTGTTTCACTCTTGAGGAAGCTTCAAAAATGGAGGGTAATTTCAGAATAATCTGCTGATTTGCTGGGGTGAGAGCTATGAGCGTAAACGTTAAAAGGGTTATTAAACTTCTCGGCGACGATTACCGGGTTATCGATGCTGAAGGACACATCCTCGGAAGGCTCTGCAGTGTAATAGCCAAAAGTCTTCTAAGAGGAGAAAAAATAGTTGTCGTGAACTCGGAAAAAGTTGTAATTACAGGAGATAAACAGATGGTTTTTGAAAGGTACAGAGAAAAGTATGAAAGGGGAAGCAAGGAGAAAGGGCCCTACTTCCCGAGACACCCGGAGAAAATATTCAAAAGGACTGTAAGAGGTATGCTCCCGAAGAACAGGAGAGGCAGAGAAGTTTTAAAGAACCTCAAGGTCTTCATCGGTGTTCCGGAAGAGCTGAAGAATTTTGGTGTTGAAAAAGTTGAGTGTGCTTTGCTGGAAAAAGTTTCTAAAGCTGAGAAGTACGTAACTCTCGGCGAGGTTAGCGAGTACCTCGGATACAGAATTGAAAAAGCTGAAAAAGTTAAGGCCTGAGGTGGGTGTATGAAAATCGTGCTCACAAGCGGTAAGAGGAAGAACGCAATAGCAAGAGCAAGAGTTAGAGACGGAAAGGGAAGGATCAAGATAAACAAGGTTCCTGTTGAAATCCTGCAGCCCGAAATCGTGAGGAAGATCGTGATGGAGCCAGTTGTAATGGCCAAGAAGCTGGCAGAAGCGGTAGACATAGATGTAAACGTAAGCGGTGGCGGGTTTATGGCTCAGGCCGAGGCTGCAAGGACGGCAATAGCAAGGGGGCTTGTGGAGTGGAGTGGTGACGAAAGTTTGAAGAGAGTTTACCTCGAATACGACAGGTCTCTGCTCGTAAACGACACCAGAAGGAAAGAGCCCAAAAAACAGGGTGGAAGAGGTGCGAGAAAAAGGAGGCAGACATCTTACAGGTGAATTTATATGTTTCCCGTTCGCTGTTTCACCTGTGGAGCTGTAATAGGTCACCTCTGGGAAGAATATAGAAAAAAACTTGAAGAAGGTAAAAATCCAAAAGAAGCTCTGGATGAGCTTGGAATAAAAAGGTACTGTTGCAGAAGGATGTTTCTGACGCACAAGTCCATAATTGAAGAATTCGCTAACTTGAGAGGGGCCGTGGGGTAGCCTGG
This sequence comes from Archaeoglobaceae archaeon, assembly GCA_015520485.1. Classification (GTDB taxonomy): domain Archaea; phylum Halobacteriota; class Archaeoglobi; order Archaeoglobales; family Archaeoglobaceae; genus WAPX01. The sequence continues at coordinate 2,773 of WAPX01000028.1, forward strand.
TGATCCTGCGGCGTTCGGGACGCCGTGACCCGAGTTCAAATCTCGGCGGCCCCACTTTTTAGTGGGGCTTCAATCCTGACTTTTCCCGTGGGGGTGGTAAGACGTCAGTTTCCTCTAACAAAAGGCTGTTTCCTTTCGACTACACGCGTTTTGAAAAAGCAAGGATAGTAGGTGCAAGGGCTCTTCAGATAGCCATGGGTGCACCCGTTCTCATAGAAACTAGAAGTACGAATCCCTTAGAAATTGCGAGAGAGGAGTTTGAAAGAGGCGTAATCCCCATAACTGTTAAAAGGAGAAAAAACAAATTTGTCTGGCTTGAAAGGAGTGATTTATTTTAACGGAAACCTTAATAAGCTCAACATTCTGAAGTTGCGAGGCAAATCTTCAAACTCGCTGGAATTCGGATAATTCGGTAAGAGGGGAGAAAGATGATGGTAAAGGATAAAGAGGGAAAAAGTGAGGAAGTTTACGAGTATCTGATTTCGCCGGATGAGTATTTGGCTGCTGGTGTGCATATAGGCACTCAGGTTAAAACCGGCGATATGAGGAAGTTCATATACAAGGTGAGACCTGACGGTCTGTACGTTCTGGACATAAAACAGCTGGACGAAAGGCTGAGAATAGCAGGAAAGTTCCTTGCGAGGTTTGAGCCGTCAAAGGTTCTTGTCGTTTCTGCAAGACAGTACGGTCAGAAACCGGCGATGATGTTCGCCAGGGTTACGGGTGCCGAGTACAGGGTTGGCAGGTTCGTTCCCGGAACTCTGACAAACCCGATACTTAAGGAGTACATAGAGCCAGATGTCGTTGTCGTTACAGACCCGGCAATAGACAGTCAGGCTGTTCAGGAGGCGACCGATGTGGGAATACCGGTGGTCGCCCTCTGCGATTCCAACAACTCAGCGGCAAACGTTGACCTCGTAATACCTACAAACAACAAGGGTAGAAAGGCTTTAGCCCTCGTATACTGGCTGCTCGCGAGAGAAGTTTTGAGGAGCAGGGGAATATCAGACTTTCCGTACTCTGTTGCTGATTTCGAGGCAGAAATCTGAGCTGTCAAGCAATTTTATTTTTTTACAGTTTTGCCCGCAACTTTGCGTTAATTTTTCCGACACACTTTCAGTACTTTTATTCTCTACTTTAATAATTAAAATTAATAATTAAATAAAATATAGAATGGAAAAATAATACAGAAAAATATTCATGCTGAACATTAAAAAATAAATTCCTATAAAACGAGAAAATCTTGAAAAATTGCGGCATAAGCCCGTAGCAAAAGATAAATCCCAGAATTTGAGAAAATTTAAATACCACCTGAACGAACCCGGCAAAGGTGATTCAATGGAGCTTGTTGAGCTTGCGAGAAAAGGTGTTTACCTCTCTAAAAGGGAAATTGAGGAGGTAAAAAACAGAAGGTTCAGAGCTGTCGTAAAATACGCTTTCTGGAAAAGTCCATTTTATCGAAAGAAGTTCAAGGAGCACGGAGTGGACATAGACAGAATAAAGGGTGTTGAAGACATAACGAAACTCCCGCTCACAGTAAAACAGGAGCTGAGGGAAAGTTACCCGCTGAAAATGTGCTGCGTTCCCAAAGAGGAGATAGTTAGAGTTCAGATGAGCGGTGGAACGACTGGTCAGCCAGTGATAATACCGTACACGAGAGGTGATGTCGAGAGGTGGAAGGAGCTTATGCTGAGAGCTTTTCACATAGCCGGAATAACGTCAAAAGACGTCATACAGATAACCCCTGCTTTCGGCCTGTGGAACGGTGGATTCGGTTTTCACTTCGCAGCAGACGCCATAGATGCGTTTGTCATACCACTCGGAGCTGGAAATACGAGAAATCAGGTTAAGTTTATGAGAGACTTTGGCACCACGGTCCTCTGCGCCACGGCAAGCTACCCTTTACGAATAGCTGAAGTTGCTGAAGAAATGGGCGTGGATCTGAGAGAACTGCCGATATCCAAGCTTCTGCTCGGAGCCGAGCCATGGACTGAAGAAATGAGAAAGCAAATTGAAGAGAGCTTTGGGGCAACCGCTTACGACATACCAGGATTGACGGAAATGGGTGGTGTCGGAACAACAGGCTTCGAATGCAGGATGAGAAAGGGATTGCATGTCTGGGAGGACCACTACGTGGTGGAAGTAATAGATCCCGAAACGGGAGAAGTCCTCGACGAAGGTGAGGAAGGAGAAGTTGTTTACACTTCACTCACGAGAGAAGCAATGCCCCTGATAAGGTACAGAAGCGGAGAGGTGAGTGCCGTTCTCAGCAGAGAACCGTGTGAGTGCGGGATAGAACACATGACGATAAAGAGAATAAGGGGTAGAACCGACGACATGGTGATTTACAGGGGTGTGAAGTTCTACCCCGCCGACATCGAGGCAATTCTCGCATCCTACGGCATCAGACACTACCAGATAGAGGTTGGAAACGGAATAGTCGTGAAGTTCGAGGGAGATGAAAGCCTGATTGGGTCAATTCTCAAAGACGTAAAGGAATTTCTCGGATTCAAGCCAAAACTCGTCGCTCTTAATCCGGGAGGTATAGAGAGGTCGAAGGGCAAGGCAAAAAGACTGATAAGGGTGGGTGATGCCTCGTGAGGTTAAAAGTCGGAATTGTCGTTGTGCTGATCGCGCTTGCAGCGATTTCATGCGGCTGCATGAACAGGCAAAACGTCCAGAAAGTTCAGCCAAAAACCAGCACATCCAACACATCAAACGTGCTTAAAGTTGGTGTTATTGGCCCAATGGAGCTGCCATTCGGAAAAGCCGAGAAAAAAGCCGTTATGCTTGCAGCCCAGCAGATAAACGATAACGGAGGTATTCTCGGTAAAAAAGTCGTTGTAGAGGTTGGGGATACGAAACTCAACCAGAACACTGCTACTTCGGAATTCAGAAGGCTGGTGGATGACGGGTGTAAGGTAATCATAGGCGGGTTCGCGAGCGGAATTTCCATGTCGATGCAGCAGGTCATGGCCAAGACGAAGACCGTGTGGCTGGCCGATGGTGCGTCCACTGAGCTTACTAAAAGGGTTAAAGACGATTACAGGGACTACAAGTACTTCTTCAGAGCTGGAACTCTGAACAGCTCGACTTTCGCGTACGACATATTTGACGCTCTGAACAACTACTTCAACGGCAAGCTTCACAAGAACTGGAGGAGAGTAGCAGTGATAAGAGATAACGCTCTGTGGACAGATGACGTCATGAGGGTTTTGAGGCCTATGCTTGAAAAGAACAACTACACGGTAGTAATGGACGATAAGGTGCCGATGGGCACATCTGACTTCTCCACGATACTTTACGAGGTCAAGCAAAAGAGGGCTGACGTAATAATTACGCTGCTCGCACATGTTGACGGAATCCCGCTCGTAAAACAGTGGAGCAACATGCACGTACCGGCTCAGATTATCGGGCACGACCTCTCCGCTCTCTCACCCTACGCGTGGAACAACAGTAACGGAAAGGTGAACGGGGAAGTATTCATAGCAACGGGTGGTGCCGTGCCCGTACCTGTAAACGCCAGAGCAAAGGCATTTCTGAAAGCCTGGAAGGAGAAGTACGGAGATTTGCCCGAAGCCAATACTGCATACGACATGTACGATGCGCTCTTCATGTACAGACAGGCAGTTGAGCAGGCGAAAGATCACGGAGCAAAAGACCCGTTCAGCTCAGACGTTGTGGTTCATTACCTTGAAATGATAAATAGAACTCACCCGTTTGAGTGCGTCAGAGGAAGGTTTGCGTTCACGAAGTACCACGACCCCGTCTGGGGCAACAGCTACATAAGAAACTGGATATGCCAGTGGCAGAACGGAAAAATAGTTATAATATGGCCCGAAAACGTTGCCACCGGTAGTTACGTGCAGCCTTCGTGGGTCAGGTAAGCTGACCTGTCATGTCTTGGAATATTTATTGTTTATATATTATTGCAGAAATATTTATATTTTTGATAATTTTTTGATAACACAAATAACTCTTGCATACAACTCTTGCAATTTTCTCAAAACCAATAAATACAAAACCAGCTTACCTTCTATGTGGAGCTGAGAAAACTCCTGAGGCTCTCGCTTCTGAGCGTATTCGACGTGTGCCACGAGAGGTGCAGGTTCGATTTTAGCAGAGCAGTCTACACTTCAGGAAGGTTAAAGCTCTTCAAGTGTTTGATGTCGAGCAAATGCCTCTTTGACTGCAGGTACTGCTACAACCCTTGGCACAGGGGAGAAATGCTAACACCTCGGGAGTATGCGAAAGCTTTCTTTTTGCTGAAAGAGAAGGGTCTGGTCGATTCAGTCTTTATAAGCTCAGGGATCTATTCCGACCCGGAAAAAGTTATGGACGACATAATCGAGGCTGGGAGGCTGATAAGAAAAAACTTTTCCGGATACATGCACCTGAAAATAATTCCCGGTGCAGGCAGAGACCAGATAAGGGAAGCTGCAGAAATTGCGAACAGGATAAGTATAAACGCAGAAGTGGCGAGGGAAAGCATGCTGGACGAGGTTTGCAGCGTGAAAAGTAAACTGGACATCAAGAGAAGGGCAAACTGGATAGCCAGGGAGGCAAAAAAGCACGGAATTTCCCACACAACTCAGATAGTTGTGGGTCTGGGAGAAAACGATCAGGATGTTCTGAGTTTTATGGAGAAGTGGTACGGAAGGGGTGTAAGCAGAATTTACTTCTCTCCTTTCCGACCTCTCAAAGGGACACCTTACGAAAACAGAAAGAGGGAAAGCAAAAAGAGAATTGTCAACCTGTACAGGGCAGACTGGTTGATAAGAAAGTACGGCGTTGACATTTCAAAACTCAAAGCCGTTGCAGGAGAGAGGTTTGATTGCGATCCAAAAGTTCTGCTCGCGTTAAACTTTGGAATTGAGGAACTGAAAGACATTCCGGGAATAGGCTTCAAAGCAGCGAAGCTTATGAACAACGACCTTCGAAACATCAACAGCACCGGTATCGTCAGGCTTAAAAAAATGGGATTTAACGTAAAAAAGATTTCTGCGTTTCTTCCGGGACAGAAAAGGCTGAGCGAGTGGATTTGAATTTGTTTGAATTAAATTGATCAAACATATTATAAAAAATTAAATTAAAATTAAAAAATAGTTATTTCGGAAGAATTTCGTAAACCTTCTCTGCAAACTCCACAATCTGGGACTTACTCATGTTCACGGGCATGAGGTAAATCACGTATTTTCCTTTACAGAAAAAGTACTGATTTTTTACGGGAACGTAGTAAACGCTCAGGTTTCCAAGCCTCGTTTCGTTAACGTAAGACCACACGCTTCCAAACTTCTTCATTCCCCTGACCATAAGAATCGTCTGGTTTTTCGCTATTTTCGATGATGGATATTCTGTTATCCAGACGAGCATTATGCTTTTGTTTCCAATGTAGTGAACCAGAGCTATATCCTTGACGTACTTTATAGGCCCTCTGTGGGATCTCTTAATGAATTCGAGGGCTGGCTTGCCCTTCAGAGTCACAAACTTGTGCATTCCCATCAGGTTATCCGGCAAAAGGTTTGCCACGGTCGAGTTAAAGTGAGGGGTACTCCCGTTTTGAAAAGAGAAAGCTGTTCCGTTTGCTTTGTTTGCCTGACTGTTTGCCTGTTTCACCTGAGCACATCCGCAAGTGAGCGAAATCAGGGCGATTACGGCTAAAAATACGAGGATGTTTTTCGGGTTTGGCTTCAAACGATCACCTCCACATCTGCTTGACAGGATTAATGCCTCAGGTTAAATCCATCAGCTACCAGCCGAGTAAAGACCTGAACAGCGGGTGGGACACTTTTTCGCAAACTTCCTCCAGAAGCTCTCTGTTACCCTCTAAAAGGGCTTTGTAAGCTATCACCTGAAAGTCCCTGTGCTCTTCCCACCTTCTGTGCACTTCGTCTATGACTTCCTTTAAGGCGTGTATTTCATCACACTCGTTCTTTTCGACGTCTCTAACTTCCACAACCCTGCCCGGATTCAGCCTGCACCTGTGCCAGAGGCAGTAAGGCAGAACGGCCTTAACCTGCTGCAAGCCGCAATCCTCTCCCTCAAGCCATGCGAGAGCTTTAGCAATCGTAACCACGCTGTTCTCGGCTCTGCCAGAGAAAACACCTATATCTGAGCAGGCGAAGGTGGAGTAGTGGCACCCCTCGCACCTCGAAAACTCCTTTCTTGTTGACATCTGACAGTAAACTTCCTGAGAAAAGTAGTCGAGGAACATTTCAGCTTCTGGCAAAAGCTCCACTTCCTCTATTTCTCTTCCGACTTCATCCACCTCATCTGGAGTTAACACTTCAAAGTTCAGCCTCTCGCTGAGTTTTTCGGCAAAAGACTCGGCCACTTCTCTGACGTAATCCTCGGCCTCTCTGCTGTTTATTTCGAGTACCGTTTCCACCATTTCCTCAGCGAGTTCCCTGTCTCTGAGAAAGCTGTCGTCAATTCCAGCCCTGACCTTTCTCCTCATTACAGCGTTTATCCTGCCGGTTTCAACTGCCAGATCGAATCTGTCCGAAAGCGGCGGTATCAGTTTTGAGGTTCCCTCGTCACCGTAGTTCACGGTCGCAAAAAGTGGTTTTTTCTTCAGAAATAGCGTGGAACCTCTATAACTCCAAATTCCTCTGTCAACCTCGTTCAGTATGAGGTTCTGTTTTCCGGCTGGAAGCCTGTTTATTTCGTCCACAATCGTTACCGGGCAGAATGGAGTTATTCTCCACTTTACGATTTCCCTGCCCTCCTTTTCCAGAGCTCCCAGATCGAGGGTGGCCTTTATCTTTTCCTCGGTCTGTTCTGGATGACCGTGAATCGTTGCTGCCTGAACGAATTCAAGCGGAACGCACCTGAGTAAAGAAGCTATTCTCTCGCAGCTCGTTGTTTTTCCACTGCCGTAATCTCCAAAGACGAGGACGTTTCTATTGATAATGGCGGAGATAATTCCGAAGAGGGCGAGCGGATTGTAGCTTTCCTTACCGGAGAAGAAAGAATCCTCCCCAAAGTACATTTTTGTCGTGACTGTCGTGTACAGTTTCAGCACCTTCTCTCTCGAGTCCATCGCTCAATGTATGTCGGGGAAAGATAAAGTTTTACCTGTTTCTTTGTCTAAGGAGAGAGTCAAGAATAAGGATAAAAAACAAATGAACTAAATAAAAGATATGCAACCCCCACTAAGGCAATTGGTGGACTACGTCAAGTCTACAAACTTTGGAGGAACAAGAAAGATGTGGAACTAAAAGAAGGTTAATAGCGATAGACGAAACCAAAATTAAGCTGGAGAAGAAGTTAATCTTTGTATGGGCTGCTGTAGATTGATTCGAAGGAATGCCTAACCATAGGCTTCTGAAAGCAGAGGAAGCTTTGAAGCTTACGTTTTGAGAGGAGTCTTAAGCACGAAAACAGGCCAGAAATCATCGTTGATAGAGGATTCTTATAAATGGGCTCTGAAAAGATTAGGATTAAAATACAGACATGTAGAAAGTTTCTTTTCGAGGTTTAAGGGGCGAAGAGGTTCTGGAATAGATTTCCTTTTAACAGTTCTTTTGAGTGCAGAGCTGGTTGGAGAGTTTTGTGGCTTTCTATAACTGGGGGTAGTTATCTTGACAACACCTGTTTGTCGTCATTAACTTGATTTTCCATTCTCTAAGAAGAAAAGCAAGTTCATTAAAACTTATTTTATATAAAATAAATTATGTGAAATAAAGAATTAAATTTACAACTCACGAACCTATAACAGCAACGGCATCTCCCTGATTCACTTTGTCTCCCTCTTTAACAAGTATCTTCTCTATTTTACCTGTTTTCGGAGAAACAACTTCGTTTTCCATTTTCATTGCCTCGAGAATCATTATTGGTTCTCCCTCTTTCACTTCCTGTCCTTCCCTTACAACTATTCTGGCCACAGTCCCGCTTATCTCCGCAACGACTTCGTTACCGGACAGCTCCTTCCTCTTCTTTTCGCCAATGTTTATTAACGCCTTTTTACCGTTAACTGAAACTTCAAAAATCGGAGGGTTTGCGTTCAGAACTTCGACACTGTAATCTCTGTTGTTTACTTTAACCTGAAACTTCATCGTTTTCAGATTAGCAGTGTTGTATATTAACGTTGCTGAAAAAGCAAAAATTGCTAAAAACCATTGAAAAGCTGAGTTAATAAAATTTGGAAAAATATAAATACGATTGTAATTCACTATGGCGCATGTCAGAGTTTTTAGCTGTACCTGTATTTACAGAAAAATACTTCGACCACGTAGTAGAGATCGTAAAAGCCGCAAAAAAGCTTGGAAAGGAAGTGAAAGTGTTCATGTCGGGAGACGGTGTCAAGAACGTGAAAAATCCAAGATTTAAAGAAATGTTAGACGCTGCTGGGGCAGAGAACGTCTATATCTGCGAAGCCAGTTACAAAAGATATATTGGAGAAAACATGGACAAGCTCAGACAGATGGAATCTCCAGTTGAGGGAATACCTTACAAGAACTGGGTAACCCAGGCAAAGAATGCGGAATTTCTGACAGATGCAGACAGGTATGTGGTGTTTTAAATGAAGGGGAAGACCGAGTATATTGCGGTTATAGCGAAAGACCCTGAATCACAGTTTGAAGCACTGAGAGTTGCTCTGGGATCTGTTCTTGAGGAGCACAAGTCTGACCTGTACATCCTTAACCACAAGATAGCCAAGGATTTCATAAGCAGCATATGCGAGGACTGCTGGGAGGAATTTGTGGATAACCTGGAATTCTTGGAGGATATGGGTGGTCACCTGTATTCAAACGTAAAAGAGAACGAAGAATACGGTTTTACCATACTCAGCCTTGATGAGATAAAGAAGAAGCTGAAGGAATATACGGTCATTATACCTTACCAGAGGTGATAAGGATGAGCGTTTTGCACATTTACAAATCGGAACCGGATGAATTAACAAAAGAACTTGCAAAGGCTCTCTCCGGCGAGAGTACCGTAGAGTTCATGCTGTATGAAGGAAACGTTGATTACGAGGAGCTTGTTAAGAAAATTTTTGAGTGTGACAAAGTAATTTGCTGGTGGTAGTTTTTAGTTATTTATTATAGATTTTTTTAAATTTTACGCCTGATTGATTAGGTTCTAGTAGACCGGTTTTTGTTTTTCTCCACTATTTTAGGCCTGTTGAAGAAATAGCCAGATACCAAACAGCAAAAACAAAAATTATCGTAAATACAACCGTGTAAAATTCGAAAAATTAATAAATAGTGGTGTGACACCACTTCAAGTAGAGTTGCTGGAGAATTGCAGAGCAGCTAGATTTGTATGGGAGGTGGTATATATGGCAAAAGAGTTAACAAAAGAAGAGGTCGAAAGTATCAAAGCCGATGTTGTTGTAGACGCTAGGGGACAGTCGTGTCCTGGCCCCATGCTTGAAGCCAAGAAGGCCCTGGGCAGTAAAGTTAAGCCCGGACAGGTTCTTGAGCTGTTGTCAAGCGACCACGGGACAAGACACGACCTGGATACCATGTGCAGCAGATCTGGTGGAAGATGGGAGTACATCGGTTATTACGACGTCGGTGGGTACGACAGACATTTTGTAAAGAAGGTAAAGTAATATGACCTATAAAATTTTAATTTTTGCTGCTGAAATGGCGTACAGAGCTCTCGACCAAGCTGGGCTGCTACATGTCCATTATACACCAAACACCGTGATAATAAGGATTCCCTGCGCAAGCATGCTGAGACCTGATCTAATTCTTCACGCGTTTCAATCGGGGTTTGATGCTGTTTTTGTTGCTTCAAGTGGTCCAGATTGCCCGTTTCTTGGAGAAGAGTGTGTAAGAAAAACTGCCAAGAGAATAGAGAAAGCATATGAGCTTCTCGACGAACACGGAATAGACAAAAACAGACTTCTTCTAACGGGTGTTTGTTCAACCTGTGTTGAGGCAATAGTTGGAAGTCTTGAAAGGTTGGAAGAGACTTTGAGTGGGGAGTGAAATGAAGTACGATGTGCTCGTAATAGGTGGAGGAATAGCTGGAATTGAAGCATCTCTGACACTCGGAGATGCGGGGTTCGAAGTCCTGCTGGTCGAAAAAGACCCAAGCATAGGAGGGCACATGATTCAGCTGAGCAAGGTTTTCCCAACAACCGACTGTGCTGGATGTATTACCACACCCAAAATGGCTGCAGCAGCATCACATCCGAAAGTACATCTGATGACGTACTCAGAAGTAAAAGAAGTACAGAAGACAGGAAAGGAATTCAGAGTAAAAGTACTTAAAAAACCGAGATACGTTGAAGAGGACCTCTGCATTGGATGTGGCAGGTGCGAAGAAGTTTGCCCAGTTTTGGTTCCGAGAGAGTTTGATTACGGAATCGTTGGAAGAAAAGCCGTTTATATCCCATTCGAAATGGCAGTTCCGAAAAAGGCCGTGCTGGACCTCGAACACTGCATGATGTGCGGCAGGTGTGAAAGAGCCTGTCCAAAAGATGCCATAAACTTTCTGCAGGAACCGGAAGAGGTCGAAATTACGGTTAAAGCAATTATAGTTGCTACAGGGTACAACCTGTTTCCACCTGAGAAAAAGAAAGAGTATTCATACACAGGCAATCTAACTCTGATACATACAAACCTGAATCCAAACATCATACATTCAATGCAGATGGAAAGACTTCTCGCTCCATCAAGACCATATCATGCACTGCTCAGACCGGGAGATGGTAAAGTCCCGGAGAGGGTTGCCTGGGTTTTGTGCACAGGATCGAGAGATAAGTCCTTGGGAAACCCGCTGTGTTCAAGGGTTTGCTGTATGTATTCAGTAAAACAGGCTTTGCTCTACACGTCTGCCATTCCCTTCGGAGAAGCGGCCATATACTATATGGACATAAGAGCGTTTGGTAAGGGTTTTGAAGAATTTTACACGATGGTCAGAGACCTTGGAGTGTACTTCATCAGGGGTAAAGTAGCAAGAATAGAAAGTAGAAACGGCAATCCTGTTGTTATCGTGGAAGATACCGAAACGGGTGAAATCAGAGAGGATGAGTACGATATGGTCGTGCTTTCTATTGGTTTGCTTTCAAATCCAGAACTTTCGGAAATTCTTGGTATAGATACGAACTCCTATGGGTTCTATGTACCTCCTGAAGAGAATGCCAACCCTGTAGCAACCAAAGTGGACGGCATATTTGTCGCAGGAACGGCTACGTGTCCAAAAGATATTCCCGATACGGTTGCTGAAGCGGCAGCAGCTGCCGCACAGTGCATAGCATACCTCAAGGAGGTGGGAACTTGAAAGAAAGAACTAAAATAGGTGTTTACGTATGCCACTGTGGAGGTAACATATCTGATTACGTCGATGTCAAGAAAGTTGTTGAAGCTGTAAAAGATTTGCCTAATGTTGCAGTTGCAAGAGATTTTGTTTTTATGTGTTCTGAGGCCGGTCAGAACTTAATAAAGGAGGATATAAAAAACCTTGGTCTGGATGGCGTCGTTGTAGCGTCATGTTCACCCCACCTCCACGAAAAAACCTTTAGAAACGCTGCAAAAGAGGCGGGTTTAAATCCATACCTCGTTGAACACGTGTGTATAAGAGAACACAGTTCTTGGGTGCATTCGGACAATCCAGAAGCGGCAACGCAGAAAGCAATCTGGATCGTAAAAGCAGCCATAGCAAAAGTGAGCTTGGCAAGAGATCTCGAATCAATAAGACTCGACATGAAACCAGAGGCAATCGTCATGGGTGGTGGAATTGCTGGAATGAGGTGTGCGATAGACCTTGGAAGGGCGGGCATTACAGTACATCTTATTGAAATGTCTCCGTTTCTCGGCGGAAGAGCAGCTCAGATAGGTAAAATGTATCCGAGTGGAATTAGCGGTATAGAGCTCGTAAAGAAACTCGTTGAAGAGGTAAAAAGCAATCCAAACATAAAAATTTACACCAACGCAGAAATAGTCAGTGCTGAAGGGGCTCTTGGAGAGTTTAAGGTTAAGATAAAGATAAATCCAAGATACGTTAAGGGAAACGTCAGTGATGATACAATTTCCCAGTGTCCGGTTGAGGTGCCCGATGAATTCAACTATGGGTTGACAAAAAGAAAAGCGATTTACAAGAGAGATTTCACATATCCCGACACTCCTGTAATCGATATGAATGCGTGCACCAAGTGCGGTAAATGCAACCCCGATTTCAACCAGAAACCCAAGACTGTAGAAGTTACAGGAAGTATTGTTATACTCGCCACAGGCTTTAAACCCTACGAACCAAAAGAAGGTGAATTTGGATACAAAGTATATGACAACGTAATAACATTGCCTGTTTTTGACAGACTAATTTCTATCTCCAATGGAAAACTTGAGTATAATGGAAAAGAGATTCGTGATATAGCATTTATTTACTGTGTCGGAAGCAGAAACGAAGAACACGAGTACTGTTCGAGGTACTGCTGTGTAGCCACGATAAACGCTGCTCTTCAAGCTCTCGAAAAGTTCGGAGATTTAAGAGTGTACCACGTGTATAGAGATATCAGAACATATGGAAAGTATGAAACTTACTATGAACAGGCTGGAAGAGACGGCATGTTGTTCTTCAAGTACGATCCGGAGAATCCACCGGTTGTTGAAAGAAGTGGAAACAAGTTAATTGTAAAGGTCAAAGATTTGCTTACATACGGGGAAGAGGTAGAAATCCCTGTGGACATGGTTGTTCTTTCAGTTGGCATGGAGCCAGAGATGAGCGATGTGTTTACGATGCTCAGAGTTCCATTCAGCAGAGATGGATTCCTGCAGGAAGTGCATCCAAAGCTGAGGCCTGTTGAAACAGCAATTGGTGGCGTTCTGGTTGCCGGAACCTGTCAGGGGCCAAAGGATACCGTGGAGGCAACAGCATCAGCTTCAGCTGCAGCAGCAAAGGCAGATACGTACCTTGTTAAGGGTTATACCGAGCTTGAGCCATTCATAGCTGAAATCAATCCTGAAAAGTGTGATGGATGTAGTGAGTGCGTTGAAGAGTGTCCAGCAGGTGCGATAAACATCGAAAACGGAAAAGCGGTCCTCAAAGAGGCACTGTGTAAGGGTTGTGGTGCCTGTGGTGCGGTTTGCCCGACAGAAGCGATTAACCTGCGTGGATATTACTATGATCAGTTGAGAAAATCAATAGAAGCTGCGGGGGGTGACTAAATGGCGGAGGAGCAGGCTAAGAAAGAGCTAACTGTCAAAAAGCTCAGAGATAGAGGTGTAAAACCAAGAGAAGAAGTAATAGAAATGGCAAAAGAACAGAGAAAAATAATAAAGCAGATCTCGGAGTGTCTAAAAGCCGGGCCAAAGACGATTCCGGAAATAGCTTCTGAAATAAACATGCCTGTTGGCATCGTAGCTTGGTACGTTCTTACAATGTTCAAGTACGGTCAGGTTGAACCAGGGGAAGAAATTGACGGTTATTATAAGTATAAGCTTGTAGCCAAGGGTGGTGGAAAATGAAGGTAAATCCAGATTTAGTCAGAAAATTTGAAAAACTCGGCACCAAAACTGCTACCTTGTGTTTTAACTGTGGAAACTGTACGGCGATTTGCCCCCTTTCATCGAATGACCATACTTTTCCCAGAAGATATATGAGATACCTCCAGATTGGTCTGGAGGATAGGATAAAGACGTCAAACGGGCCCTGGCTCTGCTACCAGTGCAACGACTGCTCCGCAACCTGCCCAAGAGGAGCACAGCCCGGGCAGGTAATGGCTGCCCTGAGAGCAATTACAATAGCGAACTACTCGTTCCCGAGCTGGTTTGCTAGACTGTTCCTGAATTCAGCATACCTGCCCCTGCTCTACGTAATACCAATAATTCTGATGGGA
>WAPX01000029.1 GCA_015520485.1 Archaeoglobaceae archaeon
AAAACTCCTAGAAATCTATTCCAGAACCTCTTCGTCCTCTCCTTAAACCCAGAAAAGAATCCTTCAACTGCATTTCTCCCACCGAACGTGCCTGATTTTAAACAGCTTTGTAAAGCCTGTACAGAATCCTCTGTCAACAACAACTTCTGGCCTATTTTCGTGCTTAAGACTTTCAAAACGTAGAAAGAACTTCTTCCTTCAGAAGCCCATGTCAGGCATTCCTTCGAATCTACAGCAGCCCATACGAAGATTTGTCCCTTCTCAAGTTTATCTTTGTTTATCTATTGCTATTAACCTTCTTTCCGGTTGCTTTAAGACTTTCTTGAGCCTGTAATGTTCGTATTCGTGACTTATCTCCTCAAAAAGACTCCTCAAAAAGAGATAAGAATTGACTTGTCCTCCTCTATGGAAAGACCAAAGAAGTATAATAAAACTAATATCTTTAACTCTATACCTTTATTATTCCTTCGAAGCTTGTAGACTTGACGTAGTCCACTAACTGCCTTAGCGTGGGTTGCAGGTCTTTTATTCAGTTTATTTATTTTTTATCCTATTTTTGACACTCTCCTTAGACAAAGTTTCGTTAATGTGTTTAAATAATGAAAATAATTCCAAAATCAAATTAACCCGTGTTTATCGACTTTTACCCTTAAAGGCTCTCCGAACTCCTTCAAAGCGCTAAAACCGTTAACTGCAAAAACGGCTTTTCCCAGCATTACCATGGAAGCTAATCCTCCAGTCGATTCTACCGCCTCAATGACGTCTTTAACTTCTTCTATAACTCCGCTCTCCTCCGCAAAAGCCTTTGAATGGTAAAACAGGTTTTCCACTGTTGGTTTTCTGAGAAACTCTTTCAGGTGCTTTATTCCGGATGAGAAGTCGTACTCTTTCAGAGCCTCTTCTGTGTCCAGCCTGCCCAGAATCAGGACTTCCAGCTCGTTAAGTAAATTCAATTTTTTTATTATGGCACAGGAAGGACAGGCTGCATTCAATCTGCAGACAACACCTCCGTAAAGCTGGGTGACAACATCGCCGAGACCGGTCGAGGACTCGACTTCAGCTCTATGCGCAATGTCGGCAACTTTCAGTACTGGCAAATCCGAGATCGAGAGAAGAGCTGAAAGCGTTAATGCCGCACTCATGCCAAAACCGCACCCAACGGGGTAGTTCGGTTTTAGTTTCAGTGTTCCGGGTTTTACACCCCCCATGGATCTGAGAATTTCGATACCGGCTTCCACAGTTTCCACAGTACAGCATTTGAATTCTATTCTAAACGAGTCAGACGGTGTGAACTCGGCTCTGGCTCCGGATTTCAGGACTATTCCCACACCGTAAGACCCTGTTTTACATGCGTCTCCTCCTCTTTCCGGCGTAAAGAAGCATGTTATGCTTGCAGGAACTTCCACGACCTTCATACTTATCGTTAATTCGATAATTTGATACACACATTCAGCCAGATCACCGCACCATAAATCTGGCGGGCTCTATCCACTCCGACTTGCATCTGGGACACTTCTTTGCGTACATTTTGCTCATCACGAAACCGCACTTTTTGCAGACTGGCTGAGAGAAAACTAGATCGATCCCCTTTCTCCTGAGTATCCTCGCCACCTGCTTCAGCACTGCGTAAATTTCAGACTCGCTTTCCACTTCGAGGATTTCACACAGCTCCTTGGCAGTGAAGGTTTTACCGGGGTTTTTCACGAGCAAATCTATTGCTCTTTCTCTCAGCGTTCTGGGGAGTTCGTCGCTCTTCATGTCGTTCTCTTTCGAGGACATCTTCCCGCTGTTTTATCGGAATGTATATATTTTCTATTATCAATCACCCACTGGTGATTGTATGGCAAAGGTGTATTACGACAGTGACGCAGATTTGAAGTATATAAAAGATAAAACTGTAGCAGTAATCGGTTATGGAAGTCAGGGACACGCACACGCTCTGAATCTGAGGGATTCTGGAGTTGACGTTGTGGTTGGTCTTTACGAAGGGAGTAAAAGCTGGAAAAAGGCAGAAAGCGAGGGGTTGAAGGTAAAAAAGGTCAGCGAAGCTGTGAGTGAGGCAAACGTAATTGCCATGCTTATACCCGACACTGTTCAGCCCGCTGTATTCGAAAAACAGGTTAAATCCATGCTGAACGAAGGAGACATGCTGCTGTTTGCTCACGGTTTTAACATCCACTACAACCAGATAATACCGCCGGACTACATCGACGTTACGATGGTCGCCCCCAAGAGCCCGGGACACTTGGTAAGGAGAATGTACACAGAGGGAAAGGGCGTTCCGGCTCTGGTTGCGGTGGAGCAGGATTACAGCAAAGAGGCTCTGAAGAAAGCTCTGGCTTACGCCAAGGGAATCGGCTGCACGAGAGCTGGTGTTATAGAGACGACCTTCAGGGAGGAAACGGAAACTGACCTGTTTGGAGAGCAGGTGGATCTGTGCGGAGGTGTTACCGAGTTAATAAAAGCCGCTTTCGAAACGATGGTAGAAGCCGGCTACCAGCCAGAGGTCGCTTACTTCGAAGCTCTGCACGAGCTGAAGCTGATAGTTGACCTGATATACGAAGGAGGTATCTACGCAATGTGGTACAGTGTCAGCGATACGGCAAAGTACGGTGGCATGACGAGGGGGAAGAGGGTGATAAACGAGAGCGTTAGAGAAGAAATGAGAAAAATACTGAAAGAAATTCAGACAGGCGAATTTGCAAGGGAATGGATTCTCGAAAATCAGGCAAACAGGCCTGTGTTCAACAAGCTGCTAAAAATGGAAAGAGAACACCTGATCGAGAAGGTAGGGAAAGAACTGAGGAAAATGATGCCCTGGCTTAAGGGAATTGACGTTGAGTAATTAAGCAGAATTTTTTTGTTTTTTTAATAAAATTTAATTGATAATTAAAAAATAAATTTTTGCAACCTCTGGCAAAGACTTATCTACTCTTTAACGAAATCCTCAGTACATGAGGAGTTACGAAGAACTTCTGGAAAAAGCTCTGTCGGAGTTACCGGAGCACGTGGTAAAGAGAGAGAGATTTGAAATTCCCAGAGTTAACGCTTTCAGAGAAGGAAGCAGAACGATAATCAAAAACTTCTCTCAGATAGCCAAGGCCGTTAACAGAAGTGAGGAACACATCTACAAGTATCTGGTAAAGTCTCTCGGTACAGCAGGTTTTCTCGAAGCTGGCAGGCTAACGCTGCAGGGTAAGTTTACCGAGGACGAAATTCAAAAAGAAGTGGATTCGTACGTGAAGGAGTACGTTCTCTGCAGGGAGTGTGGAGCGCCCGATACCGTGCTCGTCAGAGAGGACAGAATACTGTTCGTCAGGTGCATGGCTTGCGGTGCCAAACATCCTGTCAGGTCGTTTTAAATTTTACGCGTACAATTCATGTTTAGGCTGAAAGTTTACAGGGTTCAGGGTGAAATGCTTGTAGCCGTCTGCGATTCGGACATAGTCGGTAAAACGTTCAGGGACGAAGAGAGAGGCCTGAAGCTTGAAATTACGGAAAAGTTTTACGGAAGTGAAGAAGTCGATCCGGATAAGGTTAGAGAGTACCTGAAAAAAGCCACCATAGCAAATATAAGCGGTAAAAAGGCTGTTAAGCTCGCGATAGAAGCGGGAATTGTGGATGAGGACAGAGTTCTTGTCATAGGTGGATGCCCCCACGCTCAGATGGTGGTTCTGTAGGAAACCGGCTGAGTTACGGCATTTGAAATACGGCATTTAAAATCATGTGCCCCGTTCATTCCGATTGCCTCGAAGTAAACGTAGATTCAATTAAGGTAATGCTGACGCCGGAAAGAGCTGCCGTAATCGACAGGACTGCAGTAATAGCAGATTTACACCTGGGTTTCGAGAATGCGATGAGAGAAGCTGGCGTTGCGTTTCCAAGAGTTCAGATAGCGGAGATAAAAGCCACGCTCGAAAAACTGTTCGACAGGGGTATCAGAAAACTCGCAGTGGCGGGAGACCTGAAGCACGAGTTCAGCAGAAACCTGCCCTACGAGTGGAAAGATGTGGAAGAGTTCGTTGAGTTCGTGGACGCTCGCGGAGTAGAGCTTGTTGTGGTGAGGGGAAATCACGACAACTACCTTGCAGCAATTCTAAAAAAATACGGAATAGACGTATTCGAGGAGCTGGAAATTGGCGATTTGCTTGTTGTTCACGGCCACAGGAATTTTGATCTGAGCAAACCGGTAGTAATGGGGCACGAGCACCCGGCTGTGAAGCTAAGGGTTAGAGGAGGAATATACAGTTATCCGTGCTTCCTGAAGTTGAGAAACGTGCTCGTACTTCCTCCTTTTTCTCCACTGGTTTCGGGCAGTGACTTACTCAGCCTAAACACATTTCTCTCTCCAGCTCTGAAGTCTCTTAGCGTAAGAGAGGCTGAAGTCTACGCCGTTTACGGCGGTGTGTTTTACCTCGGCAGGGTGGAGGATTTGGTGAAAATCTCAAGATGAGAAAAAATCTGGCAAGAATAGTTAGGTTATTATGCAATTGCATATTTACAAATTTCGAATTGATGTTAAACCTTGGACATTTGGACATTCTGAACGATTTAAGCATATGCCCGCAAAAATGTGATAAATCCCGGTATTTAAACGGCATGCATGAAGCTTGTTATTTCTCTCGGCGGGTCAGTCCTGATGAGTGATTTTCCGGAGTGCAAAAAGATGAGAGCTTTTGCCGGTGAGGTGGAGCGCATTTCGGAAGATAACGAAGTATTCGTTGTCGTGGGTGGAGGCAGGGTTGCGAGGGAATACATCAATGCGGCGAGAAACTCCGGTGCGAACAACACGCTGTGCGATGCAATTGGAATAGAAGTTACGAGGTTAAACGCCCTGCTGTTCGCCTCACACCTTTCCTCAGCCCCAAAGGAGATACCCAAAACGTTTGAAAGAGCTGTTGAACTGTCAAAACTCTGGAAAACTGTGGTTATGGGCGGAACGTTTCCCGGACACACAACAGATGCAACAGCAGCCCTGTTAGCCGAATACGTTAACGCCGACTTGCTGCTGAACGCAACGTCAGTCAACGGCGTTTACTCCGACGACCCATTTAGAAATCCAGACGCCGTAAAGTACGAAAGGTTAAGCCCGAAACAGCTCGTGGACATAGTGGTTAAAGGAGAAATCGAAGCTGGAAGCAGCAACGTTTTCGATTTGCTTGCAGCGAAGGTCGTCGAGAGGAGCAGGATAAGGACGATCATCTTTCTTGGAGAACCCGGCAACATAGAAAAAGCTGTTAGCGGTAACTTTGACGAAATAAAGAAAATAGGGACGGTAGTAGAGCCATGAAGATACTTCTTGTTACCGGAAGGCTTGCGGCTGAAGAAGTGAGAAACGTAGTAAAGAGGATTGAACGTTTTAAAAATTACGAAATAGACGTTTTCGTCGCAGACGTTGACGTTGCAGCTTTTGTAACTCCGGGAAACCTGAAGGGTATTGACCTCTCGAAGTACGACTTGGTAATAGTTCCGGGTAACGCAAAGGGAAACTGGAAGAAACTCGAAGAGGAAACTGGAGTAAAGGTCAGGCTTGGCAGCATACATGCAGCAGATTTGGTTTACGTACTGAAAAACCTCGACAGGCTGGAGTTATCCCACACTGTTCCTGCGTGCAAGCTCCTGTCTTCGATAATGGCTGAAGAGGTAATCGAGCTCGTGAATTCCGACAGCACGGGGGTGAAAAAGCCCGCTTTTGTTGGCAATGTCGTTGTTGGGAGAGGTAGAATAAAGGTCGTTGCTGAGATAGTTGACGCTCCGGAGATGAGCAGAGACGAAGTTCAGGAGAGAGCCGAGTACTACATCGAAAACGGGGCAGATATAGTCGATGTGGGAATTCCCATAGAGTGCGACGTTAACGGGGCTGTGAAAGCAGTTAAAGCCGTGCTGGATGCATGCGATGCCGTCAGCGTCGATACGTTCAATCCAAAGGTCATAAGGGGGTGCGTTGAGGCTGGAGTTCATATGGTAATGAGCGTGGGAAAAGAGAACCTGAAAGCTCTGGATTTTATAGAATCTCAGGCAGTGGTGATCGTGAGTAGAGACGTTGAAGAGCTGAAAAAACTCGTTGAATTTGCGAGGAAGAGAGGTAAGGAAAACATCGTAGCAGACTGCATACTGGATGCGCCACTCTCCTTCTACGCTTCGCTTGAGAGGTACGCCACGTTCAGAAAAATTGACGACGAAACTCCCGTACTCTTTGGAGCGGGAAACGTTACGGAGCTGTGCGATGCTGATTCTACAGGCATGAATGCCCTCTTAGCCTTTCTCGCTGAGGAAATCGGAGCTAACGCTCTTTTCACGACTGAAGCGAGCTGCAAAACTTCAGGCAGCGTTCGGGAGCTCAGAGTTGCAAGCTACATGGCGAGGGCGGCGAGGCTGAGAAAAAGCCCGCCCAAAGATTTTGGATTCAACCTGCTGGTTTTAAAGGAGAAAACGAGGACGGAAGAAAAGTTTTTTTCAGAAGTGAAGGCTGCAAACGCTGATGAGTTTGCACCAAATACTTTTATCAGGGATCCTGCGGGCGATTTCAGAATAGGTGTTTCGGGAAACGACGTTGTAGCCGTTCACGAGTCCGGAACTGCGCTGAAGGGGAATGCCGAAAGCGTATCAAAAGCGGCCATAAAGCTCGGTCTTGTTTCAAGGCTCGACCACGCAGCTTACCTTGGAAGGGAGCTAATGAAAGCAGAGATAGCTGCAAAGCTCGGAAAGAACTACGTGCAGGACGAAGAATTGAACTTCGGAGTATTTGGAAAATCGATTGAAGACGTCAAAAACATGTTTCCCGTTTCAAGGCATTGAGGTGTTGAGCGTGAAGAAGGGAGTGAGGAAGGGTAAGGGTAAAAAGAGCACGGAAAAACCCGTGGCCTGCTGGGTTGAAAAGGAAAGGCTTGAAAACAGAATTGCCGACTGTCTCACAGTAATACTCAGAACTTCTGGCTGCAGCTGGAGAAGGTGCCTCATGTGTGGGTTCTCTTCAGAATTCGCGAAGGCTGACGAGAAAGACCTGAAGAAGCAGCTCGACCATGCGATTTCTGGTAAAAAGGTGGAGGTTCTGAAAATTTTTACCTCCGGCAGTTTTTTTGACGACAGGGAAGTTCCGAAAGTTTTCAGGAAGTACACGTACGAGAGAGCTGAGAAGCTCGGAATTTCAAAGCTGATAGTCGAGAGCCGTCCGGAATACGTTTTTAACATTGACTGCTTTGGTAGAGATTTTGAGGTCGAGGTGGGTATAGGGCTTGAGACGTCAAACGACCGCGTGAGGGAAATGTGCATAAACAAGGGGTTTACGTTTAACGACTACGTTAAAGCTGCCGAATTTTTAATGAAGAAGTCTGCAAGGGTCAGAACGTATCTCCTCCTGAAACCGCCGTTTCTGTCAGAAAAAGAGGCGGTGGAGGATTGTCTGAGTTCCATAAAAGCCTGCGAAAGGTACAGCAACACCATATCGATAAACCCGGTTTACGTGCCGGGGAATACTTACATCGAAAGGCTGTGGAAAGCAAAGATCTACAGACCGCCCTGGCTCTGGAGCGCCGTGGAGGTTCTGAAGAAAGGAAAAGAAATAACGGAAAAAACAATAATCTGCGACCCGGTTGGAGCCGGGAGTGAAAGAGCTTCTCACAACTGCGGAAAGTGCGACAGAAACGTTGCGAAAGCGATAAAAGATTTCTCTCTGAGTCAGAATACCGAAATTTTCGAGGACATCAGGTGTGAGTGCATGAGTTTGTGGGAGAAGTACGGGGAATACGAAAACGTCGCGAGGTTTAACGTTTTGAAAGCTCTTCAGACTTAACGATGCAAATTCAGAGTTTATAAAACTTAATATACTTCTCCGGGTATGATGTAGTGTTTTCCTTTATATTCGAACACGTAAACGCTATCTCCAATTTTTACGTTTCCAGCTTTCTCAGCCAGAACAACTTCTCCGCTGCTCTTGAGGACTTCAACTGCGTACCTGTCAGCGTTTACGACCACGCCCTCCTCAATGTTCTCTCTCCTCACGACAACTCTGCCTTCAGCGTTAGCGCTGCTGAGGTCAGGCAGGGAAACGCCCTTTCCAAGCCTCGGATTCGTGACGTAAACGAGCCCGTTTTCGCTTTTAACGACATCTCCCTTCCTGTACTCCGGAAGCCTGACCGAGTACGTGAACCTGAACAGGTCTCTTCCATCCTTCCTGCCGGCTATTTTCCTGCTTTCGACTATGCTCCCACCAAACCTCCCAGCAATCTTCCGTGATATCTTTCTGCCAACGTCTCTGCTGCCTATGTAGTAGTCTATGCCCTCCCTCCTTTCAACGACCTTCGTAAGGAATGCTTTTAAGTTCTCCTTCTCTTTTTCGAGTACTTCAGCCACTATTCTGTTAGCTTCATTCACCTCCCATTCGCTGAGTTTTCTGTTCTCAGCCCTGAGCTGAACTATGGATTCGTAGTATCCTCCTGCTTCTCTACTGCACCTCTCGCAAAGCGTCTTTTTTACGTTAATCCTGAACTCATGAACCTGCTCTACCTCTTCCCCCCGGAAGTTTCCCTTCAGCCTTACGAATCCCTTCACCCCTTCTATGGACAGTTCAGCCTCTTCAACCTCAAAATCTGTATGCACGGTCAGAGTTTTCTCTAAAGCTGCCTCAACAGCTGAATAAATGTCTACGTTTCTCCACCTTCCCCCAACTCTGTAAAACCCGCACCTGGGACAGGTTTCAACTTCAACCCTGTCCACTTCCACTATTTTATTTCTCATCATGTAGCACCGGGCACACACGCTTGACTCGCTCTCTTTTCCACATATTACACACTTCACGTTAAAAAGCCATACATATGGGATTTTAGCTTTTTTGCCGGTCTGGGAGTTCTGGAGAATACAGCTTTCGCAAACGGTTTCGCAGATTTACGGGCAAGTTTATAAGTATGTCGTCGAATCCTGCAACATGTTCCGCAGATTCATAAGAGATGTGATTAAAGCCCTTGGCGATTACGGAGATGAGAAGTTCCTGAGGGAAAGCGAGTATGCTGACATCTGCTCAACAGTAGCATTCAAGCTCGCAAAGGAAAAAAACACGAAACCTGCTGAAGTGGCTGATGAAATCGTTGCGTTCATGGAATTCGATTCAGATTACATTGGAAAAGTCGAGAGCGTAAACGGTTACATAAACTTTACAGCAAGCGGGGAGTTTCTCAGGGAAACCGTAAACAGGATACTTGATGAGGATGAAAACTACGGGTCGTTTTCTCTTGGAGAGAAGAGTGTGCTCGTTGAGCACACCTCCGCGAATCCGGACGGTCCACTGCACATCGGACACATAAGAAACTCGATAATTGGAGATACCGTGGCGAGGATGTTCAGAAAAGCAATGGTGGACGTCGTGACGCACTACTACGTAAACGACATGGGCAGGCAGATTGCAATAGCGTGTCTGGGATACAAAAAGTACGGAATTGACAGGTCAAAAAAACCCGATCAGGCTGTTGTTGAAGCGTACATAAAGATGAACAGGGAAATCGAGGAAAAACCCGACCTCGAAGAGGAAGTTGAAAAGCTGATGATTGCCTATGAAAGAGGAGATGAGGAAGCTGTAAACCTGTTTAGAGAAGTGGTAAGTCTGGCTCTACAGGGAATTACCGAAACCCTGAACAAAATAAACGTTTGTCACGACGAATACGTCTGGGAATCGATGTTCGTGAGAAACGGCTACGTCGACAGAGTGATCAGAATGCTTGAGGAGAGAAACATGCTGAAGGAAGAAGCTGGAGCTCTCATAATCGACATGAAAAAGCTCGGATACGAAAAAGATGTCGTCGTTAAGAGAAAGAACGGAACGACCCTTTACGTAACGAGAGACTTAGCATATCACCTCTGGAAGAACGAGAACTACGAAAGGTTCGTGAACATTCTGGGAAGCGACCACAAGCTCATAGGCAGGCAGCTGCAGGATGTGATGAAGGCTCTGGGATTGAAAGCACCAGAAATAGTGTTTTTCGAATTCGTATCCCTGCCCGAAGGGTCGATGAGCACGAGGAAGGGTAAATTTATCCCGGCAGACGAACTAATAGACAGGGTCTATGTGGAGGCGAAGAAGATAGTGGAGAAGAGAGTGGATTTGAGCGAGGACGAAAAGGAAAAAATAGCGAGAGCCGTGGCTACCGGAGCGTTGAGGTACGATTTCGTCAGAATCGCTCCAGAAAAGCCGATGACTTTCGACTGGAGTAAAGCTCTCGACTTCGAAAGGCAGAGTGCCGCGTACATTCAGTACTCCCACGCGAGGGCGTGCAGCATTCTCAGAAAAGCGGTTAGGGAAGGCAAACCGGAACTGGAGTTTCTCGAAGAGCTCTGCAACAGCGACGAGAGGAAAATCGTAATCCTGCTGTCCAAGTTTTCTTGGGTTGTGGAGAAAGCTCTGAGAACTCTCAGACCAAACGTTTTCGCTGACTACTTAATGGACGTGGCATCAGCTTTTAACGACTTCTACTCCAAATATCCGGTGCTGAAGGCCGACTCCGAGCTCAGAATGCACAGACTCGCGCTGGTGGACGCGTGCAGAATAGTTCTTAGAAACGGACTTGAGCTGCTTGGAATTGAAGCAGTTGAGAGGATGTGACCTGATTTTTACTTTTTGCGGTTATAGTCATGGAATTTTTTCATAGTTATAATAAATTATTAAAATATATATATGTCTTATATTAAGATTATATTAGGAAATCATTAAATGAAGTTGCATTATTTTACTTTACCCAAA
>WAPX01000030.1 GCA_015520485.1 Archaeoglobaceae archaeon
AGCCGGATTTGAACAGAGAACGGCTGAGAGATTATCTGAGAACAAGAGAATACTGGAAAATTAAAAAACCGTCCTCGGTAATGCAGTTCCTCTACGATGCAGACGAATTCTACAGATTCAGAGGGGCTGAAGCTCTCGGTTACCTCTGCAAAGGTCAGACTGCAAAAAACTTCATACTCCGGCTTTTCTGGCACCTGAGTGACGAGAGCGGGGCTTACTGTGTAGGAGCTCCTCTGGGAATAGCGGAAATTGGCAGAACGAACCCAGACGTATTTGAGGGTTTTAAAAACAAGTTCGTTTCTCTGATGGACGACTGGGAGGTCGAGAAAAAATACGTTATTTACGGTATAGGCAGAATCTCGCATATAGTTGCAGATGCCTATCCGAATCCCGTGAAGAAAATTAAAGAGGCTCTTGTAAGTGAGGAATCTCCGGAAGTTGTTGCCTACGGCATTTTAACGGCTAAAAAACTTAACTGTTGTTTTGAAGAGAGTTTTAAAGCTGCCGAAAGATTTACCGGTAAAAAAGTGAAGGTATACGATGGAAATGAAATGCTCACTGCGGGATTTCCAGAAATCTTAAACCTGAGTTACCAGTTTTAGATTTTCGAGTTCATTCACGTAAAATCGAAGAAAATAATACAGGGTATGTCCGCAAAAATCTTATGCGTGAAATTGAGAACATACGCGGGTTAAGTCCTGTCGTTGGTGTGGTTGTGGTACTAATCGTAACGCTGATACTCTCCGCTTTTTTAGCGGCTTACGTCTTCAGATTACCTGCTAAAATGAGAAATGTTCCGTCTGCAGACTTTGCCGTTTACGACTGTCCTGAAACGCTTAGTTCGGGAAAAGTATTTACCATAGTGGAAGTTAGCGGTAACTCCCTGAATCCGTCTGATCTGGAGATAACCCTGCAAAACGAGACATCCAAAAGGATTTACATCCTCGAATGGAACGGCAGTGCTTTCATCAGTTCAAACCTGTACATCCCTGTCAGGGGATACGTAACGAATGGAAAAGAAATGACGTGCTATCAGAGAACCCCCGTTTTCTCGTGCAGGACAAAGATAAGGGTCAGCATACTTTACAAGCCGGCCAGCGTGTTTTTGCTAAAAACAGACCTATGGGTCGAATGAATTTCAGTTGTTCAGTCTTTCCAGCAGCCCCTTCTCCTCCTTCTCCTTCCCGGACGGACTGGGGAGATGACAGAACCGCAGTTAGGGCACACAGCCTCCATTATTCCAGAAGTAAACGGCTCCTTCCAGGAATACCCGCAGTTTCTACACTTAAACGTCCTGACAACATTTCCGGTAACGTCGATTGACGCCCCTCCCACTACAGCCATGCTCGCCTTCCTCCTCGCCTCCTTCAGTATCCTGTGGAAAGTTGGCTGAGAGACTCCCATTTTTTCGGCTGCTTCTATCTGCGTTAACCCTTCTATGTCGGCAAGTCTCAGAGCTTCAAGTTCCTCCGGTGTAAACTCCACAGCTCCGGGATATGCCGGAACTTCAGCATATGACCTTCTGCACCTCCTCCTACCGGGCATGGCCATAACCTTAGATTTTATTATTGGTGATAATTTATTGATTTCAACAATCTCCCAGGGCTGACAGTTTAACGACTACACTCCGCTTACAGGCTTCAGCTCGAGCTCCACGAAGTCTCCAACCTTCAGTTCGAGCTCGCAGTATTCAGAGTAGTCGAGGGTTACGTAAGCGTCATCCGCAATGGAACTGACACAGGCGTTTCCTATCTGCTTGCTCAGCTCAACGAGGCTGAAAGGGTCTTTTATTGCATCTTCAATGCTTGGCGCGGTAAAACCTTCTCTGCTGGCAAGCTTTAGGTAAACGACAACGTTGTTTTCGTCCTTCATCTCTATTTTTGTTATTCTGTACTTCACGGCTACACCTCCTAAAATCTCAGTCCGCTAACTCTTTCGAGTTCTTCTTTCATCTTTATAGCTCTTTTCAGGCTGTTTTCAACGATCCATTTTTTCTCAGGTTCCACTTTTTCCTTCAGTTCTTTTAATTTTTCGAAGAACTCCTCGAAACTCGCTCTGTCCCTGTCGAATATCAGGTTGTCCGCAAACGCAACAATTTTTTCCTCCAGAGTTTCGGGCATGAAGTCCCTTTTCGGTAAACCGAGCGCCTTTGCTTCCTCAGCAGTAATGCCACACGAGAAATGTCTTTCGGCAATTTTCACTATCTTCTCATCAACGCCTTCTTTCCTCAGTATTTCTCCCGAAACCACGAAGTGTTCCAGACCGTGAGTTTTTGCACGCCCTACGTCGTGTAGTAGCGCTCCGAGCTTTACCGCTTCTAAATCAACGTCGTATCCGTTGGTTTTTGCTTTTTCAGCTATCTCTAAAGCAAGTTTTGCGACTTCAATGCTGTGCTTCCTTACGTTTTCAGGCAATCCGTACCTGTCCCAGATTTTCTTTACGAGTTCCGGCACTTCCACTGATGTCATGCTACCACCTCACAAAACAGCTCCAGTACTTCGAGTGGATCCTCTTTACTCTTTCCATTGTGGCTCTAACCCTGTCCTTTGCCTTCGGGTCGAGCACCGAATTGAGTGCCGACAGGTAGTTTTCGGGCTCTCTTATACACGATACGTCGAGACCCGCCATGGCTGCAATCACTGCGAGGTTCGTGTACGGTAAGGCAGCTTCTATGCTGTACCCCCCTTCAAGGACGGCAAAAAGTTTACCGTTGCACAGATCTTCAGCAAGCTCTCTCGTCCTCTTCATGAGTTCCGCATACCCCCTCGCAGTAAGAGCAAGACCCGTCAGCGGATCT
This sequence comes from Archaeoglobaceae archaeon, assembly GCA_015520485.1. Classification (GTDB taxonomy): domain Archaea; phylum Halobacteriota; class Archaeoglobi; order Archaeoglobales; family Archaeoglobaceae; genus WAPX01. The sequence goes on from WAPX01000030.1 coordinate 2,798, forward strand.
GTGAAGTGGTTGTCCTGCCCGGCAGAAACCGCTATGAATTCGGGCTTGAAATCCTGAGCTATCGGCTCTATTATTTCCTCGAAAACCATTAAATAGCACTCATCCCCTGCTCCGGGAGGTAAGGGGACGTTTACGGTGTATCCCTCTCCCTCTTTTTCTCCAGTCTCTTCAGGATAGCCCGTACCGGGGTACAGGGGCATCTGGTGCAGGGATATAAAGAGAACTGTTGGATCTCCGTAAAAGATTTCCTGAGTTCCGTCTCCATGATGAGCATCCCAGTCGAGAATCATTATTCTTCTGACCTTCCTCTTCCTCTGAAGCCACTTTACGGCAATTGCCATGTTGTTCAGGTAGCAGAACCCAGCACCCATGTAGGGCTTGGCGTGGTGGCCGGGAGGTCGCACCATTGCAAACGCGTTCTCAGCCATTCCATCAGCCACAACTTTTGCGGCAGTGATGGCACCTCCAGCGGCAAGCATCGCTCCCCTGTAAAGACCCACCGGGATTACGGTGTCCCAGTCTATAACTCCACCTGTTTTGCTCTCCTTTTTCAGAAATTCCAGATAATCCCGATTGTGAACAGCAAGAACGTCCTCCTCCTCAGCCATTTCAGGCTCAACTACTTTTATGACGTTCGAGTCAAATATTCCCTCTTCCATTAACTGGTCAAACGTATATGCGAGTCTCTCCTTTCTTTCCGGATGAGTTGGAGTTTGCTCGTGTTCGAGGTAAGATCTGTGAAATACGAGGGCTGTTCTCATTGAACTGAATTTCTTCCTGCGGGATAATAAGCTTTTGTGATTCCATCATCCAATTTCAGGGCTTTGAAATCCAGAAGTACATGAACAGGAGAACGGCTGAAAGCACGAGTATGCCCAGAACAAACGAAGTTCTATTTATCTCACCTGTGCCGCTGGAGTAGTCCTCTAAGAACCTGCGACTCATCCAGTTGCAGGCTTTTCCGTCGAGCAGAACTCCAATCTCCCTGTTCTTCTCCAGTCCGTACCTGTCGAGGTTTGCGGACATTATCAAAACCCTGTTGTCGGAGATTATCACCTTTCCGTGAAGGGGACGGGGGTAATACCTGATCGATACGTTGTGCATTTCCAGCTTCAACGGCGAGCCTGTGACTATCAGTACTCTGGTTCTGCTGGAGGCGTTCATCAGCGCTCTGTAGAGCTCTGGATATAGCTTTATGTAAGGAGCTTCGATGTACAGCCTCTTCTTTGCGGAATTTATGAGTTTTAAGGCAATGCTCACGTCGGGCATGACGAAGACAGTTACGTTTCCTCTGAAGCTTGCAGACTTCGAACGACAGCAGACGTGTGGCATCTCAACTTTGTCAGTGTATCTGTCGTTTTCTCCTTTCAGTTTCACTGCGTATCTGGAGTCGTGATTCGCAATTTTGAGGAGAAACCTCACAACCCTGTCGTCTTTGAAAACGAGGATGTATCCTCTCTTGTACCACCTCCAGTTCTCGGTCGTTATCACGGCAAATGCACTTCCATTCGTTCCGTTCCGAAAAACAGCGAACTTGTAGTGGAAGAAGCCGTAAGATTTTGACTTTAAAAAGTGAACGTTTTTCAGGTTAAACTCGCATTTCGGTATTCCGCCAACGGGATGAGCGTCGAGGTAGTAGCTGACATTCCCGGCATCAATCGTTTTCGCCGTATACGTGTAAGAAAAAACGATCGCCCTGTCAGCTCTGAATGTGCAGCTGGCAGGAGTTTCGATGAGGGTGTAGCTGGTTTTAAGCCTGAGGGGTTTGAAGTCCGTCCAGTCCTGATACCTGATTTTCCAGCCTTTCGGTGTTCTGCAGTACATCACTCCCGGCTTCGCTTTTCTGTAGTGGAACCTGCTGTTACCCAGAACGATTTCTCCACCGGAGTTGCTCAGAGTTATTCTGGCCTCAGCAACGTTAAGGCCGGAGAGTTCAGGGAATTGCCTGAAAAAAGCTGACCTGTTTCTGGTAAGTATTCTGAAGCCGGGCTCGACTTTCACGCTCCAGCTCGTTTTTCCGTTTGAGAAGTTGAGGTATGCCGGAATTGAAGGGTTAACAGCAATCCATTCAGCGTTATCGCTTCCGTACGGATTTGGACAAATTGCAACGATTCCTTTACCCGTTTTTAGCCACGAGGGCTGGCAGACATGTGCACTTTGACACAAGTACACTGCTGTAAACACGAGAATGAATACAACAACTGTTACTCTCAGTTTCACTGTGAACTGTTTCAGGCAAAATTATTCAAATTTTTCGATTTTTTGTTAATTTCGTTTTTTATACAATTTAGGTCTACCGGTCAGCAGAACTGGTCAGGGTCAAGTTAACATATTTTCTTCTCCTTTAACGGCAGGTACATTTCGTAGTCGTAACAGGAATCCACGACCCTGAAACCCATCTTCTTAAAGACATGTATCGCCCTGACGTTGCACCGGGACGTTGTCAGAAATATACCTCTCATTCCCCTCTCCATGGACATCTTGATTATTTCTTCCATGAGCTTCTGCCCTATTCCCCTGTTCTGGTACTCTCTGAGTATGAATATGCACAGTTCTCCAGTTCCGTCTCCTGCCGGTATTACTGCCACGTGTCCCACTATTTTTCCATCACACTCAGCAACTATGGAAAAACCGCTTTCCAGTATAAATTCCACCCACGCCTCTATTGCCGGTTTTGAGATGGGGGGTAAGCCGAGACACCTGTCTTCAGGGTTAAAGTTCAGGTACATTTCCACGAGTCTGTCCTTGTCCTCTTTCCCCGCGGGACGGATAATAACTTCCTTGCCATCCTTCGTTATGAACTTTAAAATGTGGTTGAGAGCTATCATAATTTAATGTTATAACTCATCATATATAATTTCTTTTGAGGATGATTAATAATTATATCCATTAATCATTTTAAGCTTTATCGATAAGCTACAGGAGCAGTTACTAATACGTTAGAGTATTGAAATAGAGTAAAATTAAAATTAAAAATTTAAATCTTTTCAAACCTGTCTTCGAGCTTTTCGAGAACCTTGGGCAGGGTCGTGTACTCCATGTCCTCGTGTGGCAGCCTGTGTGGTTCGAATGGTCCATGCCTTCTCATGTATTCAGCTATCTCCTGTGCCTTCTTTCTCGTGTAGTCAAAAGCCGGGTCGTCGAACATGTCTACAGGCCCCACGAGCCAGCTGTCTCCAACTTGGAAACCAGCTCCTATGACCCTCGGAGGCCCGTCAAATCTCGTGCACTTCGCATACCTGAAGGGAACTGGCATGAGCGGTCCGTTGTGGCTACCTCTCATCCATCCGCTCACGAGGTGTGGAAACGCAAACGCCTCCAAAACCTCTCCAACTGCCGGTAAACCACTCTGCGCTCTTACGAGAGCTACCGGGTCATCCTTACCGACGTACTCTCCGGCTATCTGGTAAAGTTTTTCCGTGCTTACCACTGCAACCGGCTCGTCCGGTGGGAGTTTTCCACCCTCCTTTGGATACACTCTCTTTATAACGAACCTCGACTTTCCGCCAATTAGCGCAAGTATGTCGTACATTTCCTCGGGAGCTTTCATGAACACCCTCTTGTGTTCCATTATGTCCCAGATTTCAAAAACGAAACCGTTGTGCAGAGACGGGTCTATCACAAGCCCGGCGGTGTTGAACGGGTCTGCAAACATCCTGAATATCGGCAGGTTGAATGCACCCGGTTCTGTCTTGTCCATCATAAACGCTATTAATGGCTCTGCTTTTCTCGGTGTAAATTCCATTTCAGCAACTCCCGGACCCATTCCCCTGACGTTTCCGGAGAACGCGTCCTTTAATAAATCCTGTCCGGCGCCGTAAAGCTTCAGTTCTTTGGCTTTAGCTGTGCAGTTTTCGAACACTTCCCATGCAATTCCGTGAATTTTCTCACTGTCAACACCTTCTCTGTGAAGCATAATGAGTTCAGTATCATCTCCACAGTTCAAAACCCTGTAATCCAAAATTTCGCCATTCTGTTTCTTTTCTTCAAGAATTGACTTCGCAACTTCCATTGTTTCTTCCCAGACTACAGCATGTCCGGGACAGCTACCGATATCTGCCTTTATGAGGCTTACAGTAATTTTCTCACTCATAATGTTTATTACTACCACAAACAATTTAAGCTTTTGGTATACCGGAAACCATACAGGGCTGATAATTATGATGGGTAAAGATTTATCTGGGAAATAATGCTATAACTTGGATTGTTAGCAGGGCAAAACCCTGAAAATTACAACCCGAAGAGGTGGATTGAGAATGGTGTCAAAACTGGAGAGGGTCCCTACGGGAATTCCAGGATTTGATGAACTGTGCGAAGGTGGATTGATAAGAGACAGGTCGTATCTCGTTACCGGAACATCCGGTTCTGGAAAAACAATATTTGCCATGCAGTTTTTACTGAACGGCATAAAAATGTACAACGAACCGGGAATATTTATCGCGACTGAAGAGAGGCCTCAGCACGTCAGGGAACACTTCTCTACATTCGGGTGGGATCTAGAAAAATATGAAGACGAGAACATGCTTGCAATAGTTGATGCAACGTCAACAAAAATAGGACTGCCAACTGACGAGAAATACGTTGACATTCGCCCCTTCGATACGAGGTCGCTGATAGACAACATAATAACGATTCAGGACGAAATCGGTGCACTCAGGTGTGCTCTGGATTCCACGACGTCAATAGGTTTTGCTGTGCAGGATCCGGCTAAATTCAGGGTTGAATTACTCAAGATATCCACGACTCTCGAAGTTCTGGGCTTAACGTCGATTCTCACGTGCGAAGTTATTGAAAACGGAGCAATAAACAGGTTTGGCGTTGAGAACTTTGTAACGGAAGGCACAATAGTTCTGTACTACACGAAATCTGAAAACATGAGGACCAGAAGCCTTGAAATCTTCAAGATGAGGGGAAGCAACCACAGCAAGAAGACACACCACTTCGTTATAGACAGCAACGGCATAACCGTTCATCCGGGAGAGGAAGTTTACAGCTAAAATTTTATACGTAATATACCTAAAAGATCTCCAGCACCTGTATTCACCGGTAATTGTTGATTGACAGACTTTCCTGATGTACTTAGCTCTATCTAAAAAGCTATTCAAGAACAGAATTAAAGTCTGTATTTACAGGGTTATCAAGTTTCAAAATAGATTTATTCAATGCTGACGTCCAGCAAACTATGGAAATGCCAGTAATACCGGATGAAAGAGAAGATGACCTGCACAACCTCGAGTATGCGGACAGTGCGGAACTCATACTGTTCATGGCCGGAAACCAGTTCATGGTGATGGAGGAACTCGTAAAGGCGTTTCAGGAAGAGTACGGCGTTGAACGAATTTTTTATGAAACTCTGCCTCCGGGGTTATTGCTCAAGCAGATACTTGCCGGAGGAGTGATTTTCAAAGGCAAGGTTCTTCCGGGCACGGCGGACGTTTACTCTTCAGTAAGCGAGGACGCCATGAAAACGTTAAAGGATAGAGGGTTAATAGATGACTACTTTGTTTACCTTCACAATCGAATAGTTTTGATGGTTCCGGAAGGAAATCCTGCAGGAATCAGGTCTGTTTTAGACCTTGCAAGAGAAGACGTCAGAATATCTCAGCCAAATATTGAGAACGAGGACATAGCAAAATACATAGTTGAGATGTACCGCAAAGCCGGTGGTGAGGAACTGGTGAAAAGAATTTTGGAAGAAAAGAGAAAAACTGGTAAAACTATCCTTACGCTCGTTCACCACAGAGAGACGCCTGAGAGGATAATCAGGGAAGAGGTGGATGTCGGTCCTGTGTGGGCGACAGAGGTCGTTTACGCCAGAAAGAGAGGTTTGAAGGTTGAAGCAGTTGAAGTTGGTGAGGAGTTGGATCAGAGAGATAAGGTTAACTACTACATAACAAAACTCAAAAACTGCCCGAATCCAAAAAATGCGGAAAAGTTTCTGGAATTTATAAAGTCTGAAAAAGCACAGAAAATCTACGAAAAGTATGGTTTTGTCCCTCACTTCAGGTAGTTTTATATTTTATTGTTTACAAATAGTTAAAATAAAAAACATTAAATTTTAAACCATTACTGTATATACGCTATATATGCTATGTATCTCCTCAGAATTTAAGTTCCAGTACTTACCAAATGCTGAGGTCAAGCAAATTCAAAACGAATTTAAGCAAAGATTTAGAAGGAGAAGCATGCTGTATAACAGGGTTGACGTTCCTTTTGAACTGTACGAGATAAACATCCTCAACGCAGATGATGAAGATTTGAAAAAGATAAGCGAAGAGATGGGTCTTGCTCTGAACGTTGAGGAGATGAAGAGAATTAAAGATTACTTTGAGAGAGCTGGGAGGAATCCTTACGACATAGAACTTCAATCAATTGCTCAGGCTTGGAGTGAGCACTGCTGCTACAAGAGCTCCAAGTGCTACCTCAGGCAGCACCTGTTTGGAGTTGAGGCTGACTACGTGATTTCGGCAATAGAGGAGGATGCAGGAGTTGTTGAATTTGATGAAGATTACGCTTACGTCGTTGCGATGGAATCTCACAATCACCCATCAGCCATAGAGCCTTACGGTGGTGCCGCTACCGGTGTTGGCGGAATTCTGAGAGATGTGCTGTGCATGGGTGCCCAGCCAGTGGCTCTGCTCGACCCCCTGTTTTTTGGGGAGCTCGACACGAAGTATGAGGAGTTACCCAGAGGGACCAAACATCCACTTTACCTGCTATCAGGAGTCGTCTCGGGAATAAGGGATTACGGAAACAGGGTTGGCATTCCGACAGTTGCGGGGATGGTGTTCTTCGACAGGTCTTACCTGACAAACTGCATAGTAAACGTTGGGTGCGTGGGAATCGTCAGAAAGGACAGGATAGTCCACAGCAGAGCCGGAAATGCTGGAGACCTCTTCGTCCTTGCAGGAGGATACACTGGAAGGGACGGCATACACGGCGTAACCTTTGCCTCAGCCGAGCTCGACGAGAGCAGTGAAGAGGAGTCGAGAGGTGCAGTTCAGCTCGGAAACCCGATAGTAAAAGAGCCGCTCATTCACGCATGCCTCGAAATAGTGGAAAAAGGACTGCTCACAGGAATGAAAGACCTCGGAGGAGGAGGATTGAGCTGCGTCATCGGAGAAATGGCTCTTTCCGCAGGATTTGGGGCTGAGGTCTGGCTGGACAAAGTTCCGTTAAAAGAAGAGGGAATGGCTCCGTGGGAGATATGGATCAGTGAGAGTCAGGAAAGAATGATGCTGACCGTCAGCCCGCAGCACGTTGATGAAGTGCTCTACATCTTTCAGAAGTGGGACATTCCCGCAGTCGTCGTCGGCAGGGTTACAGAGGACAGGAAGCTGAGAGTTTACTACATGGGGCACAAGATCTACGACATGGACATAGATTTCGTAGTTAAGGCAGTTGAATACTGCAGGGATTACACGATCAGAGAGGTTGTTGAGGTTGATGAGACTTCTGCAGTTCACGACTTGAAAGGGTTGATTCTCAAAATGCTCGAGCACCCGAACGTTGCGAGCAGGGAGTGGATCATCAGACAGTACGACCATCAGGTAAGAGCTTCGACAGTCCTTCCACCACTTCATGGAAGGGCAAATGCGGAAACTCACGGAGATGCTGCAATCATAAGGCCGACGAATTCCTGGAAGGGTCTGGCGTTAACAGCTGACGTAAACCCGTGGATGTGCAGGATCAATCCGTTCTGGGGGGCTGCGAGTGCGTTTGACGAAGTAATCAGAAATCTCGTAGCCGTTAACGCCACCCCTCACAGCTTTGCCGACTGTCTGAACTTTGGAAATCCCGAAAAACCGGAGAGAATGGGAGAATTCGTGGAGAGCGTTAAAGCACTCGGATGGATGGCGAGAGGCTATCCCCTTCCGTGTGTTAGCGGAAACGTAAGTTTCTACAACGAAACTTCTCACTCCGCAATAGCTCCCACTCCCACGCTGATGGGCATAGGCGTAGTTGAGGATGTGAGAGAGGCGGTAACATCGCATTTCAAGGGCAAAGGAGACGTCGTGCTGGTCGGAGAGACGAAAAAGGAGTTTGGAGGCAGTCTTTACTGCAGGCTGACGAACCAGAGGAGCACTGTGGTTCCCAAAACCTCTCCGGATAAGCTGAGGACTTACGCCAGAGCCATGCTCGATTCGTTTGGCCATTTCAGGGTTTACGCATGTCATGACCTGAGCGAGGGTGGGTTAGCTGTGGCACTGGCAGAGATGTGCATAGGGGGTTCGGGATGCAGAATTAAGGGAGTCGGAGACTACGTTTCACTGTTCTCAGAGTCGAATACGAGGTGGGTCGTGGAGGTTGATGGAGGAGAGGAATTCGTGGCTTTCCTCGGTGAAAGAGGCGTTAAAGCGGAGGTTATTGGAGAAAGCACAGGTGATACTCTCGAAATAGGAGACATTTCAATCAGCACAGATAAAATGGAAAGAGCGTGGAGAAACGGCTTAGTCAAATATACCGGGTGGTAAGCATAGGTTCATCTGAGCCGTATTTCTCACTTCAAAATTGCTAAATTGCTAAAATAAAACAGAAAATAGACAGGGAAGACCATGAAAGGTATTAACGTGTACTTCATAGGTACTGCTGGCAGCGGAAAAACTCACCTGCTTGCTGCTTTTTCAGAGTGGCTCGACTTCCACAAAATAGATCATGTAACGGTCAACCTCGATCCGGGAAGCGAGGACATGCCTTACTCTCCTGACATCGACATCAGGGAGTACTTCACCTTGAACGACATAATGCTCAGGTACGGGGTTGGGCCAAACGGAGCCCAGATACTCGGGGCTGACCTTTTAGGAGCGGAAATAGACGAGATAAAGGATGAAATCGAATACTACGACGTCCCGTACGTGCTGATAGACACACCGGGACAGATGGAGCTTTTTACCCTGAGGAGAAGTGGTGAAATAGTCGTAAACGTTCTGGGAAAGGACAGCGTAGCAGTATTCCTTTTCGATCCCGTAATATCCAAAACGCCGGACGGCTTCGTATCCGTTACATTTCTCATGGCTTCTTCCGTTTTCAGGCTCAAAATACCCCACATACCCGTTCTGTCAAAGTGCGATCTCTTGGGGACGAGGGAGATAGAGAGAATAGAGAGCTGGAGCGACCCGGACGTTCTTTACTCTGAGCTCGGAAGCGGTGTGGAAAGAGAGGTGTTTCACGTGGTCAGAGAGGCTGGATTTCTTCAAAAACCAGTACCCGTTTCGGCAAAAAAGGGATATGGAATGGAAGACGTCTACGACAGCATACAGGAAATATTCTACGGAGGGGAGGATATGGACAGAATTCTGTACTGAACTTTTTACTCTAAATAATTTATGATTTTATTTACGAAGTGTTTATCCTTGACAACCTCCTATTGTTTATCGTTTTATTATTGTTGTACTACAGCAGATCACGACAGGCAGACACAAAGCCAAATTATCAACTTCAAACCCTTTAAGCAAAAGACTTTAAGTAACAGAAAATCAACGTAAGCATGGATATTTTAACAGCAATTCTTGGAGTGCTGCTCGGAATTTTTACGGGCATCACTCCGGGAATCCACGTCAACACAGCAATAGCCCTCCTCGTCGCAGGAAGACAGATTAACAAAGAACTTACGATTCTGATAATTTCTGCCACCATAGCCCACACTTTTGCAGACGCAATTCCTGCAACCTTCCTTGGGATTCCGGACGTGAGTTTTGCCGTTTCGGCGTACCCGGCACATGAGATGTGTCTCGAGGGAAGGGGAATTGAAGCAGTGACAATATCAGCTTTTTCAGGCATTATAGCCGTCGTTCTCACATTACCGCTATTTTTCCTGATGCTTAAGTACTTGAGAGGTGGCTACACTGAAAGCCTCGTACTACCCGTTCTGGTGTTAACGTCCATTTTTATCGTTTTTAGAGAGAAAGGAGATATTTTTGGCGGAAGGCATTCAAGAGTTCTGAATTGCATAAAGGCCTTAACAGTTTTCACGTTATCAGGAATTCTGGGCACCCTCGTTTTTAAGTTAAACGCAAAAAACCTGCTCTTACCTCTGTTTTCCGGTCTGTTCGCATTTCCTATCCTTTACAGAGGTGCGAGGGGAACCAAAAATCTGCCGGGGCAGGAGGTGGGAGTTAAGCTAAAACCGCTCTCTGCGTTAACCGGAACTCTCTCCGGATCTCTTGTTTCGCTCTTTCCGGGAATAAGCTCTGGAGTGGCTTCTGCACTGGCTGTTTCCCCGTTTAAAGAGAGCGAAGCCGATAACTACGTTTCTGCTACCGGTGCTGCAAACACGTCCAACGCCCTGCTGTGTTTCGCTGTACTGATGAGTACCGGTAAATCGAGAAGTGGAGCGGCTTTAGCTTTAAGGACGATTTACAGGATTTTGAATCCAGCAGATATCTTGCTTCTCTGCGTGTTTTCAGCCCTGCTTTCCGCAATTCTAACAATTCTGCTTGGAATTTTTACTGAAAGAGTGCTGAGAAGACTGAATTTAAGAATTCTGTGTTCTGTGAGCTTGATCTTTCTCACACTGGCAGTTCTTTACCTCACGAAAGTTACAGGGCTGCTTCTGTTCGCTCTCAGCATCCCTGTTGGATTGCTGCCGGAAATACTTGAGGTAAAGAGGTTAAACTGCATGGGCTGTTTGCTCCTCCCCCTAACTCTCAGCAGGTTAGGCCTGACTGGTTTTTGATGGCCGGGTGACTGGTGAAAGACTGTCAGGAGATATGGTATTCTCAGTTCTGTCCTTTTAATTTTTTCCTTTAACTTGTTTTTTACTCAAAGCAAATATATTAGACAATGTCTCAAATCTCTCGGTATCTGTCTTATCCTCTAAGCAATTTACTCGCTAACTTCATAATCCTAAGTTCTCAGCAAGGATATAAATTCTCTTTCTCACTTCTTCTTCAAACCTGTCGTTTAATACAAGGAAGGAGGCCAAATCTGGTAAGTTTATGAGTTTAGACGTCAACCCCCTCTCTATTGAATTCGTCAAGAACTCTCCTGACGTCTTCGGATTGCTCACTTCCATACCTTCTGATTGCTCCTAAGATAGCAACTCCCGCCATCTTTCCAAAATACTTTACCAGTTGCTTTATCTCTATCATGCTTTGAAATTCTAACTCATCACTATTTCTTTTGCAATTGTTTTCTCCTCTTGTCTTAGCTCGGCGAAATACTTACGCAGCTTTCCACTACCCCTTGCCTCTTCGAATATGAGATTGAAAGTCTTTAGAATGCTTAATATTCTAGGTTCGATTACCGAAACGTACTCCGGTCTCTTGGTCTTCACGCCACGGATTATCAAATCGTAAGCGACCTCGTCTCTAAAGTTGCTTGGAATCTCCTTGACGATGTAAATCAGAGCTAAAAGGTTAATAGAATCTTCGATGAAGTCGTCCAGCCCAGATTCCCTGAGCGTCTGGACGAATTTCTCAACTTTCCCTTCTTCCACAATAGAGGGAGGAGGGAGACGGAAATCAGAGGGAAACCTTGGAAAGCTGGGTGATATGCTTAAAACTCTTCTAAGTTCATTCTCAAAATGCTTGTAGTGAACAACTTGTATGGTTTTGCCATGTACTTCTATTCTCATTTCCTGATCCAGATTATCTACGATAACAAAAGCGAGGTTCAAATTTGTTTTTGATAATTTTTCAGCATCTTTCTTTGAATCACTTGTTCGACTAACTTCGATGCCAATTGATTTTCTGTGTGATTTACTGTATCCATACACATCGGTTCTCTCCGTTGAAGATATGTAATGCTCCAGCTCGGCATCAAAATCGTAGTACTCAAGTATAGCTTTAAGATACTCCTGAATTTTGCGATGCTTCTCCAAAATAATACCACCTCCACTACTGTCAATCGTAGTTTGCGAATCTATTGTACAGGAGGTTGCCAAGGCAATGCTTTTCTCGCTGTGTGAAATACTGTTTAAATATCTCTGAGGTGTATCCATTATTATTATAGTCCTGTGCAGAAAGTGTTATACCTATCCCAACTGTTATTCAACTCAACAGTGGCAGATAAACCATAGAATCAGCATATTCTCATAACCTTATGTTTGGAGCGTTGTGCACCTGACTACAATGTTTCGCTCTGTTGAAAAAATAGCTACAACAATTACTGGTATAAAGAATTGAAACAATAGTCTATCAGTATTCATTAATCCAGAACTTTTCCATAAATCTGTACTTATTTTCAAACAAGATAAAGCACAAAATAAATTAAAAATCAAAACTCAAGCAGTTTTCTTATTCTGGCTTCGCTCTCTCCAAGGTTTTCAGCTATTCTGTCAGGAGAGCTAATTCCCGTAACTTCCGAGTAAAGCTTGACGAAATCCGCAGCAACTTCGTCATCGTCCAGATCCCACATACCAGAAAAGAACGGATGAAAGTCCTCGAGAAAGTCTGCAAGCTTCCCCTCTGTTTTTCCCTCTAACATCATCGAAACGTAGTCTTCGTCGAAAAAGGAGCAATCCCTGAGAATCTTTATCACAGCCCTTCTCAAAGACTCTACGTCGTACTGTTTTCCGGGAGGGGAATATATCTCCAATATCGAATCCATTTCCTCCCTGCTGAACGGGAAAACCCTCTCCCTGTTCCTCCTATCCCTGCATATCTCCATTAAAATACTGTGAGTTCTCCTGTCCACATACGCAATTCTGCTCTTTCCAGCGCTGGTCAGCCTGACGACGTACCTGCCGCTGCTGTCGGGATTTCTTCTCACGTCCTTTTTTACGAGGTTTTCCAATTCATCTCCCGTTGCGAGTGTGGATATTATTAGCCTCACCATGCCGTGGTGCAGGCTGGATTTCCTTGAAGTTACGGATATGTGGTGAATGTCGAAGTCGAGCCTCATTAGCTCATCCTTCATTCTGTCAGAAATTTGCATGTCCCAACCTCCGACATTTATGGGCAATAATTTTTAGGGTGGTGTGAAAGGTTTAACGATGTCCGGTACCGGCGAGAAAAACAGCATGAAAGGCAAAGCTGGAAGGATCGAAAAAATCTTAAAAAGATTTGAGGGGCTCGTTGACGAGGAAACTCTGAACATGCTTGCTCTCTACGCAATGGGTGAGCTTGACCTGAATTGCGAGGTTAAAAACGTCAGGTTTTACCTCTCCCCGGACAGGGCTATTCTCCACGTAAAGCTTGTAAAGCCCGAAACCGGAATTGATGAGTGCAGGATTTTGATCAGAGGAGATATGCTTGAATACCTTCCAAAAATATCTGCTGGAAGCGTGATTTCTGTTTCTGGAAGTTTTGCAGGGGATGTTTTCAGGGCGAAGAGGTTGCAGATCCTGAAACACAAAAGCGAATACGTTGAAGGCTGGGTTGTGGATGCGGAGGACAGAGTTCTGTGTATTTCAAGCGGGAACACGTGTCTGAGCTGTTACACTGCATTCGTTTCAAATAATTTAAGCTGTTTAAGCTGTGAACACGCATTTGTATCGGCGTGCGGGGTGAAGGTTGACAGAGATGTCTTCGTGGCTGAAAGCGTAAAGGTTGAAAATGCAAAGCCCAGCAATCCATTAAAAAATCCCTTTAAACCGGTTGAGGAAGCAAAAGCCTGCAATGGTAGAGTTTGCGTCGAAGGAAGGGTCAGCGGAATCGGGCAGGTTAAAAAGTTTAAGGGAAGAGAGTACGCGAGCCTGCACATCTCCGACGGGAGTGGGAGAGTCAAACTGATGCTGTGGAACGACCTCTCGGTTTACAGAAAAGCCGACATAGGGAGCCACGTTCAGGTATTTGGCTGCAGGGCGGACGGAAACGCTCTTCACTGCGACGAATTCACGATAATACGGCTCGTGCAGTGATCGGAATGCAGGCGTACTTGCCGGTTTTACCGGTAATAGCAAGGTATCCCTTCGTCAGGGCTACTGGAAAGTTTCTTGAAAGGGAGTACGGATCTTTGAGCGCCATATTCGAATCCGAAAGAGAAATAGAAAAGGGAGCTGTGGAATCAGCTCTGAACGGTATCGGAAGAATCGCTGAGGGAAAAAAGGGAAAAATTGCAAGACCGTTCAGAATTGATAAAAGCTGGCCAATGCTGTGCTTTTCCTGCGAAAGGGATTGCGTTGAGTGTGAAAGTCTGAAACGCCTCGACTTCAGGTGCGAAATGTGCTGCAAATGCTTCGAAAACTGCCGTCAAAAATCTGCTGAATATCTGGAACTCAGGATGAAGGCTAAGGCGTCTGCAGTTTACTACCTGACATGCAGAGCCATTCTCCAGCACGTAAGTCCCTGGATCAGAAGGAAGTTCGCAGTTCAGGAGGCGAGGGCTTACAGAAAAAACATGGAACACGATCTGGAAGAGGGAAGACAGGACGTACTGAGCTTTTTAGCAGCAGATCTTGGAATTCTTGCAGAGTTCGGGAAAAGCAGCCGCATTCACGTTACTTCCTACCTCAGGGGAGCGGTCAGGATAAAAGACGAGAAGTGGAGACTCGTTAACAGGAGAGTTGAAAGGGGCTGGGTTGAGGTGACGGAGAGAGAAATCGTGAGGCTGATGGAAGAGGTTTTGAGAGAGAAACTGGAGCAGCCAGCGAACATCCAGCTCCCGGAGAACCTGCTGAAAGCTGTGAAAAGCATCTCTGAAAGAGAAGTTGAGAGAGTTGACATCTCCCTGCCCGTAAGGCTCGACTGCATACCCCCGTGCATGAAAAAAATCCTTTCAGACCTGCAGAAGGGGGTCAACATACCTCACACTGCGAGGTTTGCCATAACTTCCTTCCTGCTTAACATAGGCATGAGCGTTGATTCGATAGTCGAGCTTTTCAGCTCGGCTCCGGATTTCGATGAGGAAAAGACGAGGTATCAGGTTGAGCACATTGCCGGGCAGAGGGGAAAGGGCTCCGAATACATCTGTCCCTCCTGCGAGACTATGAGAACATACCACAACTGCTGTGCAGATTGCGGAGTGTCGAGTCCTTTAACGTACTATGCCAAGAAGAGAAGGGAGATCGAAAAAAGGAGAAAGAAAAGCTCAGCGGGGAAAAGCAGCATCGCAGATTGATTTTAAATTAATTTAAATCAATCATGTAAAATACTGGATTCAGCGTGTCGTTAATTAACGAAGCATAAATTTATATATGACGAACAACAAGGACAGCAAAACGAGGAGGTGATGGCTGTGGAAGGTGAGGTCGAGGAAGTGTTCGTGGTGGAAGCGAGGAAGTTTATAAGAGACAGAGCAGAGCTCGAAGTCTTCGAAAAAGAGCTGAAAGAAAGGGGATTTAACGTCGAGAAGAGGTGTATCGTTTTCGAGTACTGACGGGTAATTTTTTTAAATTGAAATATACTATATATTAAAATTTATATTTAATAACACAGTTTAATCCCTTCCACACAACCCGAATTCCAAGCTTTTTAATGGTGTCTTCGTCGAATCTCAAACCTTCTTCTTCCACCATTGATTTCAGCTCTTCTACGCTCTCAGGTCTTTTCTCCGAGATTTTTACCTTCAATCTGTCAATTTTATCATCAATTTTTTCTCCTTTAACATTTTTTTCAGCTTTCTCTACTTTTTCTTCCACGTTTCCAAATTTTCTGGCGAGCCTGTTTACTGCTTTCACGACTTCTCCGTAATCGATTTTTCTGGAAAACAGGACGACTTCCGGCATGTCGCCAATTCCTGTTTCTCCAAACTCCTCTCTTGCGACGACGATCAGGGGAACTTTTGAGGAAACTATTTTTTCCACTTTTCTTTTCAGGTAGTCTTCAGTCCAGAACCCCGCAATTTCAACGTAA
Organism: Archaeoglobaceae archaeon; assembly: GCA_015520485.1. Taxonomy (GTDB): domain Archaea; phylum Halobacteriota; class Archaeoglobi; order Archaeoglobales; family Archaeoglobaceae; genus WAPX01. The sequence continues at coordinate 18,532 of WAPX01000030.1, forward strand.
ACTTTTTCGCTCCACCCGTCTTTCCAGATCGCAAAGTCGGGTATGAACGCTCTGCCTCCTGCGTCAACGACTCCCGGCTCTCTCTCCACATGGTAACCAAGATTTCTAATCCTTCTAAAAAATTCTGCCTCGAAAGACGAATCGTATTTTACGTCTGATTTGAGTTCAGGAAACAGGTGTTTTGATGAGCTGTCGAGCTCGAATCTGTAAAGCCTGTCGTTTTCGAGAATTTTGGCATTAATTCTCCACCTTTTCGCGGAAATTACGTGTGGTATTACTTTTGCCATGGAAATTCCGTACTTTCTCACCATCTTTATAAGAGACGCAGGACCTGTCACCTCGACTTCCACTCTCTTTCCAGCCTCTTTTATTTCGTACATGAGTCCGAAAAACTTTACAGCTCTGAAAACAGGTTTGTAATTTCCCTCTACCTCAAACCTCATTGCAGTGCTGTTGAAAAGCGTTGTTTGCAGGAGTGAAAGGTTGTACATTTTTATCAGCATGTCAGCATCCATCTCATCAACTTTTGAAATTACAAGCTCTTCCTCTCTATCAGCGTACATCGCCCTCTCGATGTCCTGCGGTTCAACGTTAAAGTACCTCGATGCGTAGGTAATTATCCTGTCTCTTTCAGCTCTGGACGTTACGAATCCTCTCTCAAAAAGGAACATTCTGACTGCGTGTGGATCCAGACCCGTATCGGAATACCTGCATGCCTTCTCGATACAGTGGTTTTCGAGAACCCTCGCAAAACCTCTAACCTTCTTGTAGTTTTCAGCACTTTCCAGCCTCCTCAGAGCATGCATAACCTGTCCGTATTTTTTACCCAGTCCCGACCTGAAAATCTCTATGACCCTTTCAGCGAGCTGAGCATCTCTATCCGATTCGGCAAACTTCGGATAAATTCTGCCTTTAACCTTTTTAGCGTCGAGCAGCTCCTTTGGCAGCATGGTATCACTTAGCTTTTACTTTTTGCCTTTTTGATTGCTCTCCTCCTCGCAGTACCGACTTCTCCCGTGTTTTTCGAAATCAATTCGTAGAGCACAGCTTTCTTTCCTCTGGCAGGTCTTAAAATCCTTCCAAGCCTCTGGATGTACTCTCTCTGGCTCGCACTTCCGCTAACTATAATCGCCACGTTGGCGTCGGGAACGTCTATTCCCTCGTCAAGTACCTGACTGCTTACTAAAGCCCTGAATCTCCCAGTTTTAAACCCGTTCAGTACCTCTTTTCTTTCGTCCTTCGGCGTCTTGTGGGTGATTGACGGGATGAGAAAAGTTCTGGATATTTTGTAAACCATATCGTTGTGCTTTGTAAAAATTATAATTTTGTCATCTCTGTGTTTTTCTAAAATCTCCCTGAGTTTTTTCAGCTTGCTCGACGAGTTGTAGGCAATCTTCCTCGCCTCTTCCCACGCCCTGAGGGTGACGTACGCCTGCCTGTCGTAACCGGTCGCCATTACTATCCTGTTAAAGTCCTCAACTCCCCTTATTTTCAGCTTCTTTGACTTCAGGTATTCCCTGACGACTTTCATTCTCTTCTCGTATTCTCTGCTCTCCTCCTCGCTTAGCGGCAGGTACATCCTTTTCACGCTGTAACTTGCGAGATGTTCTCCCGCAAGCTCGTCAACCCCCACTTCGAATACCTTACCTCCCACGAGCTCCGGCAACCTCTCGTGTTTTCCGTCAACTCTTTCGTAGGTAGCGGTTAATCCAAGCCTGTAGGGAGAAGCACTCATTTCCGCTATCAACGAATAAGATTCAGAGGGTAAATGGTGCACCTCGTCAAATACGACAAATTTGAACCTGTTGCCGAGAACCTCTGCATTTGCGTAAGCGGAATCGTAAGTTGACACAGTAATAGGTTTCAGTTCCTTCTTCCTGCCCGAAAACTCTCCTGTATTTTCTTCTCCAAAAACCCTCAGCTTGTTCAGCCACTGATCAAGCAAGTCGAGAGTTGGAACGACAACAAGTGTTGCCTCAGATACCTCTTTTATTGCTGCTATTGCTATGTAGGTTTTACCGCTACCTGTTGGCAAAACTATGCAGCCTCTTTTATCCACAAGCCAAGCTTTTAAGGCTCTCTTCTGATAATCTCTCAGCTTCAAATCCACGTTGAACTCTGGGCAGGGTATGGCGTTGAAAACGTAATCTCGATACCGAATTCCGGAAACTTCAAAATAGCTGATAACGTCTCTGTACTTATAAGCCATGAGCCTGTAACACTTCTCCTTCGCATCGTAGGTGGCGTTGGGTATGTGAACGTCTCCCCTGATCACAAGCGTTCCCTTTAAATACCTGATTTCAGCAAACATTTCAGAGTGAATACGTGTAAAAGCGTAATACATTTTACGCATTTGAAAACGTGAATACTAAAAGAATGCGAAGGACGTGGTATACGGATGGTTAACATTTGCAGGAGGGTTAATTTTGACAGAAGCGGGATTTAACTTAAATCTCGAGAACATAAGGTTCTCCAACCCGGCACCTGAAGAAGGTGAGGAAATAGTCGTTGAGGCTGTGATAAGTAATCTTGGAGAAAAGTGCAGCTTTGATGCCGTTTTCTACTGGGCTCCGGAGATAATACTTTCCAGCAGGCAGATGGAAGAGTACACGAAACCGGAATACGAGGTGTACAGGGAAAGTGTGGAAATCGCAGGTGGGGGACAGGTAACAATTCGGTTCAGGTGGAAGGCGAAAAAGGGCTTCGCCTGCATGTTCGTAAAACCGGAAAACGTCAGGGTTTCAGATAACTGGGAAAACAGTCAGTAAAATACCTGTTAAATTAAAAAACTTACAGAAAATTCCAGAGAAGAATAAAGAAAAATTAAAGTACTCCAACTTTTTTATTGATACAGTATGCCGGATAAAATTGACTCGCTCGACATAAAAATACTCGTGGAACTTCAAAAGGATGCGAGAAAAAGTCTGAGGGAGATAGCTGAAAAACTCGGCGTGGTTGAAGGAACGGTTTACAACAGGATAAACAAACTCAGGAAAATGGGTGTTATAAAGAAGTTCATTCCGGTAATCGACTATTCGATGCTCGGATTTGATTTGATAGCGGTTATCGGTATTACGGCTGAGGGAAAGCACATGGTTGAAGTTGAAGAAATGCTTGCGAACGAACCAAACGTAACAGCTGTTTACGACGTAACGGGTCAGTTCGACGTAATAACTGTTGCAAAGTTCAGGGATAGAGAATCTCTGAATGCGTTCGTAAAGAGGATTGCCGGACTTGAACATGTGCAGAAAACGTACACTATGCTCGTGCTCAACGTATTCAAGGAAACCCACTGCGTTGACTTGGAGAAACTTATGGACGATTTGGCCAACGTTTGAGCTAAAAAATCTACATTTTAAGCCGATTTACTTGAAAAGACAGCTCAGGTCATCGACCACGAGGTCTGGAGCTTTCTCTTTTTCTGCGACGTTAACTTTTTTCGTAACGCCGCTTAAAACCAGCACGGTTTTGCATCCCACCTTCTTCCCGGCAGCCACGTCAACATCGATCTGATCACCAACAACCACAGCTTCTTCAGGCTTACAACCAAGTTTTTCGAGAGCCTCCCTCATTATGATTTCTGAAGGCTTTCCCACCACAGCGTCTGGCATTCTTCCAGTCATCCAGTAAAGGGCGCCTACAATCATTCCCGTTCCCGGTATTGGTCCATCCCACCCCGGAAAGATTCTGTCCGGGTTCGTAGCCACGTACTTCTCCACTCTCATGCAGCACCTCAGAGCTTTCGTCATGAGGTCGTAGTTCAGGTTTCTGTTGGATGCGACGACCAGACATTCAGCTTTCCCGTAGTCCACAATTCTGTGTCCCATTCCCTCAAGCTCCTCTACAAGCCCCTCTTCTCCTGTAGTGAATACGTCGAGTTCTCCAAACTCCCTTTTGAGGTATGAGGCCGTTGCATAGGTTGCTACGATTATCATGTCTTCGCTTACGTCCAGACCAAAACTTCTGAACCTGTTTATCAGCATTCTCCTGCTCCTCGTGGAGTTGTTGGAAACGAAAACGACTCTCTTACCCATTTCCAGTAAAGCCCTGACCCCTTCAACTCCACCTTCTATGGGTCTGCTGCCCCTGCAGATTACTCCGTCAACGTCGAGTATGAACCCTTTTTTCGAGAGCAGCTCCTGCTCCTCCTGCATGCAGCCAGCATTACCTGTGTGATTATAACCTTTCCTGCAAAATCAGAAGGCATATATTATCCGGTGTTGCGATAACGCGTATGGCAAAAAAGGGGAGAAAAGCAAAGAGAACGGCAAAGGAAGCAAAGGGAAAACCAGAGAAAACAGAGAAGAGAATAAAAAGAACGGATGAAATTGATGAAATTAAAACAGACGAAACGGGATTTGAGTTTTACGCTTCAGTTTTCATAACTGCGCTTTCTGTTTTAACGACAGCTTATTACATAGCCATGAACAACATGCCCCTTTCGTGGGATCCCGCACTTCACACGCTGTACTCATACCTTTACTACAGGCTCATAACGTCTTTTAATTTCGGACAGATAGTGCACGTGAGCAACTACTATCCGCCGTTTTTCTCCCTCACATCGGCATTTATGTACATACTCTTTGGTTTCTCCGAGAAAACGGGTATAGCCACAAACATCGTGTACTACATCGTTCTCGTTTACTCGATTTACGGTATATCCTCCACTCTGTGGGACAGAAGAGCAGGTTACCTGTCGGTAGTAATCGTTTCAGCCTACCCGTTCCTTTTAACTTTACAGAGGGAGTTCATGCTTGACTTTGCTCTGACGGCAATGGTCGCTCTGACGGTTTACTTTTTCCTCAAATCCAACTACCTGAGAGACATAAAGTATTCAGCACTTTTTGGACTCTCGCTGGGGCTCGCAACCCTCACGAAGTGGGATGCTTTCCTGTACATCCTGCCCTTTGTACTTGCTGAAATGTACTTTGAGTACGGATTTAACTTTAACAGGCTGAAGGAGACGTCAGGTTGCGTAATTGTAGCGCTACTGATTGCTTTTATTTCCTCCTCATGGTGGTACCTGCCAAACCTGGGCGTGGTTACGAGGAGACTCGTTTACTTTGCAAACATTGGAGGTAAGGAGGGAAATCCACCCTTCTGGACTTTGAACGGGTGGCTGTATTACTTGAAGAGCCTCGATTTCTCCATGGGGTTGATATTCACAGTGATATTCTTTGCAGGAATTGCGTGGATGATTTACCGAAAGAAGCTGAGCAGACACGAGTACTCCACGCTCTTTGCCGTGCTGACGATCTACGTTGTGCTGACTTTCCTGAGCAACAAGGACAACAGGTACATTCTTCCAGCTTTGCCTTACATAGCCATGCTGACCGGAGCATTCGTGTCAGATGTCGTCAGAACGTACGGGTTAAAAGCCGGTAAAGCGAACCTGAGCAAAATCGTTACCTGTCTGATTGTACTTCTGTCTGCTGTGCAGATATGCTCTGCAACGTTTGCAGTTCCGGACTTCCACAACCCGTACGTAATGATATCCAGCAAACCGCAGAGCCAGAACTGGCATATAAACGACATACTGAAGACGATATCAAAATACGCAAAGCCGGGAGATGTTGTGATAACTCTGGCTGACCACCCATACCTCAACGGGCAATCCCTCGAATTCTACAGGGTTGTTAAGGGTTACACTTTCAGGATCTTCAACGGACCTTATCTGCCTGTCAACTACGTGATAAAAAACTTTAACAGGATAAACTTTGTAATCGTTATAGAGCCAAGAGCGCATAAAGGCGTTTACGGTAGAGCTGAGGCAGAGCTGTACAGCGCCTTCAACAAATACAGGTCCGATTTCAGGCTGATTGGCAAGTATCCGTTACCGGACGGGACTTATGTGTACATCTACATGAACAAAAAATATCATTAACAAAAATACCATTAACAGAAGTTAAACTTCAGTAGCCTTCAGAGCCTCTTCTTTTAACCTGTCAATAGCTTTATCTATTTTTTTCTCAATTCTCTCAACCTTTTCTATGTCTTCTTTCAGTTTTTTCATTCTTTTTTCAAGCATGTTTTTAACGACCTCATCAGACGTCCCGCCCACGTTGTCCCTGTTGTTCACGGTATCTCTAACATCCATCCATTTTGCAAATTCCTCTTCGTCCGGAATGAAGCTTTCAGCTCCCTCCCCCCTCATTATCTCGACCATTTTATCGTAGAGGTTTGAAACGCCGTAAAACCTGCTCAGTTTTCCAACTATTCTGTGCGCTTTTCTGAAAGGCACGCCTTTTTTAGCGAGCTCCTCAGCTATTCTCGTAGCAACAGCAAATCCCTTGTTCGCCTTGCTCTCCATTACATCTACCTTGAATTCCAGTTTCGAAAACATGCCCGCAACAACTTTGAAAGATAGAGCCACATCTTTGAGGCTGCTGTAAAGCAGGGGGTTCATCTCCTGAAAATCCCTGTTGTACGCCAGGGGCATGGCCTTGTAAATCGCCATTGCCGCTGTCAGGTAACCTGCAAGCTTTCCCGCTTTGGCTCTGACTATCTCCGCCACATCCGGATTCTTTTTCTGGGGCATTATGGATGAGGAGGAGGCGTACTCCTCTGGAAGCTCAACGAAATCGAATTCGGAAGCCCACAGAATTATTTCCTCCGCGAGTCTGCTGAGAGTCAAACAGCTTTCGGCAGCCACGAAAACGGACTCTATTAAGAAGTCCCTCGAAGCTACAGCATCCTCGCTGTTTTCAATCACACCGTCAAAACCCATCAGGTCAGCCACGTATTTCCTGTCGATTCTGAAGGAGGTTGAAGCAAATGCCGCTGAGCCGAGAGGTGACAGGTTTACCCTCCTTAGCGCTTGCAAACACCTATCAAAGCACCTCTCGAACATGTCGTGCAGTGCCATCAAGTGGTGAGAGAGCTTCGTTGGCTGGGCGTACTGGAGGTGCGTGAAGCCGGGCATTATAACTTCCAGATTCTCTTCAGCCTTTCTGAGCAGCACTTCTCTCAACTCTGCTATCGCCTTGGAAAGTGCAATCAGTCCGTCTCTCGCAAACAGCCTTAAGCACGTTGCTATTTCGTCGTTCCTGCTCCTTGCCGTGTGCATTTTCATACCGGTTTCTCCGATAAGCTCTATCAGCCTTGCCTCTATTGCTTCGTGTATGTCCTCCCCGCCCTCCGGCATTTCGCCGCTCTCTTCGATTTCACGGGCAATCTCCATCAGGGCGGAGATAATTTCTGCAGCCTCCTCCTTGAGCAAATGTCCCGTTTTAAGAAGTCCAAGAACGTGAGCGAGGTCAACAATTATATCGTACATCCATATGTTGACGTCATGCTCCAAGGAGCTTGTTAGCTGTAAGGCGAGATCGTCCATATCTTTTTCAAACCTGCTCCTGACGACCATGTTCTCGCTTACAGTTGAAGATTAATTACCTTTGCTTTATCTCAGTCGTGAAAGACGAATACGAGAATTGCGTAGGCGAAAAAGAACAGGATGCCTGAAAAGAGGGCCTGCCACGGAACCTCATCTTTCGAAATGAAGTAGAGCAGAATGAGGGAAACAACCGTCGTCGTTACTACGCTGAACACGGCGTGGCAGTCAACTCTCCAGTCCGTTACAAGCAATCCAATTCCGGGGTAAAAAGTCGAGTAGAGTATCTTCTCTCCAACGAGAGAACCGAGGCTCATCGTGTCTTTTCCCCTGTACCCCCATATCAGAGCGCTGATGGTTTCGGGAATTGCCGTTGCGAAGGGTATAATTACGAGGGCGAGCCCGAGAGGGCTTATGCTGGTCATGGCTGAAAGCGAGGATACAGCTGAAACGAGCTTTTCTGAACCGTAGTACAGAACGACAACAGCTATTCCGAGCTGAACAAGGCTGAGAAACACGAGATTGGTAGAATTCGTAAGTACAGAAAGGTACAATTCGTCAGCCTCTTCTAGCATTCCACTGCTCCTGTTTCTGTACATCAGCGTCATGTACGCAGTAAAGGCCAGAAGAAAAAGCATGCCGAAGAGAACTCTTATCCAGTCTGCTCTGATAAAACCGGGAATCAGCGTTAGCGGGAAAAATAGAGTTACGAATGCGTAGGGCGTTAAGAGCGATCTATCAATCTTCATCCTCGAATCCACTCTTTTTCCGAATTTGCAGCCGAGTAGCACGGCCAGACCAACAAGACCGTAGGACAGGCTTGAAGCCATGAACGGCTGGCCGAAAATAGTTCCAATACCTATTTCAACTCCACCTCTGACGTTGGATAGGAGAGCTACGACAAAAACTGTCAGTTCGGGTAGAGACGTAAAGAGCGGGGAAAGAATTGCACCTACGAACGAGCTGCCGAGCTTCAGCCTGTATCCGAGAAACTCTATTGCGTTAACAAACGCCAGTGACGAGAGAAATACGATAAAAATCCCGAAAACAAGTTCGAGAAGGGAGTAAAAAATTTGCATTTTTATTAGTTTTACTCAACAAGCACAGCGTTAATCACTCCATGCTGATTGGGTCTGCTCGTAACCCTCGCGTTTCCAACGCTTGTTTTTATTACTGCTCCCTTTGTTACCACGTTTTTTCTCACGTAGTGAACGTGAGCAGGGTTTTCCACGACGGAGAGTATTTCGGCCTTTACGACCTTTCCTTCCGAAGGCACGTAAACGTTGGCGTACTTATCCCTGAAAACCTTTATCTTAAAATCTCCACCTTTCACTCTAACTTTTTTTATCTTTCTCTCTCCTATCAGCGTCTCCACCTGATCCCTTCCGAGTTCGTACTTTCTCTTTTTCCTGAAGGGTCTGTAAAGCTTTCCTGTGTAAGACCTTCTACTCCTTCCGTGCCAGTGCATTATCCTCACCTCTAAACTTCCAAGTCAAGGTCACGATTACGTTTATTGAGTAATTCAGCCATGCCACTCTTGCTTATATACTTTGCGTCCCCTGACATGTGGATTTAAGCCTGTTAACGAGCTCTTCGAAGTCAAGCTCTTCCTGTTTACCGCTCTTCAGGTCTTTCACCGTGTAAAGTCCTTTCTCAACCTCTTTTTTGCCCACAATCACGGCGAAATCGAAGTCGCTGAAGTGGCTGAGCTGTTTTCTCAGGTTTCTCCCCATAACGTCCGTGACGATTACACACTCCGGTAGCTCTCTCCTCAACCTTTCAGCGAGTTTTATCGATTCTTCGAGCTGATTTGCATGCACTACAGCCACTCTCCTCTTCTCCGCAGGCTTCAATCTGCATACCTCCATCACCCTGTCGAAGCCTATTGCGAAGCCTGTTGAAGGGACGTCTTCTCCACCAAAGAGGTGTGCGAGTCTGTAACTTCCTCCACCGCAGATCTGCTTCTGAGCGCCCAGCCCTTCAGCGTAAACCTCGAACACGATGCCCGTGTAGTAGTCCAGACCCCTCACGACGCCCGTGTCAACGGAATACTTCACTTCGTAAACGTCCAACAGCTCGCAGACCCTCTTAAGCCTGCTGATGTTCTCTTTTCCGGCAGATTCGGGTAAATCCTCCAGACTTTCAGCCTGAATTACAGCCTCGACGTCGTTATACAAACTCTCGAGTCCTGAACTCAGCATCAGCTCTCTCAGCTCATCGAGCTGACCCTTATCTATGAGTCTGAAAATTTTTGATGAAATTTCGTCTTCAACATCTCTGAGAACGTTTCTGAGAATGCCGACGTGTCCAACGTGAAGCTCGTAATCTATACCGAGCTCGTCCAGAATCCTGCTGGCAAGAGCTATTACTTCTGCCTCGCTTTCCGGCTCATCTGAGCCTATGAGCTCCACGCCAAACTGCCAGAATTCTCTGTACCTCCCTCTTTGTGGTCTTTCGTAACGAAAGCAGTTTGCAAAGTAGTAGAATCTGAGAGGTCTGGGCATGACGCTGCACTCGTTAACGAACATCCTCATTACCGGAGCCGTCAGCTCAGGCCTCAGAGCAAGATCTCTGCCACCCTTATCCTTGAAGCTGTAAATTTCTTCAACTATCTGCTCTCCGGATTTTATCGTGAATAGCTCCAGATGCTCGAACGTCGGAGTGCACACCTCTCTGTAGCCATAACTTTCAGCTACTTTTCTCATTATCCTCTCCACGTGTCTTCTCTTCTCCATATCCTCCGGAAGAAAATCCCTCGTGCCCCTCGGTCTCTCCAGTTTCTCCTGTTTTTTGTGAGAGTCCCTCTGTCTCATAACGACACCTGACATGCGTAGCAATACAGAAATAAAAAACAATCGGGAAAAACGTTTAAAGCCTGCCCCTCTCAAACAGTTCATGAGTTTTACCGATCTCACCCATGCACTCTGGGAATTCGTAAAGAAGTACTACATAAACTCGATAGTTTACAAAACCGGTTACAATCCGGTTAACTCTGCTACGTGGGTTATACTGTTAATTCTCGCCTGCATAGCAGTTTATAAGGTGCTCGTAAAGTACAGCGTGAAATTCGACGAGTACTTTGTGGCGGGAAACATCCCGTACATAGTTTTCGGTTCTTCGATAAGGGTCGTGGAGGACGCCAACTTCATGAAACCCCCCGTGTGTTACATGTTCATGTCCCCTTTCATATACATGGTGGTTTTTGCAGTAGCTTTTCCCGTCTTCGTTCTGTCCCTCAGGTTCAGGAGAGAAAAATACTGGATTCACTACGGCGCTTTTGGAGCTGTTTTAGCCACCTTAACTCTGGTATTTCTGTTCACGCACTTAAGAGTTGTTAACTGGTGGATTCTGCCGTCAGCATTTGCCATGGCAGCTCTGTTTCTGGCAGCTTATTACGTCCTCACTTCGAGGTTCTGCCGGAAGATGTGTAACAGGCTCAGCCTTGCGGTGTTTTTCTCCCAGATGCTGGACGGCAGTGCAACGTTTCTGGGCATAACGTTTCTCGGATACTGGGAAATGCACGTGATTCCGAGACTTCTGATTTCGATCTTTGGGGCGTGGATTATGCTGCCCCTGAAAATCGTGATATTCGCAGTGGTGCTGTACGCATTGGATTCCGTCGAGGAGAACAGAGACCTCGTAAACTTCCTGAAGTTCGTGCTGATAGTGCTGGGTCTGGCTCCGGGATTGAGAGATGCGCTGAGAATGACGTTTCAGGTTTAAATTTTTAGCAGTTTACAGTTCCTTACAGTTCTGTTTACGATTTCTCAGGACTCAAGCTCAATTCCAATTGCTGAGAGGAACCTCCTCTTTATGGCCTCTGTAACGAGCTTGCCCAGAGCTTCTTTGTCCTTCACGCTTCCAAATATTCCGAGGGGAATCTGCCCTCCTGCGGCGTGTGCATGCCCTCCAGCACTTCCTACGTCGCCAAAAGCCCTCTTCAGTACATCACCTATGTTTATTCTCACGTCCTTGTTTCTCGCTGAAAGGTAAACCGTATCTTTCACAACTCCAAAAACGAGAACTGTGGAAATCCCTTCAAGCCTCAGCAGAAAATCTGCTGCCTGAGGCAGGGCATCTCTGTCGTTTATGAAGCCAGCAAAGCTTATCAAAAAACTCGAGTAAACTTGTCTGTTCTTTATTGCAGCACCGAGAACGTCAAGAGTCTCCGTGGATATTGCGGGGCCTTCCATTTTTTCTATAAGCTCGTTGTCCACGAAGGGATACAGATATGCTGATGCCGTGAAATCTGCAGTTCTCGTATTCTTTTTGAAGTCGTCAGTCTCAGTTCTTATTCCGAAGAATAAAGCTGTTGCGAGGGTTCTGCTCGGAACTATTTTTAATTCTTTCAGGTACTCCGTCAGTATCGTTGCAGTTGCTCCAACGTCTGTTCTTAAATCAATGTACTCAGCTTCAACCCCCTCAACTTGGTGGTGGTCGATTACGATGTTTATTTTTATGCTCGGAGGTATGGAGTTGTTCGCTCCCGGTTTTGAAGCATCCACTATAGCAAACTTCGTGTACTCGCTCAAATCCACCTCATCTGCCCTTATGAGCGGTATTTGAAGCAGGTTAACCATTGCCTTGTTCTCCTGATGGAATATTTCTCCGTAGTAAAGTATATCAGCTTCAACTCCAAACTTCTTTGCTATTTCCTGTAAAGCCATTGCAGAAGAAATTGCATCCGGATCAGGGTTATCGTGAGTGAATATACCGAGTTTTCCATCTCCAACTTCTTCTATTACTTTTCTGAGCTTTTTCAGCTTTCTGAATGATTCCATTTTGCTTAGAGCGTTTACGACGCAGTTCTTCAGAGCCTCTGAAGGAAATATTACAAAGTCAGCTCCAAGCGTCTCAAGCTCCTCTTTCTGTTTGTGATTTTTCGCCCTTGCGATTACAAAAACTTCTTTGCTAACACTTCTTATTACTTTTATAGCCTTTATCACAACTTCAACGTCAGGAATCAGAAGGAGTATGGCAGACGTCTTGGAATAATCAAACTTTTTATAGAGTTCAGCATCCTCAGCATTACCAACTATAGCGTCGTAGTGTTCATCTCTGAGGACCTCAACTCTCTCCTCAGACATGTCAACAGCTAAAACTCTTTTGTTCCTCCTGACAAGTTCTTTTATTACAGCGAATCCAACTGCACCGCATCCAACAACCACGTATTCGTGATCGTAGACTTCAAACTCAGACATGTCGTATTCAGATTTTTGAGCCATTGCAGGGATTGTTACCGCTTTGTATTTAAAGTATTCCGGTTCAGCAGTTTCATGGAGTTTGGAGAGTTGCTCGAAAAAATAGCTGAGAAGTATCTGGAAAGGGATAAAAAATCGGGTAGGCTGTTCCTGCTTTCAGTACTTGTGGAAGAGGTGGGCGAACTTTCCGAAGCTCTTAGAAAGGGAGAGGTCGAAGCGATTGAAGAGGAACTGACGGATGTCGCGTTCATGGTGTTCTGCATAGCAAACCTCTTTGGAATTAACTTTGAAAACAGGTTAGTGGAGAAATATTTAGTGGGAGACCCCTCTTACAGGTGGGACTTGCCTTAGTTTGTCCAGTATTAGCTTGCTCTAATGATAATAATAATTTTAATTATTGTGATAATATTAAGCAATACTCGAATGAAAAATTTATTCTTTAATAAACGTTAGAAAACATAAAATTTATAAATCTTAAATTTAAATTCGATCTATGCGAGAGATTATTAGACTGTTCGTCAGAGACTTGAAATTGATACGTACAGTGGAAAAAAATAAGGGTATAAGCATTTCTAATCTCGCAAAGATTCTGTCGATTCCCTATTCAACCACTTACGTCAAAGTACATAAACTGGAGAAAGCAGGCCTGTTAGATCTTAAATACAACTCAGGGAGAAAAGCAATTTACCTTACAAAAACAGCAGAAGAACTGATAGAAGCTCTGGAAATAGTAGAAAAAGAAAAAGTCAACTCTCTCTCTTCAGCTCAACAACCTTCAGACAGTAACCTTTCTGGCATCTCTCAGGGGCATCGCCTATAATTCTTTCAACAAACACAGAATCACCATCTTTCAATTCTACAGGATTGCACAGATTGTACATGGAACACTCTATCCTCCTGCACCTCTTCTCGAAATGCAATTTTGCACCTTCAACAGCCATTTTCGAGTCAATCAGTGCGAGAATCGGAAGCTCTATCACCTCCACAGCAACAACCCCTTCGTCGTGTAGAGGGCAGTCCTGAGGGGTACCATCTCTCAGTCCAACGATTTTGTACTTGGCCCCCTCTCTGAGTCTGAGACACGTTCTCTTTAGTTTGCAGGTTTCGCATTCAGCTTTACCACCGAGAAAAGTGAATTCAACACCGATTTTTGCCCAGTCTCGCCCGCAAAGGGTGATAATCTTATCAACTTCATCCATGAATACCACCTTTCTGATGTATGCCATACACTATTTAAACTTTGGCGGAATTTTTTTACCGGTGATATCACAGTTGGCGCTATCAAGAACAACAAAAAAATATCGAAATATAATGTATGCAACCCAATAAGCCAGTTAGCAGACTGCGTCAAATCTACAAACTCTAGAGGAATAAGTTTAAAGTTTTGTCGACTACTATACTTTGGTCTTTCTCTTTTTTGAAGAAATAAGTCATGAATTAATTAGTTAGAACCTATTATCACAGACTTAAGAAAGTCTTAAAGCAACCGGAAAGAAGGTTAATAGCAGTAGACGAAACCAAACTCAAACTGGAGAAGAAACAGATCTTTGTATGGACTGCAATAGATGTTGATACTGATGAATGCTTAACCATGGGCTTCTGAAGGTAGAAGTTCTTTCCACGCTTACGTTTTCTTGAGAGGGACTCACCGGAAATAGTTGTTGACAGAGGATTATTTTATTCAGTCAAAATTAGCGGTTGAACAGTATCGAGAAGCGCTGGGCAAAAAAAATAAACGGATAAAAAGCGGAAAAAGCGTTTACCGAAAGTGAGTTAGCCATGTTGCTCAGAGTCGTATTTCTCGGAACCTCTGGCTCTGTACCCAGTGTGGATAGGGGACTGCCTGCAATCTTCATTCAGTTTGGACAGCACAGAGTGCTGTTCGACTGTGGAGAGGGGACGCAGAGGCAGATGATGATTGCAAAAACGGGTTTTAAACTCGACGCAGTATTCATAACCCACCTGCACACAGATCACTTTCTGGGTTTATTCGGTCTGCTCGAAACGATGTCTCTAAACGAGAGAAACGAAAAGCTAACGGTTTATTCTCCCCATCCGGAATTTCTCACATCCGTTTTCAAAGCCTTCGGTTACGAGAACCTAAGTTTTCCCGTAGAGGTCAGAGAGCTGAAAGATGGTGAATGCGTAAGATTCGGCAGCTTTAGAGTCGTGTCTTTCAAAACAGATCATACTGTAAAGAGCTACGGCTACGCAGTTGTAGAGGACGAGAGGAGGGGAAAGTTCGACAGAGAGAAGGCTGAAAAACTCGGACTGAAGCCGGGTCCTCTCTACGCAAAACTCGCGAGGGGCGAGAGTGTTACTGTAAGCGGCAGGGTGATAACACCCGACATGGTGCTCGGAGAGGCGAGAAGGGGAAGAAAGGTCGTTTACACAGGAGACACGAGACCCTGTGAGAGAGTGGTGGAGATTTCAAAAAATGCAGATCTGCTGATAC
>WAPX01000031.1 GCA_015520485.1 Archaeoglobaceae archaeon
GCCTTTAGCAATCCGCTGAGGCTTAAGTAAGACAGGCTGTCAGCGTTGATTATTTTCTGTATTTCCTCCACACTCCTGTTGCTGGCTATTAACTCCTCCTTCGTTGACATGTCGATTCCCATGTAACAGGGAGATATTATCGGCGGACTTCCTACCCTGAAGTGCACTTTTTTGGCTCCAGCTTCTCTGACCATGTCAACTATCTTCCTCGATGTCGTTCCCCTGACTATGCTGTCGTCCACGAGTATTACCCTTTTGTCTCTGACGTTTTCCCTGACGACGTTCATCTTGAGCCTGACAGACTGTTCTCTGAGCCACTGTTCGGGCATTATGAAAGTCCTGCCAACGTACCTGTTTTTTATCAGGGCTTCGAGATAGGGTATTCCCGACTCCTCGGAAAACCCTATTGCAGATGTGGTTCCGCTGTCCGGCACGGGCGAAACCATGTCAGCTTCGACTGCACTTTCCTTAGCAAGAACTCTGCCTATGCTGTGCCTCACACTGTAAACGCTTCTGCCATCCACTATAGAATCGGGTCTCGCAAAGTAAATGTACTCAAAAACGCAGAAAGCTTTTCTCCTGCACCTGTTTATTTTAACGAACTCAAGCTCACCGTCCTGAATTATCACGGCTTCTCCCGGCCTGACGTCTCTTATCAGCTCCCCTCCCGTGCTGTCTATTGCACAGCTTTCACTCGCTATCACGTATCCGAAGTCGGCTTCTCCGACGCAGAGAGGCCTTATGCCGTGCGGGTCTCTGTAAGCTATCAGGGTGTTGTTGTACAGTATTACGAGCGAGTAACTTCCTATGAGCTTTGAATCGAGAATTTTTAAAGCGTCAACTATATCGTTTTCAAGTAAAATTGCTGAGAGAAGCTGCGCTATTATTTCCGTATCCGAATCTGTAAGAAACGCTCTTCCTTCACTCTCTAAAGCGTTCCTCAAATCCCAGTAGTTTACGAGGTTTCCGTTGTGCGCAACTGCTATGTTACCAACTTTGGAGCGTACGAGCAAAGGCTGTGCGTTTTCGAGTTTTGACTCTCCCGTCGTGGAATACCTGACGTGCCCTATTGCTATGTTTCCGCTTCCAAGCTTTTTCAATATTTTTGGTGTTAACACTCGCGTTATCAAACCCATTCCTTTATACACTCTTATTTTTTCGCTGTCACTGATAGCTATTCCTGCAGATTCCTGTCCTCTGTGCTGAAGCGCAAAAAGTGCACAGTATGCTATTTCAGTCGTTATTTCAGGTTTCCTGCTGTAGATGCCTACAATTCCGCACATGAAATCCCGTGCAAACCAGTTAAAAGATCTTCAAACTTTTTAGCTCTCCATCACGACCTTCCGGAATTTAATCTTAAAAAATTCAATTTCTGTTCTTCTTCTTGTTAACCCACCTGTAACTTCTGAGCCTTTTACTCCTGCCAAAACCACACGCAGCGCAGTAGCCCTTTCTTCTGTGGAAGGCAACTCTACCACACCTTCTGCACTTTATGTGAACCCTCTTTCTGCCCCTCTTACCCATTGCGGCAGTTCCATCGGACATTCGGATCACCTCTCTTCAGGACTGAGAAGGCGACACGAAAACTACCGTGTCACCTCTGATCACAACGCTTCCGAGCTTTCTGATCACTTCCCCGTTCTGAATTTCCTCAGCGTTCTGCAGAACGAGGTTCATGTGTATGTCGTACCCGTTTAGTATTCCTCTAAATTCCCTACCACCTTTAAGCCTTACGAGCACCGGGGTATTTAAAGCCCTATTCAGCACATCGAGTGGTCTGTTTGCCATGTTCGCCTCTCCTCCAGAAATGCTTTTTAATGCTTTAGTTGCTCTGCCTGCAATATTTAAAAATATCGGAGTGTCGGAATGAGAAAAGAGAAGATGAAGGTGCAGAGGTTAAGAAAAAAAGAAGTGAGGAATGTACTCGAAGAAATCAGGAAGTACGGGGTGTCCGTTGAAAAGGGATCGATCGACAGGGTTGAGGCAGGTAGCTTAAACGTTCTGCTTTACAACGGCGAACCGGTTTTCATTGAGTGCGAAGGGGGGATTTACTTCACGGTGTACGGCGTCATGAAGTTCAGGCCGGAGAAGTGGAGGGTTGTTGTTGACAGGGGAGCTATGCCGTACATTATGAACGGTGCTGACGTGATGAAACCGGGGATTCTGTGGGCGGATGAAGGGATAAAAAAGGGGGATTTCGTTTACGTTACAGTTGAAGGAAAGGAGAGTCCTATTGCTGTTGGAATTGCTATGTGCGATGGTAAAGAGATGACGGAAGGAGAGAAGTCCACAAGAAGAGGAAGGGCTGTAAAAAACATCCACCACCTTAAAGATAAAATCTGGAACATGTTCTTCGGGTAAGAGGTGGTTTAATGGCTCTGAACGATAAAGAGGGTTTCAGTTTTAGCGTATCGGGAAAGTTTGCCGCCGCAAAAAAAGCGTCTGAGCTCGTGAAGGACGGGATGGTAATAGGAATTGGAAGTGGAACGACCGTGGAGATCTTCCTCAGAGAACTGGGTAAGAGAATAAAATCCGAGGAACTTGAGGTATTCGGAGTGCCGAGCTCGTATCAATCGAAGATGCTGGCAATCGAGGAAGGAATATCTCTTTTAGACCTGCTGGAGTGTTCAGAGCTCGACCTTTGCGTAGATGGAGCTGACGAGGTGGACTTAAAGCTAAACGCCGTTAAAGGTGGTGGAGGAGCCCTGACAAGAGAAAAAATAGTTGCCTACGCTTCGAAAGAGGTCGTATTCGTTGTTGAGGAGAGGAAGGTCGTGGAAAAGCTGAAGTATCCCGTGCCGGTGGAGGTAATACCGTTCTCCCTCGGTTACGTGCTTAAGAGGCTGGAAGAAATAATGAAAGGCTTCGGCTCTAAAAACACGCCAAGGGTAAGGCAGGGAACCGGGAAGCTCGGACCGGTGGTGACGGATAACGGAAACTTCATAGTTGACTGCAATTTCGGGGAGATAGAGGACACGGGAAAACTCGAGAATGAGCTGTGCATGATTCCAGGAGTTGTGGAGTGCGGACTCTTCACAGATGTTGCTGACAGGGTTATTGTGGGAAAGGATGGTGGAGAAACGTATGAACTGACTGAAAATTAGGGTTATTTACCTGCTCCACCAATTCCGGCATCTACGCATCAACGGAAAACAGAATTGAGTTTTGAGGAAACACGTTAGACGTTAGCAATCACGAATAAACGTTAAAACGGCCATGCGTAAAACGGGGTTTAAAACAAGTTTCTTAAATCACTCCGGAAAAGCTGGATTTATGAAGTTCACGAGGTCGATATTCTGGGATAGCGAAGAGGAATGCGTGAAACTCGTTGATCAGACAAAGCTTCCCGACACATTCGAAATTTTATCGTGCAGGAGTATAGAAGAACTCGCAGACGCAATAAAGAGGCTCGCTGTAAGAGGGGCTCCCGCTCTTGAGGCGGCCGGGGGATACGGTATCGTTCTGGCTGCACACGAAAAAGCTTCCAGTGCGGATGAGCTGAAGGAGCGCATTAAAAAAGCCGGTGAGTTTCTCGCTTCGACAAGACCGACGGCGGTAAATCTGTTTTGCGGCATAGAGAGGGTTTTGAGAGCGGCATTGGAAGGCGAAGACGTTGAGGAAATAAGGAAGCTTGCCTTAAGTGAGGCGGAAAAAATAGCCAGCGAGGACGTTGAGAGGAACAGGCTGATGGGCAGGCATGGAGCAAAACTCCTCAAAGACGGGTTTACAGTTCTAACCTACTGCAACGCAGGAAGACTCGCAACGGTTGACTGGGGTACCGCTCTGGGAGTGATAAGAACCGCAGTTGAGGAGGGCAAGAAAATAAGGGTCGTTGCCTGCGAAACGAGACCGCTGAATCAGGGTTCGAGGCTTACGACATGGGAACTCATGCAGGACGGCATAGACGTTACGCTGATCACAGATTCCATGGCGGGCATCGTCATGCAGAGAGGAATGGTCGACTGCGTTATCGTTGGAGCGGACAGAATTGTCAGAGATGCCGTCTTCAACAAAATAGGCACGTACACCGTTGCCGTTCTCGCAAAGGAGCACGAAATTCCCTTTTACGTGGCCGCTCCAAAAACGACCTTTGACTGGGGGAAAAAGGCTGAGGACGTCGTAATAGAGGAACGCGGTAGAGATGAACTGATATACTGCAACATCAAGTGCGGGAAAACTCTGATAGCTCCACCGGACGTTAAGGTTTTCAACCCGGCATTCGATGCCACACCGCTTGAGTACGTTTCTGCTCTCATCACAGAAAAGGGTGTAATCTACCCGCCGTACGAAAAGAACGTTCCGGAGGTGCTCGGATTTTAGCATTTTACAGCGTTTTTTGTTCACTTTTACTTGATAACGTGTTGCAACCGGAAAACATCTAATACGTCTGGAGCAACAAAACGCAATGTACGAAAACGCAGTAGTCGTTAAGGGCGTGAAAAAATACTACGACGGCGTTAGAGCCCTTGACGGCGTGAGTCTCAGGGTAAAAAAAGGTCAGATATTTGCGCTGCTCGGACCAAATGGTGCCGGGAAAACAACGCTAACGAACATCCTGACAACCCTCGATAGGCCAGATTCCGGCTACGCAGAAGTTGCAGGTTTCAGCGTTGAGAATAAAATGAAAGTCAGGGAGAGAATTGGAGTCGTCTTTCAGGAGCCGGCTCTGGATACCCGCCTCACTGCGAGGGAAAACCTCGAATTTCACGCAATGCTTTACGGTATGGGAAAGGCTGAAAGAAGAGAAAAAATAAACAGAGCTTTAGAGCTCGTGGGATTAAAGGATAAGGCTGACCAGCTCGTCGAGAAATTTTCTGGAGGGATGAAGAGGAAGCTTGAAATGGCAAGGGCATTTGTTCACGACCCCGAAGTCCTTTTCCTCGACGAACCAACTCTTGGCTTAGACGTTCAAACAAGGAGGAAAGTCTGGCACTACATAAGAATGCTGAAAGACAGGGGAATAACGATTTTTATGACGACGCACTACATTGAGGAGGCAGAAAACCTGTGCGACAGAGTTGCCATAATAGACAGGGGAAAGATAGTAAAAGCTGGAAGTGTGGACGAGCTCAAGAAGGAGCTTGGAGAGGACACTATATACATAGAGCTTTTTGAACCTTGCAAACTTGTAAGCATGCTGGAAAAACTTGAAGGAGCTCTGGACGTCACTTCTGGTGAAGATGGAAGGGCGATACAGATAACGGCAAACAGAGGAGACGAACTGATACCGGAGATCTTCTCAGTTTTAAATCGGGCTGACGTAAAGGTAAAAGCGGTGAGCATGAAGAGGCCGGGACTGGAAGACGTTTTCATGAAGCTTACTGGGAGGAGGTTCGATGAAACGTAACTTCTTCCTCTCAGTCTACGTTCTCTGGTTGCGGGAAATGAAAAGGCTCGTTCGCGCCAAATCGAGGTTCATCAGCTCTCTTGCCATGCCCCTGATGTTTCTGATTTTTCTGGGATTCGGATTTAAAGGTGTAAGGTTTCAGGGAATAGTGAACTACGTGGAGTTCTTAACACCGGGAATTGCAGGAATGGCCGTTATATTTTCATCGAGCTTTGCCGGTCTTTCCGTTCTGTGGGACAGGGAATTTGGATTTCTGAAGGAGATTGCAGTTGCTCCCGTAAGCAACGTAGCCGTCGTCTGTGGCAGAATAGCTGGAAGTGCAACCACATCGGTCGTGCAGGCAATGGCAATAATAGTGCTGTCGATACCGGTCGGTTTCTCAACAGACATTCGCGGAGTAATGCTTTCCATACCTTTCGTCGTCCTCATGGCGGTAACGTTTACGGGAATGGGTCTTTTCTTCGCCGCACTGATAAAGGACTTTCACGGTTTTGGGCTTGTAATGAATTTCGTGATATTTCCGCTGTTCTTCCTTTCTGGGGCGATATTTCCCATTTCAAAGCTACCTTCTGCAGTAATTCCATTAGCTTACCTGAATCCTCTGTTTTACGGAGTTGACGGGCTCAGAGCCGTTTTAGCTGGTACTTCAGTCCTCCCGGCGTACACCGATTTTGCCGCAAGCGCAATATTCTCGTTCGTTACAGTGTTAACGGGAGCCAGAGCATTTGACAGGATCTAACTTTTTCTCTTTTACGTCTTCGCGTTAACGTCTGTACATTGAATCCGTACCCCGCTAAAATCCCTCCTTTCCACTTTCAACGCCTTCTACACAACTCAACCAGCAAAATCTCTCCTCCACACAGGTCGTCCACCTTAAAATTCTCATTTTTTATTGATTAAAACCATTATTTTTACTTCCTCGTTTTCAGGAGTTAAGGAAGCTTTGAAGGTTAAACAAC